>NZ_JBKQJR010000158.1:0-16928 GCF_052326845.1 Acidocella sp. | reverse complement strand
GCTCGGCCCGCGCGAATCTTTTTGGCCATCGGCAACCTGGGCGTGGCCGAATTCGCGGCCACGCCGGAGCATTTCTATCTGCTGCGTCTGGTGGACCCGCCAACCGCGCCGCTGCCTCTGCCCCGGGCCGAAATTGTGCTGGCGCGCGGGCCATTCACCCTGGCCGATGACCTCGCCTTGCTGTGCCAGCACCGCATTGAACTCATCATCGCCAAAAATGCCGGGGGCGAAGCTGCGCGCGCCAAGCTCGACGCCGCCAGGGCGCTGAGGCTGAAGGTGCTGATGATCGAGCGCCCAACCCCGCCCGTGCGGCAGGTGGCGGCAAATGTGGAGGACGCGCTCTCCTGGCTCGCTCATTCCGCCCGCCTCGGGGTGTAGACGAACCGTCCTACCCGCGTGGTCGCCTTGTTGCCCACCAGAATTACCGTGCGCATATCCGCCATCTCCGGCGTGGCCTCTGCTAGCGTCACGGTGGTGAGCCGTTCCTGCGGCGTGCTCACGGCCCGGGCGAACACCAGCAGCCGCTCCTTCTCACATTCCTCGCGCAGCACGGCCAGGGTGCGGCCCAGCCCCTCGGGCCGGGAGGCTGAGCGCGGATTATAGAAGGCCATGGCGAAATCGGCCTGGGCGGCAAGGCGCAGGCGGCGTTCGATCAGCGCCCAGGGCTTGAGATTATCCGAGAGGTTGATGGCGCAGAAATCATGCCCCAGCGGCGCGCCCGCCCGCGCGGCGGCTGCCAGCATGGCGGTGATGCCGGGCAGCACGCGGATATCCAGACACAGCCAGTCCTCATGCTCGCCCAGCACCTCGAACACCGCCGACGCCATGGCGAACACGCCAGGGTCGCCGGAGGAGACGATCACCACACGCCCGCCCGCCGCTGCCAGGCGCAATGCATGGCGGGCGCGGGCGAGTTCCTCCCGGTTGTCCGAGGGGTGCAGGGTTAGCCCCGGCCGGGGCTGGATACGGGCGACATACGGATTGTAACCTAGTATGTCTGTCGCCAGCGCCAGCGCCTCGCGCGCCTCGCCAGTCAGCAGTGCGTCATCGCCCGGGCCGAGCCCGGCAATGGCCAGCCAGCCGCTCATGCCGGCGCCTGCCCGTGCACCAGCACAATCGCGAAATACGGGCATTCCTCCTCCGGCATTTCGGCTAGGCGGAGCACGCGTTCCTGCCGTGTGGTGCCGTGCGCCACCAGCCAAGCCTGCTCCAGCCGCCCGGCGGTGCTGAGGGCCCGGCGAATCTTCGGCAGATTGCGGCCGGTCTTCATCACCACCAGCGCGTCACTGTCGCGCATGCGGCGAGTCAGCTCGGCCTCGGGCAGAATGCCGGTGAGCACGGTGAGCACGTCGTCACTCCAGGTGATGGGCTCGCCCGTCGCCGTCCAGCAGCCGGACATGCCGGTGATCCCCGGCACCACCTCCACCGCTGCGCGGCCGCGCAGCCTTGTGTGCAGATGCATGAAGGAGCCGTAGAAGAACGGGTCGCCCTCGCAGAGCACGATGACCTCCTCCGTCCTCGCGAGTTCGGCCAGCCGTGCCGCCCAGTCATCGTAAAAGCTGGAAAGCAGATTGATATAGAGCGGGCTGTTGAAAGGCAGCTCGGTGGTGACGGGGTATTCCATCGGGTACTCCACGCAGTCCGGGCGCAGCAGCCCGGCCACGATGCGCCGCGCCTGCCCCTGCCGCCCGGCCTTGCGGAAATAGGCGGCGTGCCGCGCCCCGGCGACGAGGCGGCTGGCCCGCACGCTCATCAGATCCGGGTCGCCCGGGCCGAGCCCCACGCAGATGATCCGGCCCATGCTCATTCCGCTCGGCTGGCGATGGCGTTGACCGCCGCCACGGTCACGGCCGAGCCGCCGAGCCGCCCTTCCACGATGAGCGCCGGGGCTGGCGGGGCGGCAAACAGCGCCGCCTTGGATTCCGCCGCGCCGACAAAGCCGACCGGGCAGCCGATGATCGCCGCCGGGCGCGGGCAGGAAGGATCTTCCAGCATGTTCAGCAGATGGAACAGCGCCGTGGGCGCGTTGCCGATGGCCACCACCGCCCCGCCCAGATATGGTCGCCACAGCTCCAGCGCCGCGGCGCTGCGCGTGGTGCCGAGCCGTGCCGCCAGCGCGGGTACGGCAGGGTCGCGCAGGGTGCAGATCACGTCGTTCCCGGCGGGCAAACGCGGGCGGGTGATGCCCTCGCTGACCATGCGGGCATCGCAGAGAATGGGCGCACCAGCCTCAAGCGCCGCGCGTGCCCCCGCCACCATGCCGGGCGTGAAGCGCACATGCCGCTCCAGCCCCACCAGCCCCAGCGCGTGAATCATCCGCACCACCACCGGCTCCTCCTCGGGCGTGAATGTGGCCAGGGCGGCCTCGGCCCGGATGGTGGCGAAGGATTGGCGGTAGATGGCGGCGCCATCTGTCTCGTAGGCATGGGGCATCAGCAGATTCCGAAAATCCGTTCGGGGTGGCGGAGGAGGCTCTCCGGGTCAAGTCCCTCCATCTCCGGCGCGGCGCTGACGGCGCCATTGCGGATGAGGCTGAAGCCCGCCGTCGTGGCCGTGAGGGTGACATCCGCTGGCCCCGGGTGGGCACAACCCTTGGCGCAGCCCGAGACATGCACGCACATCCCCGGGGGCAGATGCGAGGCGAGGCCCGCCGCCCAGGCGCGGGTTTCCCCCAGGGCCTGGCCGCAGCCCGGCGCGCCGGTGCAGGCAAAGACGCGCGGCAGCGGCGAGGCGGGGTCGGCGATCAGTCCCGGCAGCGGCGGCAGCGTGGCAAGGCCGGGGAGCAGCAGCATCCGCCACGGGGTCAGCCGGATTTCCCCGCTCAGCCTAGCCAGGGCGTCCAGCGTTTCAGCTTGCAGCTCGCCAAAGGCGAAGGCGGCAAGAACACCCGCCGCGCACGGCCCGGGCAGCGGCTCCGGCAGGGCGGCGGCGCTGGGTGTGGTGCCTGCCAAGCCCGGCGGCGGGGTGTGCCCCGTGGCGAGATGCGTGCGCATGCGCCCCCGCCCGTCCTTCACCCCGCCCGAGGCGATGAACCAGCCCGCCAGCGCCAATGCTCGCGCCACTGCCTCCGCCGTTTGTACGGGCTGGCCTTGGGTGGCACCGTCGGGCCGCAGCAGCAACGTGCCGTCCGTTGCGCGCTCGAAGCGTATATCGGCGGAAGTGCCACCCAGCACCGGGGCGGGACCGGTATCCACCATGAAGCCGAATTTGGCGGGCAGGCCGCATAAGTTCGCCAGCCCGTCGGCCAGGGCTGTGGCTAGTTCCAGCGTGCCGTCCCCCGCCCGCCAGAACGGCGTGACGGCGATGTTGCGCGCTTGCTCGGCGGCGGCATCTGCATCCAGCAGGCCGAGTGCCGCCAGCCGTGCCAGGATCGCGGCGTGGTCAGCCGGGGCGATGCCGCGCATCTGCACATTGGCGCGGGTGGTCAGCGATAGAGTGCCCTGGCCATGCGCGCGGGCCAGATCCGCCAGCCCCCGCGCCTGGGCACTGGAAAGCCGTCCCCCGGGCGGGCGGATGCGCAGGATCAGCCCGTCCTCGGCCGCCATCGGGCGATGCGCGCCGGGGCACCAGCCCTTGATCAGTCCGCCGTTCACGCTCCGCCCTCCAGGCTGGCGGCAATGGCGTTGCTCAGCGTGCACCACAGCCCAGCCGCGCGCAGGCGGTGGAAGACATCGTGCAGCCGCGCCAGCGCCGCCGGGTTCTCCCGCGCCAGGAAACTCACCACCTCGGGCCGCCCGAGTGTTGCCTCGTGATACAGGTCGAACAGATGCGCGGGCACGGCATTGGCCAAATGCGCGAAGGCGGCCATGTGGTCCAGCGTCGCGGCGATTTCGGCGCCGCCGCGGAAACCATGCGCCATCATCCCCTCGGCCCAGGCCGGGTTGGCGGCGCGCGCCCGCACTACGCGGGCGATCTCCTCGGGTAGATTGCGGGCGCAAGGCTGGTCCGGGCGGGTCACGTCCAGATGGTAGAGCGCCGGGGCGGCATGGCCAAGGTGCGCCATGGCGGCGGCGAACCCGCCCTCATGCGCGGCGTAGTCGGTGGCCAGCAGCAAATCGGTCTCGGGCAGATCCTGGGCGTGAACAAAACCATCCGTGCCCGCAAGCCGCGCTTCCAGCGCTGGCAGGTCCTCCCGCGCCTGCCCGTCCGCGCCGATGCTCCAGCCCGAGCCGGTGAGCCATGCCTCCGCCGCGCGGCCACGCGCCTCGGGCGAGAATTCGTCCAGCGCCGCGCCCATGTTCAGCCCGTATGCACCGGGCTTGGGGCCAAAGACGCGGGGGGCAGGCTGGGCGTAGGGGTTGTCCGCCGGGTCTTCCCCGCGTGCGGCCAGCGCCGCCGCCCCTGCCTCGAAGAGCTGGGCAAGCTGGGGGAAGATATCCCGGAACAGGCCGGAGACGCGCAAAGTGACGTCGATGCGCGGGCGCCCGAGCATCGCCAGGGGCAGAATCTCGAAGCCATCCACCCGGCCGCCTCCCGCCTGCCAGCGCGGGGCGAGCCCGGCCAGATGCAGCGCCATGGCAAAATCCTCGCCCGCCGTGCGCATGGTGGCCGAACCCCAGAGGTCAACAAGCAGCCCCTTCGGCCAGTCGCCCTGATCCTGCAAATGCTTTCGCAGCAGCTCCTCGGCCAGCTTCACGCCCTGGGCGTGGGCCGCCGGGGTGGGCACGGCGCGCGGGTCCACGGCGAACATGTTGCGCCCCGTGGGCAGCACGTCCCGCCGCCCGCGCGCCGGAGAGCCGGAAGGGCCGGGCGGCACGCGCCGTCCCGCCAGCGCCGCCAGCAAACCAGCCCGCTCCTCGGCGCCGCATTCGCCCCGACCAAAAATATGCAGCCCCTCGCCAAACCGGCTTTCCTTCAGGTCGCAGACGAAGCGGTCGATACGCGTCACCGCCTCGGCCAGCGAGGCTTCCGGCGGCAGGCCAAGATCCTGCTCGATGCCGCGCGCCTGTGCTTCTTCGCGTATGGCGCTGATCAGCCGGTTACGCCGGGGCGGGTCCAACCCCTCGGCGGTGGCGTATTCATCCAGCAGCGCCTCCAGCTGGGTCAGCCCCTCGGGCAGGCCAGCTTCGGCCAGCGGCGGGGGCAGATGGCCAATGGTGACCGCCCCGGTGCGGCGCTTGGCCTGGGCGGCCTCGCCGGGGTCGTTGACGATGAAGGGGTAGATCACCGGCAGGGGGCCGATGAGCGCCTCCGGCCAGCATTCGGCCGAGAGCGCCACGGCCTTGCCCGGCAGCCATTCCAGCGTGCCATGCGCGCCCATATGCACCAGCGCGTGCAGGCCCCGCCCCCGCAGCCAGAGGTAAAACGCCACATAGCCGTGGCAGGGCGTGGCGGCGAGGTCGTGATACGCGCCCTCGCGCCCCGCTGCCTGGCCGCGTTCGGGCTGCAACGCCACCAGAGCCCTCCCCGCCTGCACCGCCTGGAAATGGAATGCGCCGTTCAGTGCCAACGGATCATCTTCCGGCGCGCCCCAGGCTTCGGCCAGGGCCGCGCGCAGCGGCTCCGGCAATTGCGCCAGCGCGGTGCGGTATTCGGTCAGGGGCCAGGCGAGGCTGGCCTGGCGCAGACGTTCCGGCAGCTCCGGCACGGGTGCCACGGTGTAGCCCCCTGCCCGTAAATCCTCCAGCAGCGCGTTGGCGGAGGCTAGCGTGTCCAGCCCCACCGCATGGGCCATCTGATCCGGCCGGCCGGGATAGGTGGAGAGCACCAGGGCGAAGTTCCGCGCCGGGGCGGGCGTGACCGCGAGGCGGTGCCACGCCGCCACCTTGGCCGCCACCGCCGCCACGCGCTCTGGCACGGCGCGGTGGGTGAAGCGGGAATATTGCAGCGACTCATCGCGCTTGCCGGAGGATTTGAAGCTGACCACGCCCGCGAACAGGCGGCCGTCGATTTCCGGCAGGGCGACATGCATGGCGAGATCAGCCGGGGAGAGGCCACGCGCGGCGGCTTCCCAGTCGCGCCGCAGGGCAGTGGAGAGTGCCACCTGGAACACCGGCGCGCCGGGGCCGTCCAGCGGTGTGGCGCCGGTCTCGCCGGTGGCGGAGAAGGCCGTGGCGTTGACGATGGCGGCGGGCGGGCGGGCGGCCAGATGCCGGGCCACCCAATCCGCCGCAGCCGGGGCCTTCAGCGACGGCACGAACAGCCCGTAGGCGTTGAACCCGGCTTCTGTCAGCGCGGGGATGAGCGCGTCGATGGGCCCGGTGTCGGCAGCGGTGAGATAGGAACGGTAGAAGATCACCGGCACGTCAGCCCCCGCCCCCGCAGGCAAGGCGGACACGGCGCCAGCCCCCGGCAGATACAGCCCGCATTCAGGCAGAGGGGGCGGACTGGGCACCGCCGCCACGTTCAGCCCGGCTTCCTGGGCCAGACGGGCCAGCGCTGCCTCGGCCGCCGCCGCGCCGCCCATCTCGCAGAGCCGGGCGAGTTCGCGCAACGCGGGGATAGGTAGGGTAGAAAGCGCGTCCAGCGCCGGGTCGGGCCGGCCGTCACCGGGCAGGATGGCGAGGTGCAGCCCTGTCTCGCGGGCCAGAGTTTGCAGGCTGGTGAGCCCATAGGCCCAATAGGCTTCGCCGCCGATCAGCCGGACCAGCACCGCCTTGGCCCCGCGCAGCGTCGCCTCGGCGTAATTATCCACCGAGACAGGGTGGCGAAGGGCCGCCAGATTGACGAGGCGTAGCGAGGGCAGCGCCCGCCCCGCCGCCTGGGCCTGATGCCAGGCCGCCGCGAAGGCGCCGAGATCGCTGTCCGAGAAGGAGAGCACCACGAGATCAGCCGGGTCCTGGCCGGGGTCGAAGGGCGTTTCCGTCTCTTCCAGCCCGTGGCTCTCGCGGAAGACGATGTGCATGGCCGCGCTGTCAGCCGCCCAGGGTGGCGCGGATCGCCGCCTCGTCGACATCGCCAATCTCGGCGATCACCACCAGCTGGGAGGCGCGGGGCTGCGCGCCCCAGGGGCGGTCGTACTGGCTGCGCACGCGCGGGCCCACCGCCTGCACCAGCAGGCGCATCGGCTTGCCCGCGATGGCGATATGCCCTTTCACGCGCAGGATGTTCTGCTCGCGCGCCAGGCGCTCAATGGCGGCCAGCAAGGGTTCCGGCGACGCCAGTTCCGGCAGTTCCACCACCACGGTCGCGAAGTCATTATGCTCATGCCCATCTTCGGCATCGTGGTGCGAGGGGCGCTGGGCGAGATCGGCCTCCGCCGCCGCCCCCAGCCCCAGTAGCACGGCGGGGTCGATGTTGCCTTCCGTCACCGGCAGCATGGGCACCGGCCGTGGCAGCTCGGCGGCGATGGCGGCGCGCGCCGCCATCAGCCCCGCCGCTCCGGCGAGGTCCGCCTTGCTGAGCAGGATGAGATCGGCGCAGGCCATCTGGTCCTCGAATACCTCGGAAAGCGGCGTCTCATGCTCGGTGGGCGTGGCGGCTTCGGCGGGCAGCGGGGCGAAGCGGCCGTCGGCCACGGCCTCGGCATCGGCCAGGGCGATGACGCCGTCCACCGTCACGCGCGAGCGGATCGCCGGCCAGTCGAACGCCTTCAAGAGCGGCTTGGGCAGAGCCAGGCCGGAGGTCTCGATGAGGATATGGTCCGGCCTGTTCGGCAGGGCCAGCAGGCGCTCCATGGTGGGGATGAACTCGTCCGCCACCGTGCAGCAGATGCAGCCATTGGCCAGTTCCAGAATGGCGTCTTCCGGGCAGTTTTCATCCGCGCAGCCGCGCAGGATGTCGCCATCCACGCCCACCGTGCCGAACTCGTTGACCAGCACGGCCAAGCGCCGCCCGCCGGGGTTGCGCAGCAAATGGCGGATCAGCGTGGTCTTGCCCGCGCCGAGAAAGCCCGTGACGACGGTGACAGGGATTTTGGCGAGGTCGGTCATTCATTGGTCTCCTGAGGGGGAAGGCGGGCAATTACGTGCTTGCGGAACAGGGCCGGGCGCTCGCGCCAGGGCACGATGCCATCTGGCGTGGCGGCATAGGCGGCGGCAAAGGCTAGAATAACGGCGGAATCCTCCGGTTGCATGGGGCCGTGGATATAGGACCAGCTTCCAGGGGCGGAGAGCGCGATGGCCGGGCCCTTGCCGCAGGCGGAGAGACATTCCACCGGGCGGATGCGCACGCCTTCAGGCGCGGCCTCCTGGCTCAGCGCCGCGTGTAGCCGTGTGCCGGGACAGGGCTGGCCTTCCTCCGGCACCGTGCCGGCCCGGCAGGTGATGCAGACATGCAGCGTCGCGCCCATTGGCATCCTTCAGTCTCCGGCGGGCGGGGCGCGCGAAACCGGGGGCGCGCCTTTGGCAGGCATCACCCTTTACCCGGCAGCGGCACACCCCGTCCGCCCGTTGCAATCCTCGGCTGGCAGGTCTCCCGGCTTACGGATAGGGGCCGGTTGGGCCCTGTGGTCATCCGCCTTCCCGGCTGCTGCCAGTGGCGATGGATGGCCTCTCCGGTCACGGTCGCGGGGGCGGCTACGCCTCGGGACCGGAGCCCCTATCGTATTCCCTTTTGGCCTGACATAAGCCAGGCACCAGCACGACCGCATGACAGGCCGCATGCGGGAGCGATTGTCAAGCAACGTTGCCCAGGATGAAGCCATGCCCCTGCCCCCAGAGGACGCCGCCAGCCACGCCGCCAAGATGGCGCGCATCAAAGCCGCGCGCGACAAAATGATGGCGGGCAAGACCGGGGAGAAGGGGTTGGTCATCGTGCATACAGGGGCGGGCAAGGGCAAATCCTCCGCCGCCTTTGGCATGGTGCTGCGCTGCATTGCCCACGACATGCCCTGCGCCGTGGTGCAGTTTATCAAAGGCGGGTGGGATACGGGCGAGCGCCGCCTGTTGACTGAACATTTCTCGGAGCTGTGCCAGTTCTACGCCATGGGCGAAGGGTTCACCTGGGAGACGCAGGACAAGGACCGCGACATCGCCGCCGCGCGGGCCGGGTGGGAGAAAGCCAAAGATCTGATCCGCGACGAAACCCTGCGCCTGGTGCTGCTGGATGAGATCAACATCGCGCTGCGCTACGGCTATCTCGATCTTGGCGAGGTGCTCACCTTTCTGCGCGAGGAGAAGCCGCCCATGACGCATGTGGTGCTTACCGGCCGCAACGCCGCGCCGGAGTTGGTGGAGGCGGCGGATCTGGTGACCGAGATGACGCAGGTGAAGCATCCGTTCCCCGCCGGGATCAAGGCGCAGCCGGGGGTAGAGTTTTAATGCCGGCGCTGATGATCCAGGGCACGGGCTCGAATGTCGGCAAATCGCTGCTGGTGGCAGGGCTGTGCCGGGCCGCGCGGCGGCGCGGGCTGAGCGTGGCGCCGTTCAAGCCGCAGAACATGTCCAACAACGCGGCGGTGACGGCGGATGGCGGCGAGATCGGCCGGGCCCAGGCGTTGCAGGCTCTGGCCGCCGGGCTGCCGCCTGTGGTGGACATGAACCCGGTGCTGCTGAAACCCGAGGCCGAGACCGGGGCGCAGATCATTGTGCAGGGGCAGCGCCTGGCCACACTGCGGGCGCGGGACTACGCGGCGCTGAAGCCCAGCCTGATGCCGCGCGTGCTGGAGAGTTTCGAACGTCTGAAGGCGGGGCATGATCTTGTCATCGTGGAGGGCGCGGGCAGCCCGGCGGAGGTGAATCTCCGCGCCGGGGACATCGCCAATATGGGCTTCGCCCGTGCCGCCAATGTGCCCGTGGTGCTGGCGGGGGATATCGACCGGGGCGGGGTGATCGCGCAGATGGTCGGCACCCAGGCGGTGCTGGACCCGGCGGACGCGGCGATGATTCGCGGCTTCATCATCAACAAATTCCGCGGCGATCCGCGCTTGTTTGATGACGGCTATGCGCTGATCGCGGCGCGCACTGGCTGGCTGGGCTTTGGCGTGCTGCCCTATTTTCCCGGCGCGGCGCGTTTGCCGGCGGAGGATGCCCAGGATTTGTACCGGCCGCGGGCGCGCGGCGGGGCGTTGCGCATCGCCTGCCTCGCTTTGCCGCGCATCGCCAATTTCGACGATCTCGACCCGCTGGCCGCCGAGCCGGGCGTGGAGTTGGTGATGGTGCGCCCCGGCCAAGCCATTCCCGGCGATGCGGTGCTGGTGATTCTGCCCGGCAGCAAATCCACGCGTGGCGATCTCGTGGCGTTGCGCGAGCAAGGCTGGGATATCGACCTGCGGGCGCATGTCCGGCGCGGCGGGGCCGTGCTGGGCTTATGTGGCGGCTACCAGATGCTGGGGCGGGTGATCCGCGACGCCGAGGGGCTGGAAGGCCCGCCCGGCGAAGTCGAGGGGCTGGGGCTGCTGGAGATCGAGACCGAGATGCGCCCGCAGAAGCGCCTGCGGCTGGTGCAGGCCGTGCATGAGGCCAGCGGCGCGGCGTTCTCCGGCTACGAAATCCATATCGGTGAGAGCACCGGCCCGGCGCGGGCGCGGCCCTTTGCGCGCATTGGCGGACAAGGAGAAGGCGCCGTATCGCCCGATGGGCTGGTGATGGGCAGCTATCTGCACGGGCTGTTCGCGGCGGATGGCTTCCGTGCGGGTTTCCTGCGCGCCCTGGGCGGCCAGGCGGGCGGGCTGAACTACACCGCCGGGGTGGAGGACGCGCTGGACACGCTGGCCGCGCATATGGAGGCGCATACGGACGTCTCCGCCCTGCTGGCGCTGGCGGGCTAGCGTATCTGCCAGGGCATGGCGGTGTTCTTCTGCCAGTCCGCACGATGGAGCAGCGGCGTGTCATCGGTGAATTCCGGCCAGCCGAGGCAGAGATAGGCGGAGAAGCGCCAGCAAGGCGCCGCCGCGAACAGCGCCTCCATGGCGGCGGGCTCCAGGATAGAGACCATGCCCATGCCTAGATTCTCCGCCCGCGCCGTCAGCCAGAGCGTGTGGATGGCCATGGCGGTGGATTGCTCCAGTGTCTCCGGCATTGTCTGGCGGCCAAGCCCGTGTCCGGCTTGGGGGGTGAGGTCGGTGAACACGGCGAGCTGCACCGGGGCGTTGTCCAGCCCGGCGAGCTTGAGCCGGGCATAGGCCGCCGCCTGTTCGCCCTCGTAAATTCCGGCGGCCTGAGCGTTGCAGCGGACAAACTCCGCCCGCACAGCGGCGCGCAGGGCCGGGCTTTCCACCAGCAGCACCCTCCAGGGGCGGGAATTGCCCACCGAGGGGGCAAGTTCCATGGCCTGTTGCAGCCGCGCCAGCACCGGGGCGGGCACGGGGTCTGTGCGGAAATGCCGGACATCGCGCCGCCAGCGCATCAGCGTCTCCAGCATCTCCGCCGTGCCGGGGCTAAATTGCATGGGGCGCCTCCGTCAGGGCCTGGGCGAGGCGCGCCCATTCGGCCTCTGTGCCGGGCAGGCCAAGCCGCAGCCAATGCGCGGAATAGGGGAAGATGCGCGACCAGATGCGCGCGTGTGCCAAGCGCCGCTGGGCTTGCGCTGCGTCCGGCGTCTCGTAGAGGCGGAACAAGGCGGTGCCGCCGGCCAGATGCCAGCCCACGGCAGCCGCCAGCGCGTCCATGCGTCCGGTTTCGGCCTGCAACCGTAGGCGGGTTGCCGCCACCCAGGCCGTGTCGGCGAGGGCTAAGGCGCCGATCTGCAGCGCCGGGCCGTTCACCGGCCAGGGGCCAGCCAGCTGGGCGAGTGCCGCCGCATCCGCCGCCGAAGCCAGCGCGAACCCCAGCCGGAGGCCCGCCAACCCGAAAAATTTGCCAAAAGAGCGCAGCACGATCAACCCGTCGCGCCCGGCCTGCGGGGCCAGTGACAAGGCGGGCGTGGGGTCGGCGAAACTTTCATCCACCACCAGCCTGCCGACCAACGGCAGCAGCGCCAGTAGCCGTGCGGGCTCCACCTGCCGCCCATCCGGGTTGTTCGGGTTTACGATGACAGCCAGATCGGCCCCTGCCAGCGCTTCCGGCGTGGACACCTCCTTGACCTGCCAGCCCATACCGCGCAGCGCCGCCGCATGCTCGTTATAGGTGGGCGCCACGATGCGCGCCCGGCCCGGCGCGGCAAGGCGTGGGATCATCTGGATGGCGGCTTGCGCCCCTGCGAGTGGCAGCACCTGCCCCTGCGTGCCATAGGCCGCGCGCGCCGCGCCGATGAGCGCCGCCAGCGCGCCGCTGGCGGGCAACGCCGTCCACGCCGCCGGCTCTATGGGCGGCACCTTGTAGGGCTGGCGGTTGATGCCGGTGGAGAGATCGATCCATTCATCCGGTGTGCCGCCGTAATGCCGCATCGCCACGTCCAGATTGCCGCCATGGTCACGCATTAGGGTTTCCTCACCACATCGCCAGGGCCAGCAGCACTGCCCCGGCGGTCAGTGCGCGCCGGTACAGGGCCAGCCCCGCGAAGATCGTCGTGGCGTCCGGGTCATGTCCGGACGCGTTTATCCAGGGTTCGTTCGCGATCCGGTTGTCATAATTGCGCGGTCCAGACAAGCGTATGCCCAACGCGCCGGCCATGGCCGCCTCGGGCCAGCCGGCATTGGGCGAGCGATGATGGCTGGCATCCTGCCACATGCAGGCCAGCGCCGCGCTGGGGCGGGCGGAGACGCAGGCGAACATGAATCCGGTAAGCCGCGCGGGGATGAGATTGGCGAGGTCGTCGATGCGAGCGGAAGCCCAGCCGAAAGCCTCATGCCGGGGAGTGCGGTGGCCGATCATCGAGTCCAGCGTGTTGATGGCCTTGTAGGCGGCGATACCGGGCAGGCCGAACAGCGCGCCCCAGAACAGCGGCGCGATGACGCCGTCCGAGGCGTTCTCGGCCAGGCTTTCCAGCGACGCACGCGCCACCCCGGCGCCGTCCAGTTTTTCAGGATCACGCCCCACGATCATCGACACGGCCTTCCTGGCGCCCGTCAGGTCGCCGCGCGCCAGCGGGGTGGCCACGGCTGCCACATGCTCGTGCAGCGAGCGCGCTGCCACCAGCGGCCAGGCCAGTACACCGGCCAGCAGCACACCGCCCCAGCCCGTGGGCAGCAGGGCTTGCACCGCCCAGGCCACGGCGGCGCTGAGCCCGATGACCAGCAGCGCCGTCCCCACCCCGGCCAGACGCTGCCGGGCGGGGGTACCGCGATTGGCGTGGCGGTCCAGCCAGGAGATCAGCCCGCCGATCCAGGTGACGGGGTGGCCGATGCGATCGAACAGCGGCGCGGGCCAGCCCAGAGCGGCGTCTATGGCCAGCGCCGCCAGCATGGCGGCGGGAGCGGTGTGAGCCATGGGTCAGGCAATGAGGCTGAGATTGACGAAGCCGGCGGACCATCGCCCGCCCGGCAAAGCGCGCAGCAGGGTGGCGGAGAGGGGCGCGATCTCGAAGGCGAGGCCGAGCGGCGCATGGCCCAGGGCCAGCCCCAGCCCCGCCCGCACCGTGCCCGCATGGGCGAAGATGAGGGCCGGGCCAGAGGCGGCGATCTCGGCCAGCGCCGCCCCGGCGCGCGCGGCGAGGTCCAGGAAGCTCTCGCCCCCTGGCGGGTGGAAGGCGGCGGTTTCCTCCCGGCTCAGCGGGCCGAGATCGGGCAATGCGGCGCTCTCCAGCCCCTCCCATTCGCCGAAATCCTGCTCCCAGAGCCGTGCATCCTGCATGACAGCCGCGCCGGGACACAAAGCGGCGGCACTCTCGCGGCAGCGCCGCGCGGGGCTGGAGACCACCCGCCCCGGAACGCCCGCCAACGCCGTCAGACGGCGCCGCGCCAGGGCCAGGGCCTCACCTTCCGGCAATTGCGCCGGAATATCCAGCCGCCCGGCCAGCCGCCCCGCACCGCATGAGGGGGCGTGGCGGATGAGGATGATATCGGCGGCGACTGGGGGCGCCATAATCGGTCAGGCTCTTTTCAAGGAGGGAAAATGATGTTTGGTCTGGCCCTGGAAAAGGGGCTGCATGATCGTACTCATTACAGGCGGCGCGCGCTCGGGCAAGAGCGCCTACGCCGAAGCCAGGACGCTGGGCTTGCCCGGTGTGCCGCATTACATCGCCACCGCCGAGGCGGGGGACGAGGAGATGGCGGCGCGGATTGCCGAGCATCGCGCCCGGCGCGGCCCGCCCTGGCAGGACCGGGAGGCGCCGCTGGACCTTGCCGGGGCGCTGGCGGCCACGGATGGTGCCGGGCCGCGCCTGGTGGATTGCCTGACGCTGTGGCTCTCCAACCTGATGTTCGCGGAACGCGACGTGGAGGCCGAGACGCAACGCCTCTGCGCCGCGCTGGCGGCCCAGGCATCACCCGTGCTGCTGGTGACCAACGAGGTGGGCATGGGTATTGTGCCAGAAAACGCGCTGGCCCGCGCCTTCCGCGACTCGGCGGGGCGGCTGAACCAGCGCATCGCCCGGCTGGCCGATGAGGTGCAGCTCGTCGTCTCCGGCTATCCGTTGCGGGTGAAATAAACGTTCTACTGCCAAAGGATGACCATGACCGAACCACTTTTCCCCGCCAATTCCCTCGCCACGCTGCGTGCCCGTCTGGCTATTTTGCCCCGCCCGGACGAGACCGCCGCCGAGGCCGCCGGCACCCGCCAGGCAAACCTGACCAAGCCGCCCGGCGCGCTGGGGCGGTTGGAGGACCTAGCCATCTTCATGGCCGGATGGCAGGGCACGGAACGCCCGCGCATCGGCAAGGCGCAGGCAGTGGTGTTTGCCGGGAACCATGGCGTCTGCGCCCAGGGGGTGAACCCGTACCCGCAGGAGGTGACGTCACAGATGGTGGCGAATTTCCGCGCCGGCGGTGCCGCCATCAACCAGCTCTGCCGGGCCAGCGGGGCGGAGCTTTCCGTGGTGGAGCTGGAACTGGACCGCCCGACCGGAGACTTCACCCAAGGGCTGGCGCTGAGCGAGGCGGAGCTGCTGGAGGCCATGGCGCGCGGGGCTGAAGCCCTGGACCCCACGGCGGATGTGCTGTTGCTGGGCGAGATGGGCATTGGCAACTCCACCGTGGCCGCGGCCTTGGCCTATGCTACCTTTGGCGGCACCGCCGCAGATTGGGTGGGGCGGGGAACCGGCTCCGATGATGCGGGCGTCCAGCGTAAGATTACGGCGATCGAGGCGGGGGCAAAACGTCATGCAGCCCTGCTGGATGATCCATTCACCACGCTGATGGCCTTTGGCGGGCGCGAACAGGCGGCGATCTGCGGCGCAGTGCTGGCAGCGCGGGAGAAGCGTATTCCGGTGCTGCTGGATGGTTTCATCTGCACGGCCGCCGCTGCGGTGCTGGCGCGGCTGGAAGGGGACGCGCTGGCGCATTGCATCGTCAGCCATGCCAGCGCCGAGCCAGGGCAGCGCGGCCTGCTCACGCATCTGGGTAAGGCGCCGATACTGGATCTGGGCATGCGCCTGGGCGAGGGCTCGGGTGCTGCGGTGGCGCTGGGCGTGCTACGCGCGGCGCTGGAGGCGCATAATGGCATGGCCACCTTCGCCGAGGCGGGTATTTCCGGCGCATGACGGTAACTGCCCGCCTCTGGCTGAAGGCCAGGCAGGACGAGGTCCGGCTGGCGCTGATGCTGCTGACCCGTCTGCCGGTGGGGCGGCTGGGCGCGCCTCTGCCGCTATCTTCCGCCATTTGGGCCTATCCGCTGGTAGGGACGCTGGTAGGGGGGCTGACAGGTGCGGCCCTGTATCTGGCCTTGCGGGCCGGGCTGCACCCTCTGCCTGCCGCGCTGCTGGCGCTGGCGGTCAGCGTGCTGCTGACCGGGGCGATGCACGAGGACGGGCTGGCCGATGTGGCTGATGGGTTTGGCGGCGGGGCCACGCGTGAGCGCAAGCTGGAGATCACGCGCGACAGCCGGATCGGTTCCTATGGCGTGGTAGTGCTGGTCTTGGTGCTGGGGCTGCGGGCGGCGTTTCTTTCGGAGTTGCCGGTGGCGGGGCTGGTGGCGCATCTGGCCGGGCTGGGCGCGCTCAGCCGGGGGCTGCTGCCAGGACTCATGCTCGCCCTGCCTCCAGCCCGCTTAGGAGGATTGGGGCAAAGCGCCGGGGCGAATGCGCGCCCCGCCCAGGTGCTGGCGGGGCTGGGACTGGCTGTGGCGATAAGCCTCGCCACCCTCCCCTGTTTTCTGTCCATCGCCGCGATCATGACCGTGGCGGCGGCGGGCATCGGCCTGCTGGCATGGCGGCAGATCGGCGGTTTTACTGGCGATGTGCTCGGTGCGGCACAAATTGCCGCGGAAGTGGCTGGACTGGGGGGGCTCTCCTGCTGCTAAGCTGAGCTAAGCGCTCTTCGCCCCAACAGGCGGGCTTGGCAGTTTGGCTCCTGCCCGCGCCAAGTATCTGCCGGGGGGCACAAGGTGGTGCAGGCGCACCCTTGGACCGGCAAGAAGATCTTGTATGGGAACCCCAACTTTACCGACAAGATCCTCGGCCTGCTGCGCCAGCAAAACGACGTGCTCGCCCTCCCGTTTGGCCTGTTTAAGACATCAGAGCTGCAGGAGCAGCCTGCGCTGGGAAATCAGCACCATCGCCATCTGGGACAAGCGTGCCACCGTTCACTGCGCAGCGTCACGCCAATCAGATAGTGACTGTAAACACGTCATTTAGTTTGCAGCAATTTACCCTACGTGCACCCTAGGTTGATAATACATCTTGGTGTCTGTTTATATGTTGTTTTTATTGATATATTTTTCACGTTGCACTTTGTGAATCAGGCTAAAAGCCTGACGAGCCTCCGGATCGTGCACACTTCAGCCCTCTGCCGTCCAACAAATTTAATATATTTCAACAAGTTGTTTCTGGTTGCGGGGGCCCGATACCACCTTGATTTGCTACTTTCAGGGTAACCGCAACCTTCAGTGTAAATCGGCAAGGGGTTTCGGCGCCTTATCGGCGCATCAACCATCAGATTTAGCTTGGTTTTATGGGGTCACAGCGTGACGCTGCTTCACAGTGAAGCTCACATCAGCCAGAATCTGGATGCGATTTAAAAGTCGGTGACCTAGAGCGTATTCCCATCTGATTGAATCGGATGGGATTCCCAAAAC
>NZ_JBKQJR010000157.1:0-3059 GCF_052326845.1 Acidocella sp. | reverse complement strand
CTTGATTCCGGTACGTTTTCCAACCCTGCGAACATACTTCGCCTGTCGCTCGCCCCGTACGAACGGGCGGCAGCAGACAAAAAAGCACGGGCACGGAGGAGACGCGCTTGCGCCTCCCCGCTTCCCGTCTGCTCCGCTCACCCAGTCCTGTCTCATTCGGCCTGGCGCTCAGGTAGTCATCGTACCCTTTCGATGGCACCAGCGCCAGAACCACCAGATGGCGGCCGCCGTGATGATGGTGTCCAGCCTTAGCCCGAAATGCAGCCGGACCTCGGCGCTGCACAGCACCAACAATGCCACCACGCCGACGGCAATCTTGGCGGCCGCCGGCAGGTTTCCCCCTCCCCGGCTGGAACCAGGCAACACGGCCAAGCCCGCGCCCCCTTCCATCCGCACCACGGCGTGCACACCGCGCAGCGTCTGCCCGGACCTCGCTTCCCGGTTCGGCCGGCCAGGGAAATCCACCGAGGCGCCGGCCCCCATCAGCGCCAGCGCGATGTGGTCGGCGGCGTTGGCGGCAGACCGCCCTGCCCCGCCGGCAATGATGATCTCCAGATCGTCGTTGCTCATGATGGCTCTCCGTCAGCCGGCCCAGGGCCAGCATTGTTCCATTTTGGATCGTGATGGCCGAGCGAGGGCGGCGGTTCCCTCGGCGAAATAGGCATCGGCCGCCCAGCCGATCGCCTCCGTCAGGGCGGCGGCGGTGATGGCGTTGACGGCGTTGCCGAGCCCCGGCACCCAGCCGAGCAGGCACTGGCTCAGCCCCCGGCCGGCGGCCGCGGCGGAGAACGGCAGGATCAGCTCGGTCGCCGCGCTTTTGCCGATCGGCGTGCCGTGTTCGGCGCCGATGGCGACGATCATCGCCACCTGGATCGGCGTGATGACCGCGGCGTCGGAGCCCGGGACTTGGGCGAGTCCCCCGCCGGCGGCGGCGGCTGCTGCCGCCGCGGTGTGAATCAGCGCGTGGATTTTCTTTGATTTGATGGCCATGGGTGATGTCTCCTTGGTTGTGGATGGGAATGGATCGCCTGAGGAAGGCAAATGACGCGGGGAAGGCGCTCAGGCGCCTTGCCCTATGCTCCGATGGCAGATTGCCTTGCAGCTACGCCGCGCCCTCCGGGAGCAGGTTCCAGGCCCTGGATGCGGTCGTGGCGGTGGCGATCAGCCGCTGCGGCGAGTGGTGGGCGTAGCGCGTCGTCGTCGAGAGCTGGGTGTGGCCGAGCACGGTGCCGATCTCGTTGAGCGGCGTGCCGGCGTTGGCCAGGGCGGAGGCGAACGAGTGGCGCAGGTCGTGGATGCGCAGGTCCGCGGGCAGCCCGGCCGCCTTCTTGGCCCGCGCCCAGGCCCCGCGCACGCCCTCCACTGGCTGGCCCGGCAAGCGGTGGCTGGGGAACACGTGCGGGTTGTCCGGGTACAGTTGCCGCTTGGCGAACTGCCGCAGCAAGGTCGCCTTGGCCAATGGAAATTTCCGTCGGCGGCTTCTAGAAAACGAGTGACAGGAAGTTGGTGGGAAGAGAAGCACATGGCGGCATTTTAAATGGGCTGGACGAAGCGGAGCGCAGACTGGCTTGTGTTGGCGGGAATCGTGCTGGCGGTGCTGGTTGCACGGGCGCAGACCTTTACAGATCCAGTCCTGGGCTTTGATGAGCAGTATTACCTGCTGGTAGCAGATCGCTGGCTCCACGGCGCAGTACCTTATGTCGACATCTGGGATCGCAAGCCGATCGGCTTGTTCATGATTTATGCTGCGGCAATCCGGTTGGGCAGCGATCCGTTTCTGCAATACAAGCTGCTGGCCGCAGTGTTCGTGACGGCAACGGCCTACGCGATCTTTCGCGGCGCCCGAAGCGATTCCGGGAACGGTGCAGGGCGGTTCGGCGCTGTGGTGGCGGCGCTGCTCTATGTGTTCTGGCTCAATTTCATGGGAGGTGAAGGCGGGCAGTCGCCGGTATTCTACAATCTGCCGGTGCTGCTGGCAGCGTTGCTGGTGCGCCGGGCGGTGGAGCGACGTGGGACGCTGCTCCCGCTCGGACTTATAGCGATGCTGCTGGTCGGAGTAGCGATCCAGATCAAGTACACCGTGGTGTTTGAGGGGCTATTTTTCGGGCTGTTGTTGCTCCATGCCGGGAGCACGGCATGGGGTGTTTCGTCGCGCCTGATCGGTGCGGCGGCGGCCTGGGTCGCGGTCGCGCTGGCGCCGACGGTGCTGGCCTACGCGGTTTATGCTGCGATGGGGCACGGGCAGGCCTTTGTCTTTGCCAATTTCCTTTCCATATTCGGGCGCCTGCCCGATCCGCTGCTCGAACGGATGGGCGGGCTGGCCGCGATCGTTGGGATACTCGCACCGCTTGCCATCGTGGCGGTACTGGCGTGGCGGCGGGAGCGGCGGCTGTCATTCGTGCAGATGTGGGCGGGGGCGGCGATGTTCGGGGTACTGGCCTTCGGCAGTTTCCTCTCCCCCAGTTATGCGCTGCCCGTGCTTGCCCCGTTGTGCCTGTGTGCTGCACCGTGGTTCGAGAGCGCACGGCGTGGGCGCTGGGTGGCGGTGGGGCTGCTCGGACTGTCGCTGATCGGGGGCTTGCTGATGGTCCGGCAGGCGATCATCGACAAGGGCAACCGGGCAGAGGCACTGCAGGTCGCTGCGGCGGCGCGACCGCAGCGTGGCGGATGCATCTGGGTGTGGGATGGCTACCCGGCACTTTACCTGCTGGCCGATGCCTGCGTGCCTACCAAGTGGACCTTCCCTGGCCATCTCAATACTTCGGACGAGGCATCAGTTCGCGCGATTGGGGTCGATCCAGTGGTCGAAGTGAAACGTATCCTCGCGGCCCGGCCGGAGGTGATCATCGACGATTTTCCCGCCTATCGCCTAGATAACCAGGAAACCCGAGCGCTGGTGGAGGCGGAACTAGCGCGCAGCTACCGCCTGACCGCACGGGTGCAAACGGGGCCAGGGCGCTTCCGGCTAGTCTATCGGTTGAAGTAGTGCAACGGGGAAGGCGCATTCGCGCCTTCCCCGTCTTCGTTGTGGCGGCCTCTGCCGAGCGGTGCCCCCGGCG
>NZ_JBKQJR010000156.1:0-6495 GCF_052326845.1 Acidocella sp. | reverse complement strand
ATAACCCGAGACGACGCCATTCCAAGCTAGGCTATCTCAGCCCCATGGAATTCGAAGCCAAGGCCGTGCTAGCTTAACTTACTGTCCACGAAACCGGCAGCAGCTCAAAGAGCGAGATGGATCGCTTCTAAGGGGGCAGACCAGCGGCAGCTTTACGACACCGATTGACGATGCTCTGGCGGCGCTTGGGCATCGACGGAATGTCGTGATGTCGGCCGCTTCGTTCCTGTTTATTCCGGAAATCGTCTCTGTGAGCGACCTTGTCGCGCTTGTGCCGCGACGGCTGCTGCCGGCCCAAAGCGATCGTCTCATGGTGCTCGATGTGCCGTGGCTGGCGGAGCAGTTCGACATCAGCCTGATCTGGCACGAACGCAGCCACAGCCATCCGGGGCATCACTGGATCAGGGGCTTGGCCATTGAACTCATGGCTGACGGGGCGAACGGACCGAATGCCCTGACGTGACTCCCATATCTTCCGCATTTCGCGTTAGATCGGCTTAACAGCGTTCGGGCCGCTCCCTGCGCTTCACCGTCGATTCGGTTTGGACGGAGACGACCTTCCAGGTGAGGTATGCCTTCTGGCGCCTAATCCTGTGCCAGCCCCAAAACCGCGCCGGTTTCTGTTTGCAGGATGACGGCGGCGCGGAGGCCCGCCGGATGCGGCACATGCAGCACCACCGCCGCACCCTGCCACGTACCCAGCGGCACGATGGCGCGCACGACATTCACCTCGGTGATGACCACCCCGCCATTCTCTCCGGCACCAATGGGCGTCTTGTGCACCGGGTCGTAGCCGACCAGCAGGATTTTCGCGCGGCCCGCCCCCGCGCCAATGGTCACGGTCAGGTCCTTGCTCACGGTCATCAGGCGCACCGGTACATTGCCCGCTGGGGCTGCGGCGGCCTTGGCGATGGCGCCTGTCACCGCGGCGCGATTGCTGCCCACCATCTGGCTTGTGCCGTCAACCACGGCCTCGGGCGTATAAACCTCGGTGGAGCCGCGTAGGCTCGCATACCAGTTCTGGCGGTCGGTGGCGGCGTCCAGCGAGTCGCTGTCGTGCCAGCCGAGATCGTTCCAGTAGGTCACGTCAAAGCTCAGCGGCAGGATGTTCTCCCCCGGCGTGCGCGCCAATTCGGCCAGCAGCGCGTTGGCAGGCGGGCAGGAGGAACAGGATTGCGAGGTGAACATCTCCACCAGCACCGGCCGCGGGGCGGCCAGCGCCGGGGCGGCGGCGAACAGGAAGCAGGCGAGGGGCAGGTATTTCATTGGGCGGTCCTTTGCTGCAAGTGGCGGGGACCTTGCGTCAGGCCCGCCCGCCGCGTCGAGGCATCATGTTGATGCCGCCGGGGCATCGGCGGCCAGCACGGCGCGCAGGCGCGGGGCCGCGAAGTCGAGGAACGCGCGCAGCTTGAGCGGCATCCGTGGCTGGCCCGCATGGACGAGGCTGACCGGCAAGGGCGGCGGCTCGAACTCTTGCAGCAAACGCAGCAGCCGCCCCGCCGCGAGGCCCTCCTGCGCCTGATAGGAGAGCACGCGCGTCACCCCCAGCCCGGAAAGGGCCGCGTCCACCGCCGCCGCCGCCGTGCTGACCACCAGGCGCGGGCGGATGGGCACCACCTCCGCCGGGAACACCCAGGCGGTCGGTGGGTCCAGCGTGTCAAACGCGATACAGGGCAAGCCCGAGAGACCGGCTGGCTCGTCTGGCATAGTGTGGCGCGCGCAGAACTCCGCGCTGGCGCAGACGATGTGCCGCACGCTGCCCAGGCGCAGCACCGCCATCTGGCTATCGGGCAGCGCGCCGATGCGCAGCGCCGCGTCGATATGGTCGTCGATGAGATGGGCGTTGCGGTCGGAGAGCTGCAGGCGCACGCTGATCTCCGGGGAGGCGGCAAGAAACTCGTTGACGACCGGCAGCAGATGCAGCCGGCCAAAGGCGAGCGGCGCGGTGAGCGTCAGCTCGCCCTTGGGCGTCGCATAGGCGCCGGCGGCGGCGCGCTCCGCCTCGGCCACCTGCTCGAGAATGCTTTTGCAGGCGGCATGGTAGGCGGCGCCCGTGTCGGTAAGGGCCAGGCGGCGCGTGGAGCGCAGCAGAAGCCTGGTCCCCAAAGCCGTCTCCAGCGCCAGTATCTTACGGCTCAGTGTCGGCAGCGGCACGTTCAGGCGGCGGCTGGCGGCCGACAGGCTGCCCGCCTCCACGGTGGCCGCGAACAGGGCCATGACTTCCAGCCGGTCCATTCATCCTCTCAATTGCTGAAAATAATACTCCCAGATTTTCCGCATTATTTTGATCCTTGGGCAAGTCTATCTGGAGGTTGTTCCAAACAACCCAGGAGCCCCCTGATGTCCCGTTTCCCCATTCCTACCCTTGAGCAAACCCCCGCCGAAACCCATGCCACGCTGGAGGCCGTGCGCCAGCAGTTGGGTGCCGTGCCCAACCTGTTCCGCCTTGTCGCGGCGGCGCCTGCCGTGCTGAACGGCCTTGTCAGTCTCTCAGGCGCGCTGGGCAGCGTGCTCGATCTCACGACCCGCGAGGCCATCGCCATCGCCGTGGCGCGGGTGAATGGCTGCGACTACTGCCTCTCGGCGCACAGCTATATCGGCCTCAATCTCGCCAAGGCCCCGGCCAGTGAGGTCGCCCTGTTCCGCCAGGGCCAAGCCAGCGCCACTAAGCTGGCGGCGGCGCTGCGCTTTGCCACCGCCATCGCCAAGAGCGTGGGCGCTGTATCCGACGCCGAACTGACCGCCGTGCGCGATGCCGGTTACACGGACGGCGAGATCCTCGGCATCACTGCGCTGGTGGCGCTGAATTTCTTTACCAACCTGCTCAACAACGTGGCTAAGACAGACGTGGACTTCCCGCTCATCCGCGCCGCGGGGTAGAATGTTCCCGGTCTGGCGCCCCCGGCGCGCCAGACCGCCTTCCCCAGGAGTTCCCGATGAGTGAGTCCCGCCCGCCTTTGCCCCCCTTCACACCGGAAAGCGCCGCGCAAAAGGTGCGGTTGGCCGAGGATGCCTGGAACCGCCGCGACCCGGCCAGCGTCGCCCTGGCCTATACGGCGCACAGCCGCTGGCGCAACCGCAGCGAATTCTTCCAGGGCCGCCGGGCGATCGTCGACTTCCTCACCCGCAAATGGGCGCGCGAACTGGAGTACCGGCTCATCAAGGAGCTCTGGGCCTTCACAGAGGACCGCATCGCCGTGCGCTTCGCCTATGAATGGCATGACGAAACCGGCGCCTGGTTCCGCTCTTATGGCAACGAGAACTGGCTGTTCGACGCCAATGGCCTGATGCACGAGCGCCATGCCAGCATCAGCGACGTGCCGATCAGCCCGGCGGAGCGGAAATTCTTCTGGGACCGTGCCGCGCCGCGCCCGGCGGCTCATCCGGGGTTGAGCGATCTCGGGCTTTGAGCGCGCCCGGGGCGCAATCGGCCAGCCGGGCGAGCTCGTTCAGCTCTTCGGCATGGCGCCGCCCCCACTCGCACAGCGCCAGCAGCACCGGCTCCAGGCTGAGGCCCAGCAGCGTGGCGGAATACTCCACGCGCGGCGGCACCTGGGGAAAGACCTCGCGATGAATCAGCCCGTGCTCCTCCAGCTCGCGGAGCTGCTGGATCAGCACCTTCTGCGTAATGCCGGGGAGCAGGCGGTTAAGTTCCGAGAGGCGCCGGGGTCCGTCGAACAGATGGTACAGGAGGATCGCCTTCCAGCGCCCCGAAATGACCTTCAGGGCGCGCTCAGCTGGCAGGGCGGGCAGGCGCTTGGTGAGTTCGCTCATACTTACCTATTGGTCTGTATCGTACAAACATGTCTGTAGAGAGAAACATGCCTGTACCACATATCCGGGCCGGTAACACTCATTTTTGGAGATACGTGATGCAGGCCATTCAAATCAGCCGCTTTGGCGGCCCAGGGGTGCTGGAGATCGTCAGCGCCCCCATGCCGGAACCCGGCCCCGGGCAGATTCTGGTGCGGGTGCACGCGGCTGGGGTCAATTTCTCCGACGTGCTGATGCGCCAGGACCGCTACGCGATGACCCCGCCCTGCCCGCCATTCTGGGGCAGGAGGTCGCGGGCGTTGTGGCGGCGCTGGGCGAGGGCGTGACGGAGTTCGCCGTGGGCGACCGCGTCGCCGCCGCGCTGTTCGCGGGCAATGTCTATCTCGGCGGCTACGCCGAATATGTGGTGATCGGCGCCGACTATGCCGCACCGGTCCCGGAGGGTGTGTCCTTTGAGGTGGCCACGGCGCTGATGGTGCAGGGGCTCACGGCGCTGTACTTGGTGAAACAGGCGCCGCCAGCGGGCAAGCGCGTGCTGGTGAGCGCCGCTGCCGGGGGCGTGGGCTCGCTGCTGGTGCAGCTGGCCAAGAGGGCGGGAGCCGCCAGCGTGATCGCCGCCGCCAGCACGGCGGAGAAACGTGCCTTCGCGCAGTCGCTGGGGGCGGATGCCGGCGTTGACTACACGCAAGCCGATTGGGGCGAGGGGCTGCTGCCAGACGTCATCTACGAATCGGTGGGCGGCCAAGTGACGATGGAGAGCCTGCGCGCGCTGGCCCCGCTGGGACAGGTCGTCATCTACGGCGCGCTCAATATCCAGCAGTTCCAGCTTGGGGTCTCCGAACTGCTGGGATTGATCTTCAAGAACCAATCCGTGACCGGCTTTGCCCTGACACCACTGCTCACCCCCGCGGCATTGCGATCCGCGCTCGCGGCGTTGTTCGACCTGGCGGTCCGCGGCGAAATCCTCGTCGCCATTGGCGGGGTGTTTGCGTTAAAACAGGCCGCCGACGCGCATCGAGCGTTGGAAAGCCGCAACAGCCGCGGGAAAATTATCCTGACCCCATGATCGGAGACAGGCGAATACGGGTCCTGATCGTGCATGCCCATCATGGACGGTCCACTTGCGACGGTGCCGGGACCCGTGAAGCCCTGTCGGCTTTGACGGACGCGGGTCACGAGGTCGTGGTCTTGGATCTCTACGGCGTGGACCTTGGCCTTGGCGAGTATGCGGACAAGAGGTCCACCTCGAAAGGCCGATTGACAGGCTGACGTTGATATTGTAGCGGTCGCTCTAGAATTGAGGAATCGAAATGACCCGTGGGCGCTCATTTGATGAAACCGCTGCGATTGACGCGGCCACGGAGAGGTTCTGGAAACATGGATACGCCGCGACTTCCGTACGGGATCTGGGTGAGGCCATGGGTCTGGGGGCCGCCAGTCTCTACAACGCTTTCGGCGACAAGCGCGCCCTCTTTGAACGTTGTCTGGATCAATATCTCGACGCCAATATGCGCGCTCGCATCGGCCATCTCGAAACGACCTTGCCGCCGCGCCAGGCGATTGAGGTTTTGCTCACCAACATCGTAGAGCGATCTTTGCGCGAACGGCTAGGCTGTATGCTGGTCAACACTGCCATGGAGGTCGCGCCGCATGACAGCGCCATCGCCGACACGGTTGCTGCGCGGCTGGGCGAGTTGGAAGCCTTCTTTCGCCGTTGCGTGATCGCGGGCCAGCGCGAGGGGAGCATCAATCCCGATCGGGACGCCTCGGACTTGGCGCGGCTGCTTCTGACGACCGTGATAGGAATGCGTGTTTTGGCTAGAGGCCGCCCCGAGCGGGACCTGCTGGAAGGCGCTGTCCGCCAGATTTTGGCTCTATTCGATACCCCTTGCAAGGATGCGCCCTCATGATCGACCTCTACTATTGGCCGACGCCGAACGGCAAGAAAGTCACGATCCTGCTCGAAGAGCTAGGGACGCCCTACCGGATCGTGCCGACCAACATCGGCAAGGGCGACCAGTTCACTCCGGATTTCCTCAGGATTTCGCCCAACAACCGGATGCCCGCACTCGTCGATCACGCGCCGGCTGACGGCGGCCCCCCGATCAGCATTTTCGAGTCGGGCGCGATTTTGATGTATCTCGCCGAGAAGGCGGGCCGCTTCTATCCGCAGGACATCCGCCACCGATATGAAGTGAACCAGTGGGTGATCTGGCAGTTGGCCAATCAGGGGCCGAAGCTCGGCGAGGCCGGCCATTTTCTCAGGCTCGGCGACAAGCAGGGCGACCAGTCTTACGCCGTCCGCCGCTTTACCGACGAGGCCAATCGGCTATTGTGAGATTGGGCCCGGGGTAGTCGGCACGAGCGGTCTTGGGCCGCCACGCGATCCCGTTAGCCAAATCTCGACCTTCACCCTTGTGGCTGTTCCAGAGCTCTCCACTTGGGCGATGATGGGGCTCGGGTTCGCTGGTCTTGGGTTTGCCGCGTATCGCAAGACTCAGAGAGGCGTCGCTTCCGCGGCTTGATCCCAACCGCTGATCGCGAAAGAAAGGCCGCCTGCGCCAGGCGGCCTTTATGTTTGCGAGCACAAGCGGCCCTGCAGCGAATGCGCTTTGCGAAGTGCTCTCCCCCCTACTCCGCCGGCGCGGGCCTCGCGCGCTGGTTGTAGAGCAGCTTGGCGCGGCGCTCGCGCTCTTCCGGCGATAGCATCTCGGGGTCTTC
>NZ_JBKQJR010000155.1:0-11021 GCF_052326845.1 Acidocella sp. | reverse complement strand
CCTCGCAACCCAATGCTACCCAAAAACCGCCCCGGTGGCCGCCAATCGACCTGCCTCCGCCAGACTCTCGGCGGTCGCTACGGCACGCCGATTACCGGCCACCTACACCACCGCCTGGGGCATGACCTGATACAACGCCACTCCGGCCAAGGTGGTACTGGCCTGGCTGCTGGCGCAAAAGCCCTGGATCGCGTCAATTCCAGGCACCACCAAGCTGAACCGGCAGGAGGAAAATCTCGACGCGGCAAATCTTCAGCTCACGATCTCTAACCTTGCTGAGATCGAAACCGTGTCATGCAAAATCAAAATCGGGTGGTGGCTTCGTCCGAATTCCGATCAGGCGGAACGCGGCATGACTGTCGTCGCCCAGACACCTCCTCTATTCGGCTACTAACTTTTGGGGCGCAGCTCTTCCGCATTGGCCGCCGCTTTGTATAGGTCGAGCCGCGAATATAGGCCGAACGGCGA
This sequence comes from Acidocella sp., assembly GCF_052326845.1. Taxonomy (GTDB): domain Bacteria; phylum Pseudomonadota; class Alphaproteobacteria; order Acetobacterales; family Acetobacteraceae; genus Acidocella. Next base: position 10,553 of record NZ_JBKQJR010000155.1, on the reverse strand, counting down.
CCCGTTATCGAGGAAGCCGCCACCCGGCCCCTCCGTCATAGTGAGGATATGGTCCGCCTGCGCCAAGCTTAGATAGGGGAAGGCTGCGGTCAGCAGATACCCGGCATCCGGCGCAATTTTGCTAACATCCTCAACCTTACCAGCTTCGGCAGGGTAAACCACTGGCAGGCGGTAGGTCTGGGTCGATTCATAAAACGCCTCATCCGCCGCCCCGTTGGCAAACCGGCTGCTGTCATCCGCCGCCGCCGCCGAGATTTTCTCCCCTGCACCGGCCTCTAGCGCCTTGATCAGCGCAACATGCGCAGCCTTGACCGCCGTCGCATAATTGGCGATCGGGTCGGCCTTGCCCTCCTTCAGGTTCAGATACGCTGGGTTGTCCGCCAGCAATTGCGAAAGGTCATAATAAGCCAGCGTGCGGCCGGCGATCACGTCCATCGCGTAATGAGCACCTACCACGATCCGGCTATTGCCGTACTCGGCACCACGCGTGATCATCTGCAGGTAGCGCTCCGGCACCAGAATCGCGAGCAAGGTGGACTCCGTATAGGCATAGGTTGTGTGCCCGCTGGGGAAGCTCGGACTGCCGATCAAATTCTGGCCGTAATACGTGGCCCCCTTGGGAGGACCGTAGAGATACGCGCTGTTGTCCGAAGCCACGCCGAAATAATCCGTGCCGTCATATTTCAGCAGGGTGGGCTCAGTTTGGAACGGCCGGGAATCGCCAAACCTGTCTGCGCCCAAGCTGCCCGCCGGCTTACCATAGGCTTTGCCGAACACGTCGGTGGTGCCACCGTTAGCGGTGAGAATGGCAAGCGCCGCGGGCGAGACTGGCACCGCCGGATTGGTTCCCACTTTGGAGGTACCGTTCGCGAAAAAGAATTTCCCGGCATTGGCATCTGCCCCGGTGAGCGTGAAGGTATAAAGAATGAGGTTACCAACCGCAGGTGCCACGTTGGTGAATTGCACGGTCTTGCCGTCATCGGCGCTCGAATAGCGTGCCGCTGCCTGGTAGATGCCACCCAGCTTGGTGCCCAACCCATCCGCCAGCTCCGCCGCGTCACCGCCTGTGATGAAGGCGTCCCGCAGGGCCTGCTCCTGCTGCGCGGGAAGGGGTTGCAGCCCCGGCTGGTTAGCTGTGCCGGTTTGAATCGCTCCGGTGACAGCGAGATTGGCAGCCAGCGCAGCCTTGCCGGCATTGCTATTCCCCAACGTGCTGAATGGTGCCAGCCCCTGCAGCGCGATAAGGTTGATGGCGGTCTGTGCCTCGGCACGGGGGGCCGCGAGGCTGGCGGCAACCGCCAAGATGGATAGGCTTGTGACAAAACGCATCATCGAATCCCTAATACATTTAGTGCTTACTAGCCGGCGTGTAACCGGCGCCGGCCTAGTTGTGGACAGCGGTTACACGGTCGGTTGACGGGAGTGTCGTTCACTTATGCGGGCTCTGACGATACGGGCGCACATCATCAACGCGCTCATGCCGCCATGGTCTGAACCGATAAACGAGGGAACAATCGGTCAAACCGATTGTGCGACGTTGTTTGATTGAGCGATAGTCGGCATCGGCATGGTTGCTGCCGGGTCCGAAAAACTCGGATGCCCCGTCTCCACATGGCCAGCGAAGCGCCATGCAGAGCCGGCGGCGGTGACCGTGAAATCGTACCAGTGATGGCTGGCATCTAGGTTCCAATGATCGCTCAACGTTACGCCCGATGCGATTTCATGCCGTCTTACTCCGCCGCCATAGGCGTTATCGGTCACCGTGAACGAGACGGTTTGCACCGAACCATTACCGAGCAGCAGGTCGAGCGCGCCGGTCGGTTGCGTTAGGGCGGACACCATGATGCCCGGGGCGGCAGTTTGGGCGCCGGCCCGGTCAAAGGTACGGACAAACCCGTTCGGCCCGTAAACCATGAGTTCAAAGCCGCGCGCCTGGAGGGGGATAATGGTATCCAGGCTATCACCGGCACCGATGGTGTAGCGCAGCGGCACGGCGGTGCTGGCTCTCTGATAAACGTAGAAACAAGCACCTTGCGCGCCGGTATTCTCGAAATGCAGCTTTGCGCCACTAGCATCGGCGGTGAGTGTGGCAGTGACTTCCAGCCGGTAGGGCAAGGCGCGGGCCGGGCGCAGACCGGGCTCCTGCGGCATCAGCACGTCCGGTTGATTGAGGCCGGGCGGAACCGGAACCGGCAGGGACTTCACCTCCGCATCCGCGCGGGCGCGATAATCCTCGGTGCTCGGCAAATGCGGTATGCGGGAATTCGGCCGGGAAAAATCGAATGCGGTGGTGAGGTCGCCGCAGATGGCGCGCCGCCACGGCGAGATATTCGGCTCGGAAACGCCGAACCGCGCCTCGATGAAGCGAATCACGGAGGTATGGTCGAAAACCTGGGAGTTGACGTAGCCGCCCTTGCTCCAGGGGGAGATCATAAACATCGGCACACGCGGCCCCAGGCCGTAGGGGAGATTGTCGGCGGTGAAGAGCGGGTGATGGGCGGGGTTGACGACGTTGTGGATTTCGTCCGCCGTGCTGACCGTGCTCGCCCCCGGCAGTACCGGCGTGGGCGGTTGCGGGGGCACGACATGATCGAAATAACCGTCATTTTCGTCGTACATGACCAGCAGGACAGTGCGGCTCCAGACTTCTGGATTGGCGGTGAGGGTGTCGAGAACCTGCGAAATATAGGTGGCGCCATAGGCCGGCATATATTTGGGATGCTCGGAGAAGGCCGCCGGCGGCATGAGATAGGAAACTTGCGGCAGCTTGCCCGCTTGCACATCGGCGGCGAACTGTTCGAGATTGCGAACCGAGAAACCCCGGCGCTGCAGGCTGGAGCCTTCGGGTGCGTCGATGAACTGCTTGAAGCCCTGCAACACATTGAGGCCGAAATTGCCGTTGTACGGATCCTTCCAGTCCAGCCCCTGCTGGTAGACCTGCCAGGAGATCCCGGCCTGTTCAAGCCGTTCCGGATAGGTCGTCCAGGTGAAGGGGGGCAGATCAGGCTTAACCACAACGTCGGCGTTATCGACCAGCGGGCCGCCGCCAGCGCCGGTGGGGTCGTTCGTGCCGGTCATGAGGAACATGCGGTTGGGATGCGTGGGACCGGCGACGGAACAGAAATACTGGTCACAGATGGTGAAGGCATCGGCAAGTTCGAAATGATAGGGGATGTCCTGACGGGTGAAGAAGCCCATCGTCATGTCGGTTTTATGTTCCGGCCATGCATTATACAGCCCGCCAGCGAAGGCGGCATGCGTCTTGATCCAGCTATGGTCGAGCATGGTGACGGCCTGGGCGCCGGTACGCGAGGTATCCAGATGAAACGGGAGGATATGTTGCGTGTTGTCGTGCTGACGCGGCTGGAACCAAACCGGGCGGCCATCCGGTTGTACGATCGGATGGCGGTCGTTATGGCCGCGCACGCCGCGCAGCGTACCGAAATAATGGTCGAATGAGCGGTTCTCCTGCATCAACACGACGATGTGCTGGACATCCTCGATCGTGCCGGTCTGGTGATTTGCTGGCAACGCCAGCGCCCGGCGGATGCTGGGAGCGGAAAATCCCGCGGCCAGGGCGGAGAGTTTTAAAAAATTCCGGCGCTCAACCATTTCTAACCTCAAACAACACGGCATCATAAATTGTTACGGAAACCTGAATTTACATGCCGGGCCAGCCTAACCGTTGGGCTGGCCCGGCTTGAATTACTGCCCGGAAGCGGTGCCAGCTTGCGCGGCGAGACCGACATCGGTGACGCCCGCGGCGCGCGCGGCATCCATGACACTCATAAAGTGCTGGAAGGCGGTAGCTTTGTCGGTGGCGATGGTGAGCTCGGTTTTGGCCGGATCGCCGTCGGCCTGGAGGAAGGCCGTGAGCTGGTCGGTTGTCATCACCTGATCCTTCGCCTTGATAGTGCCATCGGCGAGCACGCTCACCATGATCTTCGGGTGCGGGAGCTCCTGGGTCTGGCTGGAGACCGGGAGCTGCATGGGCACGCCGCTATCGGGGATCATCTGCAGCGTAATGATGATGAAGAATACCAGCAGGAAGAGCATCACGTCGATCATCGGGATGATTTCGACGCGGCCCTTCTTGGCCTCGAAATACCGCATCTTCATGGCGGTTCACGCGGCCTGGTGTGCGCGCATCAATGCCGGCTGGACGGGAGCGTCGGCGGCGTCGGTGCGGTTGAGGATCAGCAGTTTCAGGCTGTCGAGCTGGTGGAGCGCAAGGCGTACCTGGTTCGAGAGCGCGTTGAAGCCGGCGAGGCCGAGCATGGCGATGAAAATGCCGCAGGCCGTGGCGACGAGGGCGTCGGCAACACCGGCGGTGACATCAGCCGGGGCGTGACCGGGCTGGGCGAGCACCGAGAAAGCATGGAACATGCCGACGATGGTGCCGAACAGACCGAGCAGCGGCGCGAGGGTAACGACGGTATCGAGAATCCAGAGGCGGCGATCAAGGCTGGGGGCGATGAGCATGATCGCCTCATCCATCCGCTGGTCGAGGTTTTCGCCGCGGGCGGTATCCAGGTGGTTGAGCGCGGCATATAGCACGGCGGCCTCCGGGAGGTGACCCGCGGCCTGCGTGAGCTGTTCAAGCTCGCCATAACCGAGGGCAGCGTGTCCGGCGGCGGCTTGAACGATGCGGTCACCGTCGAGGATGGTGCGGCGGAGCGACCAGAAACGATCGAACATCACTGCGAGCGCCAGCATCAGCAGAATGCCGAGCACATAGAGGACTCCGTCGGAGTAATTGGCGAGATGAATGATGTATGCGGCGGTCAAGGCTTTGCTCCGATTCAGAGGAATCCGTTAGTGATGGCGGCGCTGCTTAGTATGAAAAAATGATAATGCAATACCGCAATCCGCGCTAAATGCCGGAAGACTATTAAAAATCCATCGAAAACATCAGTGTCTTTAGCCATAAATTTGTATTTCATATGAGTCCCGCTAAAGCCAACAATTGTTATTTCGACAATAAATCGTCATTGCTTTGCGATAAAAATGTCGCCATTTTGTCATGTTGTCGCAGGGACACCACCTTAATACGGCTTCTCGAACCAAAGTCACGCAAGCTGCTTGCTAACTGGAGAGACACTCTCCCCTCCCCGCCGGTGCGGCGAATGCAAGCCTTCTGCTAGAGAGGTGATTAGACAGTCAATTCACAATGTAATAAGAAATAGAAAAACGATAGAACGTCGAATTCTACAGCCTTGTTCGAAAAACGACTTCTCCATGACGGCCGACTGGTCAATGGCGCCTGCCGGCAGTAGATGATGCAAAAGGCGAGGCTGACACATCCAGTACGCACACGGCTCGGGCCATGATTAAAGTGGGGCCATCCGCCCATTTTGTTGCCGTTCCGCCGTGAACAGAACATAACGATGCAAATCAATTCAAGGTTCACGTTGCGTTATCACAATTACCTAACTGCACGTATTTTGTCGCTAACGAAACGTAAACAATTCGTCATATAACAACCATCATCCTGTCATCGATCGCCGCTAGAGACCGCCGCACAACAGGAGAGTACCTTAGTGAAAAAAACAAGCCTACTTCTCGGCACGGCGTGCAGCACGCTGCTTGCCTGCTCGTCGCTCGCCTTCGCACAGGATAACAGCACGCCCACCCCCATCCAGGGCATCAGCAAATCCACCAGTGGCACGGGCACCATCGCCGCGGCCATGGCGAAAAAAATCCCGCTGAAATCCCCCTTTGCCGCCAGCCATATCAGCAAAGCCGAGATCGATCAGAAATCCCCGGCCGCGACGATGGACACCATCCTCAATACCGAGCCCTCGATCAACGCAACCTCCTCCGGTCCGCTAGGCGTTCAGCAGAACATCACGTTCCGCGCCTTCAACTCATCGCAGTTCTCGCAGACTTGGGACGGTATTTCGCTCAATGACATTTTCCAGGGCGGCTCGACCAACGCCTATTCGGTAACGAACAATATCCTCCTCATTCCACAGGATATTGAAGGCGTAGATCTCTACCGCGGCATCAACAACCCGGCGACGAACGGTTATTTCTCGCTTGGCGGCACGATCAATTATGAGCCGGTTGAGCCCTCCGATACGGCTGGCGGTTCGATTACCGGCAATTACGGCAGCTTCGATACGCTTGGCTACAACGCCAGTGTCAACACCGGCAAAGTCGATGGCTTTAAAAACGTCATGGAATTCAGCCACGAAAACACCAGTGGCTGGCTGCAAGGCGACCACGACACCAACTCGAATTTCTACGATGCCTTCAGCCAGGATACTGGTTCCACCGGCAAGATTTATGGCAATTTCGTCTATAACGAAAACCATGGCGAGACGACCTATGACGTTCCGCAATACCTCGTGCAAAAATTCGGCCGGGATTTTCAATATCCCCAGAGCATGTACAATAATCCGATAAATGACACCAACTATCTCGCCATTTTCGGCACCACGCAGGCGCTGAACGACTTCACCACGTTCGACCTCAAAGGTTTCTTCGGCACCGACAACTTTTACCGCAACGCCTATAGCAACCCGGCCGATCAGGCGACCGGCTTCTACATTCCGAACGGGGATGTGAATCTAGGCACATCAAAAAAACCCAACGAACAGGACACCACCTATTACGGCAATTACGGCACTGAGGCCGGCTTCCAGCCAAAGGTCACATTTAACCTGCCGTACAACATCGTCACGGTCGGCGGCAATTACACGCTCGGCCATCTGCATAGCGACGAGTTTGTCAGTAATTCGGATCCTGTCATTACGCAGTCTTTGAGCAATGAGTTGTGGGAAGAACATGATACCCGCACGATCTACTCAGCCTATATGCAGGACGAGATCGATCTTTTCAACGACAAGCTCAAAATCACGCCCGGCGTGAAGTATCTGTATGCCAACACCAAGAGCGTCGTCGATCCCGGCTCAAAGGATTATGCCCTCGGCGGCTCGGTATCAGGCACCTCGCACTACACCTCGCCGACGGCTGGCGTGTCCTACGAATTCCTGCCTAACACGGTGATCTACGGCGCCTACGGCCAGAATGTCGAATTCCCGACGATCAATGCGTACTATGGCAACGTCGAGAGCACAGGGGTCGAGCCGCTTCATCTCGAACCCGAGCATGTCGATGATTACGAAACGGGCCTGCGCTACCGCAATAACCGCCTTGGCTTCAACAGTGCGCTTGGCTTCTATCTCGAAAACTTTACCAACACTTTCATTACTTCCACTGACCCTTCGAGCGGCCTGACCACGACGGCGAATGGCGGCTCTTCGCAGTATAAGGGCATTGAACTCCAGCTCGCCGAGGATTTTGGTCATAAGCATATCAAGGGTACTGACGTCGGCGACTTCACCAGCTACATGAACTATTCCTATAACCATGCCGTGTTCACCAGCAACTTCGATATCTCCTCGGTTGGTAACAGCATCGCTCAGGACGGCACCGTCACCAAGGGCACGCCGGTTGCCCTGGTGCCGGAGGATATCGTGAACTTTGGTGGCAGCTGGAGCCTGGATGGCTGGGGCGCGAATGCTGACGCCCGTTATGTCACCTCGCAGTTCATCAAACAGGCTGACGCTGGCACGACGAGCGATCTTCTAGAGCCTGCCTATTTCACGCTGAATCTCGGTTTCTCCAAAACCATCCCCGTTCATATGGGCGCTGCACAATCCCTGAAGTTCCAGTTCAATATCGATAACGTGCTGGACCGCGCCTACGACGCCTATGCCTACGCCGAGACCGAAAAAGTGGCTACAGGGGCGGCCAGCCCGTATAACTCGCCGCTCGCCAAGGGCGCCGCGTCTGTGTCTTACGCTTCGGTTCAGGAAGCGGCGCCGCGGGCGTTCTACGGCAGCGTGACCCTGAGCTTCTAATTTGATGACAAAAACTTTTAATACAATGTCTGTAAACTTCGCGTCCGAACCTGACCGGTTCGGACGTGCCTTTTTAGCCGCCGTCGTGGTCGAAATGATCGCTGTTGCGGCGTTTGCGTTTGCGCCCAGCCCGCCGCCAACCGTGCCACCCAGCGTGGTGCAGTTGCAGGTGATCCAACCCGCCCCCATTCCCGTGGCAAAGCCACCGCCGCCCAAACCGCCACCGCCGCAGCCCACGCGGCCCACACCTCCAGTGCCCGTCACGCCGCCACTCCCCGTGCCGCCACCGCCGCAGCCGCACCACCCGGCCATGCACAGCCATCCGCGTCACATCGTGCAGCCGCCTCCGCCGCCGCAACCGGCTCCGCCCGTCCCCGAACCACCGGCGCCGATGACCGCAGCGCCGCCGCCTTCACCCGTGGCCGAGCAAACCGTGATGTCGCGCTATATCAGCCAAGTCCGCGCCATCGTGCTCAGCAATTTGGTCGTCCCCCAGCAGCTCATCGATGCCGGGCTGGAAGGCGATTGCATCCTGCAATTCACGTTGGGTCCCGACGGCACGATCCTCTCGGCCAGCATCGCATCCCCAAGCGGTCTCAAACCGGTGAACGAAGCCGCAATTGACGCTTTGCGCGCCTCGCATTTGCCGGCTTTTTTCCCTGGCATGCCCGACCAACCGCATGCCTTTAGCCTCCCCGTCCATGTCAGTGGAGACGCACAGTGACCCTCACCCCCAAACGCCGCGATGTTTTGCTAGGCGGTGCCAGCCTTGCCGCCCTGGCGGCCGGCCCCGCTGCCGCGGCCGCCGCCACGACCATCAAGCTTCGCCTGCTGGAAACCTCCGACCTTCACACCTTTGACGAGGACTATGATTACTTTCGCGACAAGCCGGACGAAACCGTCGGCCTGACCAAAGTCGCCACCCTCATCCACGCCGCCCGCGCGGAGGTTCGGAACAGCCTTTTGTTCGACAATGGCGACACCATCCAGGGTAATCCGCTGGCCGACTATGTGGCCTTGCCCGGCAACTTCCCGGCCGACGGCATCCACCCCACCATCCGCGCCATGAACACGCTCGGCTATGATGCCGCGACGGTCGGCAATCACGAGTTCAACTACGGCCTGCCGTTGTTCGACGCTGCGCTGAAAGGCGCCAATTTCCCTTTCTGCTCGGCGAATCTTCTTCACCTGGACGGCATGCCGTATTTGCCGCCAACCCTGATATTGGAGCGCACATTCACTGCCGAGGACGGCACCCCGCAAAAACTTAAAATCGGCGTCATCGGCTTCGTTCCACCGCAGATACTGGAGTGGGACAAAGCCCATCTGGTTGGCCACGTCACCACGATGGACATTGTAGACTCGGCACGCCTGCACGTTCCCGCCTTGCGCGCGCAGGTCGATCTCCTCATCGCCCTCAGCCATTCCGGCATTTCCACCGCCCCGCGCCAGGGCGGCGAGGAAAACGCCTCCTATTACCTCGCTTCCGTGCCGGGTATCGACGTCATTTTCACCGGCCATTCCCATCGGGTATTTCCTGGTCCTGATTACGCCGGTATTGACGGGATCGACGCCGTGCGCGGCACATTGGGTAATATCCCCGCCGTCATGCCGGGGTTCTGGGGCAGCGAACTTGGGGTCATCGACCTCACCCTCACCCAGAATAATGGCCAATGGCGCGTCGCCGATTTTTCCGTCACCACCCGCCCCATAGCGGTGCGCGACGACAAGGTGGTCACCTCGCTCGCCGCCAACGACCCCGCAGTGGATGCGGCGGTGGCCCCCGAGCATCGTAAAACCCTGGACTGGATCAGAACACCGATCGGCCACCTCGCCTGCCCTGTGAACAGCTATTTTGCGATGATCGGCACGGATAGTTCGCTCGCCTTGGTAAACGCTGCCCAAATTTGGTACGCGCAACCCCTGCTGTCGGCCGCCAACGCCGGGTTGCCCGTGCTCTCGGCCACCGCCCCCTTCAAGGAGGGCAATAAATCCCCCGACAATTACGTGGACCTTGCGGCGGGCACGATCGCCATCAAGGACGTCTCGGATCTCTACATGTATGCCAACACCGTGGCTGCCGTGCGGGTGAACGGCGCGGAACTGCAAGACTGGCTGGAACATTCGGCGGTAGTTTTCAACACAATCGACCGCGACAACCCCGCCCCACAGCCATTGCTCAACCCGCACGTCCCGTCCTATTTTTTCGACGTCATCTCCGGCATCACCTATGATATCGATATCACCCAGCCCGCTCGCTTTGGTGCTCACGGCAAAAAGCGCGAAGACGCCCACCGCATCGTCAACCTGCGCCATAACGGCGTGCCTGTCGCCGCGGATCAACAATTTGTCGTTATCACCAACAACTTTCGGGCTGACAGCGGCGGCATCGTGAAAGACCCGAGCGCCGTCATTCTCCGTGCCCCGGACCAAACCCGTGACGTCATTGTCCGCTACATCCTGGCCAAAAGACATATCGACGTCGAAACTCAGGCCATCTGGTCTTTTGCGCCCATAGGCGCGCCCATTACCGTCACCAGCGTCACCCATGCTGGTAATGTTTTTTTGGCGCAGCAGGTAGCGCGATGCGGCAGGAGAGCTTTCGAAGGTGACGGTAATGGGCGCGCCTAGGGGCGCAAAAGACCAGATGGCCTGAGTTTCGACGTCGATATGTCTTTTGGCCAG
>NZ_JBKQJR010000154.1:0-8347 GCF_052326845.1 Acidocella sp. | reverse complement strand
ATGTTTGGCCAGATCCAGGCCGACGGTAGTAATTTGCATACGGGTGGCTCCTTTGCTCGGGTTGAAATGACAGCAACCCAATTTGGCACTCAGATGCCGTGAGCGGGAGCCATCCACCTCATCTGCTTATTGCCGTTGCGCGCTCCGCGGTGGCCGTTCCGGTTTCGGCCCCATGCTGCCACTCCTGACAAACAAAACACAAATTTAGTGCGGACAGCCATACGGTGACCGCCCCTTGCTGATCAGCTCGTCCTGCCAAGCCAGCGCGGCCAGCGTTCCCCTTACGGCAACCAAGGCAACGTCTTGCCAAGGCGAGACTTGATTCGCATCAACGCCAGAAGCCGCACGCTACGCTAGGGAAAAACCATGGAGCAGGCCTCAGGGATGGTCGTTTCGGTGCGTGGCGCGGTGGTCGATGCCGTGTTCCCCGTAGGTGCGCTGCCGCCGGTCAACACTGCCCTGCTCGTGGAATGGGACAGGCCGGAGCCGCTGATTCTGGAAGTTCATAGCCATGCGACCGGGGATACCGTCCGTGCCATCGCCTTGCAGGCAACGGCGGGGCTGGCGCGCGGCACCGCCGTGCGCGCCACAGGGGCGCCCATCGCCGTGCCGGTGGGGGAGGCTGTGCTGGGCAGGCTGCTGGATGTAACTGGCATGCTGCGCGACCGTGGCCCAACGCTGCCGCCGCAAACACCGCGCCGCGGCATCCACGAGCCGCCGCCCGCCCTGAACGAGGAAAGCGGGGCGGACCGGATTTTCGAAACCGGCATCAAGGTGATCGACCTGCTGGCCCCCTTGGCCCAGGGTGGCAAGGCGGCCATGTTCGGCGGCGCTGGTGTTGGCAAAACCGTGCTGGTGATGGAGCTGATCCATGCCATGGTGGAGACATACCAGGGCATCTCCGTGTTCGCTGGGGTTGGCGAGCGCTCGCGCGAGGGCCATGAGCTGCTGAACGACATGCAGGGCTCCGGCGTGCTGGCGCGCACGGTGCTCGTCTACGGCCAGATGAACGAGCCGCCCGGCGCCCGCTGGCGCGTGCCACTCACGGCCCTCACCATCGCCGAGCATTTCCGCGACGAAAAGCACCAGAACGTGCTGCTGCTCATGGATAACATCTTCCGCTTCGTGCAGGCCGGGGCGGAGGTGTCCAGCCTGCTCGGGCGCCTGCCCTCGCGCGTGGGCTATCAGCCGACCCTGGCGAGCGAGGTCGCCGCCCTACAGGAGCGCATCGCTTCGGTGGCGGGGGCGTCCGTCACCGCCATTCAGGCCGTGTACGTTCCGGCGGATGATTTCACCGACCCGGCGGTCACCGCCATCTCCAGCCATATGGACAGCGTGGTGATGCTCTCCCGCGATCTGGCGGCGCAGGCTTTCTATCCGGCTATCGACCCGCTCAACTCCACCTCCGCGCTGCTGGACCCGCTTGTGGTGGGCGAGGCGCATTACGCCATCGCCGAGCGGGCGCGGCTGACCCTGGCACGGTTCAAGGAGCTGCAGGACATCATCGCCCTACTGGGCGTGGAGGAGCTGGGCGCGGCTGACCGGCTCATCGTCACCCGGGCGCGGCGGCTGCAGCGTTTCCTCACCCAGCCCTTCATGGTCACCGAGGCGTTCACCGGCACGCCGGGGTGTAGCGTGAAGCTGGCCGACACGTTGGAGGGCTGCCGCGCGATCCTGGACGGCGAGGCCGATGGCTGGGCGGAAAGCTCGCTCTACATGGTCGGCACGCTGGAGGAGGCGCGGCGGAAGGAACAGGCCGCCCGCGCCGTGGTGCGCCCCGCATGAGGCTGCGCATCACCACCCCGCTCGCCATGCTGGTGGATGAGGAGGGTGTGCTCTCACTGCGCGCGGAGGATATGTCGGGCGGGTTCGGCATTCTCCCCGGCCACGCGGAATTCCTCACCAGCCTCGTCATCTCCCTGGTGAGCTGGAAGCTGGTGGATGGCGGGACGCGCCACTGCGCCGTGCGCGGCGGCATTCTCACGGTCACGGGCGGCCAGGAGATCGGCATCGCCACGCGCGAAGGGGTGCTGGGCGATGATCTCGCCACTCTGCATCAGGACATTCTGGCGCGTTTCCAGAACGATGAGGAGGCCGAACGTGTGGAGCACATCGCCCAGGCGCAGCTGCACTTGAGCGCGATCCGGCAGATCATGCGGCATTTGCGACCGCAGGGACGCGACGGCGGGGCCTTCCCATGACCGAACCCAAAGAGAAGGACAAGCTCCTGCACGAGGCCGAACGGCGGCAGGAACGGCACAAGACCCGGCTGCGGGAGGGTGAGCCCTCCGTCGCCCGCCGCCTGGCGCAAATCGGCGTGCTGGGCTGGATTATCGTGTTGCCCATGCTCGCCGGCATTTTCATCGGGCGCTGGATGGATGGGACATTTCACTCCGGCGTGTTCTGGACCGCGCCGCTGCTGTTTTTAGGGCTGGGGGTGGGCTGCTGGGCGGCCTGGAAATGGATGAACAGCGCATGACCCAACCACTTCTCCTCGTGGCTCATTTTGTCCTCGGCGGGGCTCTGGGCCTGCTCTATTTCCAGGGGCTGTGGTGGAATGTCCGCCAACTCGTGCAAGGCCGCCGCGCGGCGGTGACCGTCGCGCTAGGGGTGGCGCGGTTCCTGGGGCTGGGCGTGGCGCTGTTCCTCACCAGCCGGGAAGGGGCGCTGCCTTTGCTGGCCACGGCGCTCGGGGTTCACGCCGCGCGGGCCATGGTGCTGCGCCGCTTCAAGCAGGTGGCGGCATGACATCGCCTCTCGCCAACCCCGTGCTGCTGCATCTCGGCCCGGTGCCCATCACCGATGCCGTCATCGTCACCTGGGCGATCATGCTCGTGCTCTCGCTCGGCAGTTTCCTGCTCACCCGCCGCCTGTCGCTGCGCCCCAGCGCCACCCAGGCCGCGCTGGAGCTCATCGTCACCGCCGTGGACAGCCAGATCACCGACACCATGCAGATGGAGCCCGCCCCTTACCGCGCCTTCATCGGCACCTTGTTCGTATTCATCTTCGCCGCCAACTGGTCCACGCTCATCCCTGGCGTGGAACCGCCGACGGCGCATCTGGAAACCGATGCCGCCCTCGCTTTGCTCGTGTTTCTGGCGGTCATCTGGTTCGGCATCCGCGCCGGCGGGGTGCGCGGCTATCTCGCCAGCTTCGCCGCTCCCAATCCGGTGATGATCCCGCTCAATTTCGTCGAGAGCCTGACCCGCACCTTCTCGCTGCTGGTGCGCCTGTTCGGCAATGTCATGAGCGGTGTGTTCGTCGTCGGCATCGTGCTCTCGCTTGCCGGGCTGCTCGTGCCGATCCCGCTGATGGCGCTGGATCTGCTGACTGGCGCCGTGCAAGCATATATTTTTGCCGTGCTGGCGATGGTGTTCATCGCCCAGGCCACCGGCGAGGCGAAGCCCGCGACCCCAGAAGAAAGGATTGTCAAATGAACTGGTTGGCCCTTGCCAGCATCGTCTCCGCCGCGCTCGCGGTCTCGTTCGGCGCCATCGGCCCGGCGCTCGGCGAGGGCCGCGCCGTCGCCGCCGCCATGGACGCCATCGCCCGCCAGCCGGAAGCCGCGAACACCATCTCGCGCACGCTCTTCGTCGGCCTGGCGATGATCGAGACGATGGCGATTTACTGCCTGGTGATCGCGCTGCTGCTGCTTTTCGCCAATCCGCTGCTGAAATAGCCGCATGACGATCGACTGGCCGACGCTTCTCCTCCAGACGGTCAATGTCCTTATCCTCATCTGGCTGCTGCAGAAATTCTTCTGGCGGCCGGTGGCGGGGATGATTGCGCAGCGGCGCGCAGCGACGCAGACCATGCTGGACGACGCGGCGCAGAAGCGCGACGCGGCAGCGGCTGCAATGGCGGAGATCGAGCAGACCCGCGCCGGGTTCGCGCAGGAGCGGCAGGCCATCCTCGCCGCGGCGCAGGCGGAGGCGGCGCAGCACCGCGCCGCCGGGCTGGTGGAGGCGCACGAGGCCGTGCGCACGGTGGAGGCTGCCGCGCGGGATAGGCTGGCGGCGGAACAGCGGGAGGCCGAGGCCATGTGGCGCCAGCACGCCAGCGAGTTGGCCGTGGACATCTCTGGCAGGCTGGCGGCGCGGCTCAACGGTGCGGCGGTGCGGGCAGCGTTTCTCGACTGGCTGCTGGAGGATATTGCCGCCCTGCCGGAAGCCGTGCGCCGCTTGGCGGAGGGCGCAACGCTCGAGGTGCTTAGCGCTACGGCGCTTGCCCCGGAAGAACAGGCGCAATGCGCCACGCGCCTCGCCGCTTTGTTCGGCGCGGCGCCGCGCCTAGTGTTTCACGCTGATCCGGCGCTCATCGCCGGGCTGGAGCTGCGCGGCCAGAACATTCTCGTCCGCAACAGCTGGCGTGCGGATCTGGACCGCATCCTGAAGGAGCTGGGCAATGGAAGCGCCTGAAGCCTGGCTGCGGGAGGCGCGGGCCCGCCTCGCGGGCACGAAGCTCGGGGCGGAATCGGAGCAGATCGGCCGCGTGGAGGAAATCGCCGACGGCATCGCGCTCGTCTCTGGCCTGCCGGATCTCCGCCTCTCCGAGCTGGTGCGCTTCGACAAGGGCATGTTCGGCTTCGTGCAGACGCTGGATCGCGACCTCGCCGGCTGCGTGCTGCTGGACGCGCCGGAGCGCATCGCGGCGGGCGACACGGTGCGCGGCACCGGCGATGTGGTGCGCGTGCCCGTCGGCCCGCAGTTGCTCGGGCGGATCGTCGACCCGCTCGGCCGCCCGCTGGACGGCAAGGACCCGATCACCGCCGAGCGCTTCGAGCCCGCCGAGCGTCCCGCGCCCGAGATCATCGACCGCGATCTGGTCACCCAGCCGGTACAGACCGGGTTGCTCGTCGTCGACACATTCTTCGCCCTCGGGCGCGGCCAGCGCGAATTGATCATCGGCGACCGCGCCACCGGCAAGACCACGATCGCGGTGGACACGATCATCAGCCAGAGGGACAGCGACATCATCTGCGTCTATGTCGCCGTCGGCCAGAAGACCTCCAATATCCGCCGGGCCGTCGAGGCGATCCAGGCCAAGGGCGCGCCGGGGCGCTGCATCATCGTCGTCGCCGGGGCGGCGGAACCGCCCGGCATGCAATGGATCGCCCCGTTCGCCGGCTTCACCATGGCGGAGTATTTCCGGGATAAGGGGCGGCACGCGCTGGTGGTCATCGACGATTTGAGCAAGCACGCCGCCACCCATCGGGAGATTGCGCTGCTCACCCGCCAATCCCCGGGGCGGGAGGCGTATCCGGGCGATATCTTTTATGTCCATGCCCGCCTGCTGGAGCGCGCCGCCAAACTCTCGGCCGAGAAGGGCGGGGGCTCGCTCTCCGCCTTGCCCATCGCGGAGACGGATGCCGGCAATCTCAGCGCCTATATCCCCACCAACCTCATCTCGATCACCGACGGCCAGATCGTGCTCGACGCCCGGCTGTTCCACGAGGGGCAGAAGCCGGCGGTGGATGTGGGGCTGAGCGTCAGCCGCGTCGGCGGGAAGACGCAGGCCCGCGCCCTGCGCGAGGCGGCGGAGACGCTGCGGCTGGATTACGCGCAGTTTTTGGAACTGGAGATCTTCACGCGCTTTGGCGGCATGCCGGATGCGCATGTGCGTGCTCAACTCACGCGCGGCGCACGCATCCGCGCCATTCTCACCCAGCCCCCGCACAGCCCGCTGCGCCTGGCCGACGAGGTTGCGCTAGTGCACGCCGTGCAGTCCGGGCTGCTGGACGCCCTGCCTTTGGCCGAAATCCCCAAATTCCGCGCCGCCTTGCGCGAAGCGCTGGAGCGCGATGCCGGCCCCGCCATGCGCATGATCCAGCAGACCGGCACGTTGGATGCGGCCCAGGCCGAAGCCCTGCGCGCCGCCATCGCCGCCTGCGCCAAAAGCTTCGCGCCATGACCGTGCGGCTGGCGGACATCAACGCCCGCATCGCCGGTATCCGCGAACTCGGGACAGTGGTGAACGCCATGCGCGGCATTGCCGGGGCCCGCGCCCAGCAGGCCCGCGCCCAGCTCACGGCGGTGGACAGCTACGCCGCCGTCATCGCCCAGGCCATCGGGCGCGTCTTCGCCTGGGCCCCCGCCGTGCCGCCAAGCGCCGCACGCCGGGGGGAGCGCAGCGCCGCCGTGGCGTTCTGCGCCGAGCAAGGTTTTGCCGGCGCCTTCAGCGAGCATGTGCTCGGCGCGGTGCCCCCGGGGACGGAGCTCTTCCTGATCGGCTCGCGGGGCGCCGCCATTGCCACTGAGCGCGGCATAACGTCACGCTGGAGCGGTGCTATGCCGGCCGCCACCGCCGGCATCCCAAACCTGGCCAGGCGGATCGCCGAGGCGCTCTACGCCCCCATTGCCGAAGGCCGCGTGGCGCGGCTGGACGCCATTTACGGCCAATGGCACGCGGGCCAGGGGCTAAGCATCGCGCGCGTCGCCCTTTTCCCGCTCGACCCCGCCGCCTTTCCCCGCCCCGCCGATGCCAATATGCCGCTACTCAACCTCGCCCCGGAGACGCTGCTGCGGGACCTGACCGCCGACTACATCCACGCCGAACTCTGCCGCGCCGCCCTGCATGCCTTCGCCTCCGAGAATGAGGCCAGGATGGAGACGATGGCCGCCGCCCACCGGCAGATCGAAGCCAGGCTCTCCGGGCTGGAACTGACGCAGCAGATCGTGCGCCAGGAGGAAATCACCGCCGAGATCATAGAACTCGCCAGCGGAGAGATGGCGGGCCGCGCGCGTTACAGAAACCATTGCGAATACAATACCGATTTCCGGAAGGCCGCCACTGGTTAGAATTGAAGAGCGCCTGGTGTGAATCATCGTCGAATTACGACCCCGGCTCTGTGTCCCCCGTCAGGCCAATTAAACAGAACGGGGTGATTGAATAACGGAGAATTTCTGGCTCATCGTAACGGCGAAGGAGTGCAGATGAGCCAAAAATCCTTAGCCTCATGAACGAATGTCCGCTTGCTGCCGTTGGGCGTTCCAAACCGGCCAATCGGCTTCCGGCCGATGGGTGCGTTCGCTGTGCCGTTCCACCATCCGGGGGGCGGAATCCGGCTATTCTGGCCTCAGCCAGGGGACAAAACACCGCCTATCTGGGAAAAAGATGTTCCGGCGCGGGTCGAGAGGAACATGATCAGAGATTCCCTAATTGGCCGTGGCGGGGACAGCGGCAAGAACTCAATGTTGGCTGCTGACCGTGCCGTTGCTGCTGACTACACCAGTGCGGCTGACGGAAATAATGAACAACTGACCGCTTGGCCCAGTGTACGTCGTAGTTTTGCCGTTAACCGTCGCGCTGCCGGTACAATTTCTGTTGCAGCTACTCATGACTTTGAGCATCTGACAGCCGGCGCCGCTGCAATTGCTAATGGAGCCAATGCTGCTGGCACTGCTACTATTGCTGCTCGTGGAAGTGGAAGTCGCGACGTTGCTCGAACTTTGATCCGAAACTGTAGATTGCGCGAGTGCTATTGAACCCAGCGCAGAAAATACAACCGACAAAAAAAGCCGCTTCATAGCAACCTCCCTTATGAGTTTTCTTAAACTTCTTTCCATACCGTTCTGTGCATCGCGGCCGAGCACTTCCGTTTCGAACGACAATGTTGAAGGGTTCCAAAGGAAGACTGACTTGAAGGAACCCAAATATTGTACTCCTTACGGTTAGGCGAGACAATCGGCATTTGGCCTCTACAAGGCGAGCGCTTTGTTTGACGCATGCCAGGAAGCTAACTTTCGCGGCGGCTATTGTGCGTTGCTGCGGTCGGACATGTTATTATTGATAGGAAACTGACAGGAAGGCGCCGAGGAGCACCTTAAGCTATGTTCACCTGATAGGCCCTATTCATCAAAGGCGAAACGGAAGATGCCCGGCGATGCAATCAACCAGCGCTAGCGCCCGGCAGCGGGCCGAGACAGGTGCTGAAGACCAGATGTACGAGACTGTCGCGCGAGTGCCTGTTGGGAAGCACATGGATCAGACGCCCATCAACCAGGCTCGCGCGCAGATATTCTGAAGAATTAGCGCGGTGCCGGCGCCAGCGAGCGCCGCATCCAACAGGACCCGGAAGTCGCGGGTGCCTCAACCAGCATGCCCGTCACACTTCGCTGGCCAACCGAGATAGTTGCAGCGCCTAGGTCAAAGAGTTAATATCTATCATACCAAACTCATCAACTGAAAAATTCCGGATGAGACCTTTTCTGAGTTTTGGAGTGGCGCTCGGGTTGCTTCTGTTTTTCTGCGCTAGCGCAGCGGCAAGTAACCTTTGGGTTACGATAGAAGGCGTCGCGTCATCACAGGGCACGCTAATGGTCGGGCTCTACGACAGCGAAGAAAATTT
>NZ_JBKQJR010000153.1:0-4783 GCF_052326845.1 Acidocella sp. | reverse complement strand
GACGACCGAAGCGGTGTAGGTGGAGGGCTCGCCGGTGGCGTCGGTCACGGCTCACGCCGGGGTGACACGCTCCGGCGCCGTGAGGAAGACGATACCGGCATCCTCGGGCGTTGCGTCGTTAACGATGTTAGCATCGGCGTCCAGCGCTGGTTGAGGCCGGGCCAGACTTGCGGCGATATCCGCCGCACTCTCGTGGTTGCGCGCGGCGAGGCGGGCGGGCGAAGTTCAGCACGGCATCCTTGCCGGCGCCGGGCGGATATTTGCTGCAAGCCTGCCTTGCCACCGGCATGGCGGCGGGGCGCCGAGGTTCGACGGGTCCTGGATGTCTGCTTCAGGCCAAAAGCGCACGACTTCAGACACCAGTTCATGAAAGGAGGGGCGCTTACTGCGGTTCCTTGACTAGAGCATTCTGTGAATAGCTTGAATCGTGAGATTTCCGACGGGGGGTGATTGTGATTCAAGGTGTGTGCTGGAGTCGGAGGCCAGCTTGCATGCCGAGAGTCTATTCCCAGGATTTACGTGACCGGGTGATTGACGTGGTTGAGAGCGATGCGGAGAGCTGCTGTTCTGCGGCGCGGCGGGTTGGTGTAAGCGAAGCATCTGCGATCAGGTGGTTGCAGCGTGTCAGGCGCGTTGGCGACCGGCGCTGTGCCGGCCAAAGATCGCTTCACGAAAATGCCCGAGCTCGGCACAATTTTACAAAACTGGCGGCTGCGGGATTAAGCGGCCGCCCGGCAACAGCGGTCAACAAAATACGCCTTGTCAGATCAGGTTCAATAAATTTTCTTACCGCCAGCGGTGCCGCAAAACGCAACCGCCCGGAGAGCAGCGCAATACCAAGACCCGCCGCCACCAGATCCAAAAGCTGCGCGGCAGCGCCATTGCATCGTTTCTGCCGTAATGAAAGCCCCGTCAGTTGCTCGAGGTCTTTTGTAAAATCGCCACAGCGTTCGCCAACCAGAAGCGTCTCGTCCAACACATCCCGTGCGGTCACGGCGTTTTGCGTCGCCAGCCGATGCTCTGATGGCATCACCGCCACTGCGGTTTCTGTGTAGAGCGGCCAGCGGTTCAGGCGCTCTGGTAAATCACAATCCTCGGCCAGCAGCGCGCAATCCAGCCGGTCGGTCAGCATCGCATCAATCAGCGCGGTGGGACCGGATTCATCAAAATGAATCGCGCAATCGGGCAGCATTTTCGTTACCTCGCCCACCGCGCCCGCAATGCTTGCAGCACCTATACCAGGGCCAAGCCCAATTTTTAAACTGGTCTGTAAATTCCGGCGCTTTGCCTGCGCCAATGCGGTGGCGGCATCGGCGGCTTCCAGCATGGCCTCGAGATGCGGACGCATAGCGCGGCCCAGCTCGGTGAGCTGGGTTAGATTGCGTTCTCGTAAGATTAGCGCGCCGCCGAGTTCTTCCTCTAGCCGCTGGATCGCGCGGGAAAACGCCGGCTGCGTGACATTGCATTGTTCCGCCGCGCGAGAAAAATTGAGCGTGCGGCAAAGGGTTATAAAATACCTAACCTGAGAGAGCTCCATCTCTCACACCCGCGGTATTGCCGCAACGATATCATCAGGCTCCGCGCGATGCGAAAAATCCACATCTACAAAGCGCCAGGCAATGCGCCCGTCCGGCGCGATAATGAAGGTGGCCGGCACCGGCAGGCACCAAGCGGCATTGCCATGACGCTGCGGGAAATCCAGGCCGGACGATATCAGCCGCGAACGGTACAATTTCGGAATTTTGAAGACCACGCCAGCCGTCAGCCCCACCCCGAAGTCGACGTCCGCCAGCACTTCGAAAGACGCGCCATGGCGTTTTTTCATGCTCAGTGGCAGCCCGCCAGTCTCGGGCGTCAGGGCCAGCAGGCTTGCGCCCACCGCCTCGATCCTTGGCAAAGCCTCAGTGAGCGCGGTCAGCGTTAATTTGCAGAACGGACACCACTCGCCGCGAAAAAACGACAGCACCACCGGCCCAAGCGTCAGATGGTCGGCCAGCGCCACCAGCCGCCCCTCCGCATTGGGCAACACAAAATCAGGGAACGCCGCGCCAACACTGATGATGCCCGAGAGAAACCCTTCACGGTCGAGCCGGAGCAAAATCTCCTGATATGCGGCGTCCCATTCCAGGCTCTGGCGGCGGCTGGCGAGCAACGTGCCGAGGCGGGATGTCAGCGTGTCGATTTTTGAACCCTCCAAATTGCTCTGATGTGGCACCTTTATCGTGCCACATCAGCGCCGTGGCAATGGATTAATGATTCATGGTGTTGGGCGTGGCATCAGAGGCCATGCTGTTGGATGACATGCCGGCATTGGCCTGCGTGGCGTGGGTCTTTTTGGTGGTCGGCGTCATCGTGTCGTGCGACATGCCGTTGCTGGTCATGCTATCGCTGCTCATGCTGTTGTGCGACATGCTGTCGCTGCTCATGCTGTTGCTGGTTTGCGCCAGCGCCGCGCCGGCGGTCAGGGCCAGGCAGCAAAGGGCGGCGGACAAAATACGTGACTTCATGGGAATATCTCCTGTTGAATGAGCCGGAACAACCCGGTGCGGCGGATATGCCTCGCGAAGAACTGTGCGCGCCAATGCCATTTCGGCATCAATTTCATGCCTGGACGCTGCCAAGACACTGAATGCAATCTGCGCCGGAACAAAAGGGAACCTATCATGCGAGAAGCCAAACCAAAACGCCGGGTGATTCACCCCTGGCCTCTGCGACTGACCCATTGGCTGAATGCCGTGACCATTGTCATGATGATCGGCAGCGGCTGGCAGATTTATAACGCCTCGCCGCTGTTCGGTTTTACCTTCCCGCCGCTCGTCACCATCGGCCAATGGCTGGGCGCGGGCATCGCTTGGCATCTGGCCTTCATGTGGCTTCTGGTAATCAACGGTCTCGCCTATTTTATCTGGAGCGCGGCCAGTGGGCATTTCAGGAAATTTTTCCCGCTAAGCCCGCAAGCGGTGTGGCGGGACATGGTTGCCGCCCTCACCTTCAAACTTCCCCACGACAAGGGCGTGTATAACGCCGTGCAAAAACTGCTGTATCAGGGCGTGCTGTTTGCCGGTGTGGTCATCGTCATTTCCGGCCTTGCCATCTGGAAGCCGGTGCAGCTTTGGTTCTTTTGCGATTTATGCGGCGGGTATTTTGTGGCGCGCTACGTGCATTTCTTCGCCATGTCGGCGATTGCCGCGTTCCTGGTCGTGCATTTGCTGCTGGTGGCCATGGTGCCAAAAGTGCTGCCCCCTATGATCACCGGCGGGAGGATCGAGAAATGACCAATTTCAACCGGCGTTCCATGCTGTTCCGCGCGCTCGCCCTGGGCGCGGTCAGCACCCTGCCTGCTTGCGATTACGAGGACCCGAACAACCCCGACCTTGCGGATAAATTCCTGCACGCCATGTCCGCCTGGAACGACCGTGTGCAGGCGGCCCTGTTCAACCCGCACACCTTGGCCCCCACCTTCCGGCCAGACCAGATCACCAACCCGCCGCGCTTCAATGCCTTCTACGATATCAGCCAGGCCCCGGTGGTGGACCCCGCCAGCTTCAAGCTGGAGCTTGGCGGGCAGATCCAGGACAAACCCCCCTGGACCTTGGCGGCGCTGAACGCCCTGCCGCAAACCGCGCAAATCACCCGCATGACCTGCGTGGAGGGCTGGCGGGTGATTGGCGAGTGGGAAGGCGTGCCGCTGGGCGACTTCCTTCGCCGCATCGGGGCAGATACCACCTGCAAATATGTCTCGTTCAAATGCGCGGATGGATATTATTCGAGCATCGACATGCCCTCCGCCCTGCATCCGCAAACCATATTGGCTCTTAAATTCCTGCAACAGCCGCTCACCCCGCCTTTCGGCGCACCGATCCGCTTGCGCATCCCCACCAAGCTTGGCCACAAAAACTCCAAATCCGTAGTGCAAATCGCCGTCACCAACATCTATCCTGGCGGCTATTGGGAGGACCAGGGCTACAACTGGTTCAGCGGCTCATGAGGTACGCGGTCGCCGCACTGCTTCTGCTCAGCTCCGCTCCGGTGGCGCAGGCCCGCCCAGTGGTGGTGGAGTTGTTTTATGTCGCTGGCTGGCGTCGCTGCGGGTCCGTTCTTATTCACGGCGGCTGTTGGATAAGGCAGAGCGGATACGCGACAATGCAGACGTGCTCGTGGACCGCTAAAGCCGGCGGAATCGAGCGCGCGAGCAAGGAAGCCGCGGCGGCGCGGAGCATCGCCTGAGCCCCGACCGGATGGGGGCGATGATTGGTGACGCCGCGCCGGCGCCAACCGTGTTTGCTGGCGATCACCGCGCCGTGTAACCGCCATCGATCGCGATAATCTGGCCGGTCAAGTAACGTGCCTTGTCCGAGGCCAGAAACAGAATCGTTTCGGCAATCTCATCCGGGGCGGCGCCCCGTCTGGCGGGAATTGATTGCAGGAAACCCGCCTTGGCGGTGGCATCACTGCCAGTGAAGCGATCCAGCATGGGGGTTTCGACCGGACCTGGAGCGACGCCGTTGACCCGCACGCCGGCGGCGGCGCTCTCCAGCGCCGCGCTTTTCGTCAGCCCGTCCACTGCATGTTTGCTGGCGGCATAGATCGAGGCGCCGGCGAAACCGACCTGACCGGCGATCGACGACAGATTGATGATGGAGCCCGAGCCCTGCGCTAGAGCGTATTCCCATCTGATTGAATCGGATGGGATTCCCAAAACGGCTTTGATCTGATTCAAGATGTGTGCTGGCGAAGGGGGCCGGCATGCATGGCCAAACCGATTTCCATTGATCTTCGGCGC
>NZ_JBKQJR010000152.1:0-27318 GCF_052326845.1 Acidocella sp. | reverse complement strand
GCGCCGAAGATCAATGGAAATCGGTTTGGCCATGCATGCCGGCCCCCTTCGCCAGCACACATCTTGAATCAGATCAAAGCCGTTTTGGGAATCCCATCCGATTCAATCAGATGGGAATACGCTCTAGGTTTTGCTGCCCTTTCCTGCGTTCTGCTCTTGCCAGACGTTCATGACATAAAGCCGATTCCAAGATTGAAATTTTTTGAACCGGGGCGGGTGCAGCAAATTCTTGGGCCAGCGCCGAGACTCTTGGTTTTGCCGGGACAAGCCGAAGTCGCCTCCGCATATTGGCAGGCGGAAAATCATTTTGGGTTTACCAATGCTGAAGGTCTGCCAGGGTTTCCACCCTCGGTGGTGCTCGCGAATCCGACAATATTGTATCTTAATTTTGGTTTAAAATCATCTCATCTTGATTATGATATGCAAAAATACTGTCGGACGACAAAAACCCAATATGTAGTTGCGGGCCCTGACACCCCTCCGGAGTTATTGAGTTTGATGAGCGAACTGGGCTGGCCGTGGAGACAGGTCGATGACGTTACAATTTTCACTGTCGTCAACTAAGGCCAATCTTTCGCGCTGCCCGTGCGAGCGGCGTTAAGCTACGGCCGGGACCGGGCCTAGCTTCTGGGCCAGGGCGGCGGGGGCGATCGGCGGGCTCATGTAGAACCCCTGGCCTTCGTCGCAGGTCCAGGTTTTGAGCATGCCGTAGGCTTTTTCGGACTCGATGCCCTCGGCCACCACGCTGTAATCCAGCTTGTGCGCAAGCTCGATCAGCGAGTGCACGACCATGGCGGCGCGCGGGTCGGTACAGATCCTCTGGGTGAAGCTCTTGTCGATCTTGATGATGTCCGCTGGAAGATGCGTGATGTAGGAGAAATTGGCGAAGCCGGTGCCAAAATCGTCGAGCGCGATGCGGATGCCGGTGGCGCGCAGGGCCCGTAGCTCTTCCAGCACCACCGGGTCGTTGTTGACCAGCACACCCTCGGTGAATTCCAGCTCGATCCGTGATGGCTCGACGCCGTAGCAGTTGAGCAGCTTGGCGACCTGCGCCGAAAAGCCCCGGCGCGTGAGGTTGCGCGGCGAGACATTGATGGCCGTATTCAGCCGCAGCCCCTTGGCGGCCCAGGCGCCAGCCTGGGCGATGGCGTTGCGCAGCACCCATTCGGTGAGCGGGTGGATATGCGCGGTGGCTTCCGCCAGTGGCACGAATTCCGCGGGCGGGACGTTGCCGAAGACCGGATGGCACCAGCGCAGCAGGGCCTCGGCGCTGGTGGGCATGCCGCTGGCCATGTCGTATTTCGGTTGGAAGTGCAGGTGGAGCTGGTCCTCCGCCTTGATGGCGTCGGTGAGATGCGTGAGCAGCAGGAAGCCGCGCTGATGCGCCGTGTCGGTCTTGCGGTTGTAGCGTGCCCAGTCCCGCCCGGTGTCCCGGCAGTCCCGCGCGGCGGCGAGCCCGGCGCGAAGCACGAAGGTGGCGTCGGCATCGTGGCAATCGGCTACGCCGAGCGCTATATCCGCAGAGACGGGAATGCTCCTGCAGATGAGCGGCTTGTTGAACTGGTCGTTGATCTGGTGCAGCAGGTCCGGCAGCACGCCGAAGGGCATGACGAAGGCGAAGCTGAGAATGCTGATGTGGTAGATCTCGATGGCCGGGTCCATCGCCTCGCACAGCCGCGCGGCTCCGGCGCGCATGAAATCCTCCGCATGTTCATGCCCGATGGCGCGGAGCAATTCGTCGAACTGCGTGGGGCTGGTCAAAGTGAGCATGACCAGCTGCGCCCCCGGCTTGGGCCGGTAGCTTGCCGTGAATTTTTTGCGGTTCGGCAACCCGGTAATCGGGTCCAGCCTTCCCATGGGCGGATGCATGCGCTGATGTTTCATGCCGTCTTTCCCACTAAGTCGCCTTCGGCTTAATGCCGCGTTGGGAGCCTAGCCGCTTATGGCTTGCCACGAGATTAATGGACGGTATTTAATAAAGCGGCAGGCTGCGCGTAAATACTTTCAGAATCAAAACGTTAATAGTTGAACTGATAGGTGAGGCCGACACTGCTGCTCTGTCCGCCGCTGGTGGTAGAGGTTCCGGTGGAGGTTTGCAGCTTTAACCCCTTGTACAGATTTATTTGCACATTGGCCTGCGTGCCCTGGCCGTTGGTGGCCTGGGTGGCGCCGACATACACCCCCGGGGCGACATAACGCCCCGCCTGCAGCGACGGCAGGCCCGACGCGCTGCTGCTGCCGATGGCAAGCTCATCCAGCCCCAGCACGTTGCGCATCTTGTCCAGCGGGTTGAGCCCGGCCCCGACGCCTGAGAGTTGTGCAAGCGCCGCGGCGAGCGAGGCCGCCTGGAACGCGGAGAGATTGGACGTGCCCACGCCGAACAACAGCCGGGAGAGGATTTCATCCGAGGGCAAAGGCGGGGAGCTGGTGAGGGTGATGGTGGGTTTGTCCGCGGTGCCGCCAACGGTCAGCGTGGCCGTGGTGCCGTCGGCTGTGGTGGTGGTGGCTTCCAGGTCCAGCGCGGGTACGAATCCGGCGCCGGTGAAGTTGATGCGCCCCTGGGTGAATTGGAGCGTCTTGCCCGCCAGGGTGTATTCGCCGCGGATCAGCTCGAACCCGCCTTCCGGCGCGGGCGCGGCCATCGTGCCGCCGAGCGTGACATGCCCGCCGAGCACGGCGAACAGCCCGTCGCCACGCACGAAGATCTGGTCGTTGGCGGTGATGTCCAGCGCCAGGGTGATGGGTGGGGGCGGGGCGGGCGGCGGGGGCGGTGCCTCGCCCGCGCGGATGATGCGCAGCCTTGCCACGCTGGGCGGCAAGGAGCGGGGTATGTTGATGGCCGCCTTGGCGATGGTGAGTTTGCCGGAAAGCGCCATCTGCCCCTTCAGCGTGCCCTTCAAGGCGAGGTCGCCATCCAGCGTTTCCGTCACCAGGTCGGACGCGATGGGGGTGGCGTTGTCGGCATGCAGGGTCACGTTCACCGGCATCCCGGGGGAGAGGTCCAGCGTGCCATGGCCAGTGATTTGCCCCTGACCCGCCTGGGCGGTGACGGATTGCAGCGTGAGGCTTTGCCCATTGGCCAGGAATTGCGCCTGGATATGGGTGAGGTTGAGGCCGGTGCCGATATTCTGGACGCTGCCATCGGTCAGGGTGAGCGTGCCGTCGGCGCGCGGGGCGGTGAGCGGGCCGGTGAGGTGCAGATGTGTCTCGGCCGTGCCACGGGCGGTGGTGCCCTGCGCGGCGATGATGGCGTCCAGCAAGCGCAGATCCACCGTGCCGTCGAGCTTAAGGTCGAGCCCGTTACTGGGCCTGAGCGGCACGCCGCCCCGGGCCGTCAGGGTGAGGCTGGGTCCGGCGTTCAGGGCGAGATCGATGTTGGCTGCCCCGGCGTTAAGGGCCGCGGTGCCGGTGAGGTTGGCCGGGGGCAGGGCGGCGGCGCTGCCGTTGCGCAGGTGCAGGCCCTGCGCGTTCAGGGTGAGCTTGCCGCCCGGGCTGGCCAGCGTGCCGGTAAGATTGGCGGTGGCGGAGACATTGCCGGTGGCGTCCAGGCTGGGGTCGAAGAGTTTCGCCACGGAGAGCGGCAGGTTCTGCACCTGCGCGGAGGCGGCGAGGCGGGGGGTGAGCGCGCCGTCCAGCCCCACGCGCCCGCCAGCCAGGGCAAGGGAGAGATGGCGGATGCTGAGCCCGTTCTTGGTGGTGATGTCCGCCGGGCCGAGCAGCGCCGGCCCCAGCCCGTGCCAGCTGGCGTTAAAGCTGGTGAGGCGCACGCTGCGGGCCGGGACGTTCAGCGTGGCGGCAAGGCTGGCGCTGGCCGGGGCGGAAGCCAGGCTGGCGCATTGCAGCTGGGCTTGCAGGGCGAGCGCGTCTTCCGGCCCTTGCGCGCGTAGCGTGCCGTTGATGGCGCCAAGGCCAGGCAGGCCCGTAAGCTGCGTTGCGGTAAGGCCCAGCGTGAATGCCTGGCCATTGGGATGGGCGAGGCTGAGGCGCGCCGCGCCGGCCAGCTTGAGCGGGAGGAAGGGCGCGAAATCCTGCAAGGCGGTGATGGCGATATTCGCCGTGCCGGTGGGCAGGGGCTCGCCCGGGGAGAGGCGCAGATCCGCCACCGCGTCGAGCGAGCGCCAGCGCGCGGTGGGGATCTTGAGCTCGGCGCGGCCGGAAGCATCGCGGGTGAGGGCGGCGTCGAGCGTGAGGGGGGAGTTCTCCAGCGCGCCGCTGCCGGTGAGCGTGCCTGTCGGCGCGCGCGGCAGA
The DNA here is from genome assembly GCF_052326845.1 of Acidocella sp. Classification (GTDB taxonomy): domain Bacteria; phylum Pseudomonadota; class Alphaproteobacteria; order Acetobacterales; family Acetobacteraceae; genus Acidocella. Next base: position 23,070 of record NZ_JBKQJR010000152.1, on the reverse strand, counting down.
TGCTGGAGGTTCAGGTTGATGCTGAACGGCGCGGAGGGAATATCCCGCGACGCGATATTGCCAGCGAGCTGTGCCTCAAGCGCGTAATCCCCGGTGCGGCCGGTGATGTGCCCCATCTCGCGCACCCGGCCGGAGATTTTGGGCGAGAGGGCGGAGATATCGTTCAGCTCGACGCTGGTGGAAAGGTCCACCGCTCCTGGGGCGATGCGTCCGCTGGCCGTGACGGCAAAGACCGGGCCGGTGAGCTGGAACGTATCCAGCGTGACCTCCTTGCCGTGCAGACGGGCGTGCATGCTCAAGCTCTCCTGCGCGCCGAGGAGTTTGGCCAGGGGCTTGGGCGGGTTGGCGATGGCGGCATTGCCCTCCAGCGCCAGGGTGGCGTTGCCATTGCCTTGTCCGGCCACGGTGAGGTGCAGCTGCGTCGTGCCGCCGAGCTTTCCGCCCGCCATGGCGGCGAAGGGCGTGAGGTCCGGCACTGTCAGGGTCATATCAGCGAACGGATGGCGCGGCGTAAGGCCGAGCGTACCGGTGCCCGTGAGTTTGGCGGCGCCGAGTGCCGCCGAAAAGGTGAGCGCCGCCTTGTCGCTGGGGCCGGAGAGCGAGGCATCCAAAAGCAACGGCGCGTTTACCGATGGCCCGGCGAAATGCCCGAGCAGCCCGCCGGGTGGTTCCGAAACATGAAGGCTGAGCGCGGATGTTTTCTGATTGAGCGCGGCGGTGAGGTGGTATTGCGCGGTGTTGTCGGGTGTTGTGGCGTCGAGCGTCATCGTACCGTGGGCGGGGCCGAACAGCCTCGCCGCGCCGGTGACGTGCAGCATGGCAGGCTGCCCTGCGATGTCGGATGGCAGGCTGAGCGTGCCGATCTCCAGCTTGCCGATTTCGGCATGCAGGGGCGGCAGGCTGATGCCACCGCCGCCGCCGCTGGCGGCTGGCTCACGCACGATGGAAAGCGTGTTCGCCGTCAGCGCGTCAACGGCCACATCGCCGCGCAAGAGTTGCAGCGGGCGCCAGCGGAGTTCCAGAGCCTTGCCGGTGAGCCAGATGCCGTTCCTGTCGGCCAGCGATAGATTGGCGAGCTTGATGTCGGCGGGGAAGTGCCCGGCGAGCCCGGCGATGCGCAGGCGAGGTGCGGCGAGGCGGTTGATCTCGTCCTCGGCGACGTGCCGCCCGCTGCCGGTGTTGAGAAACACGCAGAGCCCCGCCACCGCCAGCACGGGCAGGAGCAGCAGGGCGAGGAGGATGTAGAGCGCCCGGCGCATCAGAACGCTTCCCCCAGGCCGATATACAGTGCGAAGGCGTTGCTGCCCGCCGTGCGGCTGAGCGGGAAGCCGAGGTCGAGCCGGATCGGCCCGATGCTGGTGTAGTAGCGCGCGCCGATGCCGACGCCTATGCGCAGCCTGCCGGTGAAGGGGGCGCTGCCGGCGCCGACCCGCCCGGCATCGATGAACGGCACGATGCCGATCGTCTTGGTGATGTGCTGGCGGAATTCTAAGTTGACGGCGTCCAAGGAGGCGCCGCCTTCGGGCGTGTCGTCGGGGAAGAGCGGGCCGATGGTCTGGTAGGTATAGCCGCGCACCGTGCCGGAGCCGCCGGCGTAGAAGCGCTGGTCGGGCGGCACCTGAAAGTGACTGGCACCCTGGATGGTGCCCACCAGCCCGCGCACGGCGATGATGCCGCGCCCACCGGATTCAACGGGCAGATACACGGCCAGAGAGCCAAGGGCGATGATGAACGGGTGGGATTTGCCGACGACAGGCGCGGTGGGGGTGAGGTTGATGGAGGCATTCAACCCGCGCGTGGGCTCCAGCAGGCTGTCCGCCGTGCTCCAGGTGAAGCTGATGGGGAATTGCAGCAGCACATAGGTGCTGTCCACGCCTTGCTGGTTCACGCGCTCGCTGACGAAGCTGGGGCCGAAGGTGATGAGCCCCTGCGCGGTGACAGGGCGGCTGAGCGCGGCGCCGGTGAGCAACGCCCTGCGGCTATAGGCGGTGAGCGATTCCTTCAGCCCCTCAACAGTCAGGCTGAGCGTCTGCCCGCGCGCATAGAAATCCGGCTTGGCGAAAACGGCTTTCAGGTCGTAGCCGGCGGAGGTGGTGCTGGTCCCGCCGAGATCGTTCGCCGCGGCAGAGAGGGTGAGTGATTCAGCATGGCCGAACAGGTCGCGGTCCAGCCAGGAAGTGCCGATGCTGAGGCCGGTATCCGTGGCATAGACGCCGCTCAAGCTTACGGCGTGGCGCTTTTGCTCCAGCATGTGGAAGGTGATCGGCGCTTCGCCATCCGCGCTGGGCTGGGCGGGCGGCAGGGGCGTGACGGAAGCGAACACGCCGAGGCTGAGCAGGGAGTCCCGCGCCGCCTGAACGGCGGTGTCGGAATAAGGCTGGCCGGGGGCAAGGGCGATGTGGCGGCGCAGGAAATCGGCGTCCATGCGCTTGAGGCCGGTAAAGCTGATTGGGCCGATCCGCACGCGCGGGCCGGGGGTGACGCTGTAGCTGACATCGAGCAGGTGCGTCGCCGGATTGGCGATGGCCACGGGGTCTCCCACGCTGGCATAGGCGTACCCGGCATTGTGCAGCGCGGTGAGCAGGGCCGGTTGCGCCGCCAGGATGGGCGCGGCGAAGGCGGGATCGCCCGGCTTGACGATGGCGGGCAGGGTGAAGCCGGGCGGCAGGCCTGGAGTTTCCACCCGGCCGAGCTTGAAGCGCGCCCCCTTGGCGGGGGTGATTTCAACCTTTGCCGTGGCGCTCTCCGGGGCCTGGGTGAGGGCATCGGGCAAGGTGGGGTCGTCCAGCTGCGCGCCGTTGATGGTGATGTCCACGCTGCCGTCGTCATAGCCCTGGCTGTGCAGCACGGTGAGGAATTGCTCCTCATCCGCCCGGGCGCGGCCGATGAGCGCGAAGGGCGCGGGGGGCAGTTTTAGCCGCAGCGCAACGAGGGCAGAGGTTTCTCGCAACAGGGTGTCCAGCGTGGCGTCGCCCGAGGGGACGAAGCTGACGGTATAATGCACCGGGTCGGCGGCGTCAGCCGGAGCGCCGAGGAGCAGGAGAACGCCCAGAAAGAGTTTTACCCGCCGCCGCATGGGGGATTATTGCCAGTTTTAGGGGGTGGGGGCCAGCGGCGTGTATCTTGGTTTGAATTTCGGCGTAAGGCCGGGAAAGTGGCCAATCCTTGATCGACCCGAAGCGGAGCGGCCGCCGTTGAAGTGGCATGCCATCAATAATCAGACGTCCGCGGATAGAGGGTGCCTTGTGTGAAAGAATACGCATTTTTTTGCGTTGCTGCAAAGAAACCGCTAGGCAGCCTAATGTAATAATGTCAACTTGGTAAAAAGTTTATACGCGCCTCGATCAAGACAACCTTACATTTTAGCCAAAGGAGAATTTTTTCAAAATGGCTAATAGCACGCTGGGGGATTTCGAGGTCGCAGTGACAAGGCATGAGCAGGGGAGAATGCTTGCGCCGTGGCTGATCGTGGGCTTACTTGCCACCCAAGCGGCGGGGGTCACGATTGGGCGGCTCGTGCTCCCTCTGGACAAGTCCACTCCGCCCGGCGGCGTCGCGGCACAGCTTCTATCCTGGGATGGGCGCTGGTATAATGCAATCGCGTCGGCCGGGTATTCTTGGAATCCGCTTGCCAATGCGGCACAACAACAAAGCATTGCGTTCTTTCCGGCACAGCCCTTGATTGACCGGGCTGCGATCGCGCTTGGTGGATCAGCTGCGGTGCCCCTGATTGTCATCTTATCGCTGCTTTTTGGCCTCGCTTCGATCCTTGTATTTGAGCGATTGGCGTGGAAGGTCATCAGCCCTCGTGCAGTCCCCGCAGCAGTGGCTTGTTATGCGCTGTGGCCCGCATCGTCTTTTTACCTGATGGGTTATCCAACCGGATTGATCTCGCTCTGCATTATCGCCGCCCTTGCGGATCATATCGATGGCCGCTTCTGGCGCTCGGCGGGCTGGCTTGGGCTTGGCACTGCGGTCGCTCCGACTGTCGTCTTCGTCGGCTTGGCGCTTGGCCTCGCGCATGCGCTTCGGTGGCTGCAATTGGGCGCTCGGCTTAGTGGTCTGCCCAAACTGGTCCTTTGGGGGCTGCTCGCGCTGTTTGGCTTACTGGGGTTCATGATCTATCAGTTCCTGTCGTTTCACGACCCTTTCGCATTTATCGAAGCCCAATCCGGCTGGGGAACGGCGTCGTCACTGCATGATCGTCTGCGAAGCCTCATCGATCTGCCGCGTTATCTTCAGCAACCCAACGCTGGCATCGACGAGATCGCCCAGGGCCGCGAACTTCTCCACGGGGGCCAGATCCACGCAGGTGCGGCATTGATCGCCATGGGCATACAGCGACTCATAAATTTTTTGGCTTTCTTGGTCGTGCTCATTGGCCTGATCGTTTCAACATTCACGCTGCGCGGCCGCGCGGGTGCTATTGCGGCCGCCGGGTGGATCGTATTTATTGGCTATCTCTGGACGATCTTCACGACAAATCAGAACCTGCTCGGCGTCCCTCGGCTCCTGTTTCCCGCGATCGCGGCATTTCTAGGCTTCGGCGCGCTCATTGCCCAACTTCCCATGGTGGCCTACGCATCGCTGATCGGGGTTTTGGCGCTGCTCAGCTTTGTTGAGGCCGCGTTCGCCTCAGTGAAGTTCTGGGTAGTGTAATTTGCTAGGATAGCACCACTTATGACCAAATGGGCGCTTTCACCCGGTCTGCTTGAATTTCGGAAGTGCTGCGGCGAGGTGAATAACCGTTTTCGGGGCGCGTGGTGAGTTCCGAGAACAACCAGGATGGGGCGCAACTCTCCTCGCCCCCCCCAACGCTCATCCTCACCGCACCCGCTTCGGCTTCTGCGCTTCCGGCACGGTAAAGCCCAGATAGGCTAGGCCGTCGCGCATATGTGGCGGCAGCGGCGCCTCGACGGTGAGGAGTCCGCCCTCCGGGTGCGGAATGGCCAGGCGCCGCGCGTGCAGATGCAGCTGCTGGGCGAAATGTTCGGAAAAGATGCCGCCATATACGGCATCGCCCAAAATCGGCGTGCCGAGTGCCAGGCAGTGCGCACGGAGCTGGTGCATGCGCCCGGTTTGGGGGTTGAGCTGGATGAGGCAGAATCTCTTGCCCGCGTAATCCAGAACCCGGTAGTCGGTGACGGCCTTTTGCGCCTCCTTGTCCTTGCGGCTCGCCGGTTCGGCGCGGGAGGTGGTGCCGAGATCGATGCGCTTCAGCGGCAGGTCGATGCGCCCTTCCATAGGCTCCGGCACGCTGGCCAGCAGCGCCCAGTAGGTTTTTTCGACATCGCGGCTACGGAACGCGATGGAGAGCTTGTTCGCCACCCGCGCGTTGCGGGCCACCAGAAGAATACCCGAGGTATCGCGGTCCAGCCGGTGGACGAGCTTCGGGCGCTCCTCGGAATCGCCCTGGAGGGCGTCCAGCATGCCGTCGATATGCACGGCGATGCCCGAGCCGCCCTGCACCGCGATCCCTGCCGGCTTGTTCAGCACAATCACGGAATCGTCCTGGTAGAGGATCATCGCCTCCAGCTCCTTCAGCCGGGCGGGGTCCATCTTCACCACGTGGCGGGTGCGGGGCTTGCGCTCGGGCGGGGCGATCTCGGGCACGAGAAGCGTGTCGCCGGGGTTCAGGCGCGTATTGGCCTCGGCCTTGGCGCCGTTGAGGCGGATCTTGCCGGTGCGCAGGTGTTTCTGCAGCATGGCTTGCGTCAGGCCAGGGATTTCGCGGCGGAGGAAGCGGTCCAGCCGCATATCGGTGGCGGCGTCGGTAATGGTAAACTCAGTCATGCCTTCTCTTCGCGCAGTTTCTGCCAATAAGCGAGGCGCTTGATGATCTCTCGCTCGAAACCGCGCTCGACGGGGCGGTAGAAATCCGGCCTGCCCATGCCCTCGGGGAAGTAATTGGCGCCCGAGAAGCCCTCCTCGCTGTCGTGGTCGTACTCATAGCCCTCACCGTAGCCGAGGTTTTTCATCAGCTTGGTGGGGGCGTTGAGGATGTTCATCGGCGGCATCAGGCTGCCGGTTTCCTTGGCGGCGCGGTTGGCCGCTCCCAGCGCCTTGTAGGCGGCGTTGGATTTTGGCGCGGTGGCGAGATACAGCACCGCCTGCGCGATGCACACCTCGCCCTCTGGCGAGCCGAGGCGCTCATACGCTTCCCACGCCGCAAGCGCCTGGGGCAGGGCCTGCGGGTCGGCCAGGCCGATATCCTCCGCCGCGAAGCGGGTGACGCGCCGGGCGATGTAGCGCGGGTCCTCGCCACCCGCGAGCATGCGGGCGAGCCAGTAGAGGGCGGCGTCGGCATCCGAGCCGCGCATGGATTTATGCAAAGCGGAGATGAGGTTGTAGTGCTCCTCGCGGTCGCGGTCGTAGAGTGCCGCGCGGCGGGAGAGCATGCGCGAGAGCTGCTCCTCGGTCAGCTCGCCATCCGGCGGCAGGGCGAAGAGCTGCTCGGCCATGTTGAGCAAGGCCCGGCCATCGCCATCGGCCATGGCGCGCAGTGTGGCGCGCGCACCTTCAGTCAGCGGCAGGGGGCGGGCCATCTCGGCCTCGGCGCGGCGGAGCAGTTGCTCCATGGCGTCGTCATCCAGCCGGCGCAGCACGAAGACCTGGCAGCGCGAGAGCAGCGCGCCATTGAGCGCGAAGGACGGGTTCTCCGTGGTGGCGCCGACGAGCACGATGGTGCCGGCCTCGACCACTGGGAGAAAGGCATCCTGCTGGGCTCGGTTGAAGCGGTGGATTTCATCCACGAACAGCAGGGTGATATGCCCGGCGCGTTGCAGCTTCTGCGCGTCCTCGAACACTTTCTTGAGGTCCGCCACACCGGAGAACACCGCCGAGATCTGCCGGAACTGCAGCCCCGCCTGGGCCGAGAGCAGCCTGGCGATGGTGGTCTTGCCCACGCCAGGCGGGCCCCAGAGGATGAGCGAGGCGAGGGAATGGCGCTTGAGCATGCCGGTGAGGCTGCCGTCCGGCCCCAGCAGATGCTCCTGGCCGACGATATCGGCGAGCGTCTTCGGCCGCAGCTTTTCCGCCAGCGGCTGGGCGGCGCTGAGGGGCGGAGCGGCGGGCTCGGGCGGGCCGAACAGATCATCCTCGGACATCGCGCTCTTCTAGCCGCAAGCCGGGTTGCCCGCCACGGGGCTTTCCGCGCGGAGGTGCAAACGGCTCGCAACTGTGTTGTAATGTGCTTTCCCAGAAGGTCTTTTACTGTAAAATGGCATATATACACATTCGGGGTGATCTGACGTGAGCGACGTGATGGCCGATCGTTCCCTGCTGGAAGTGGAAGCAATTCCCTTCTGGACAGGTCCCATCAAGATCTGGCCGCTCGAGGGCGGCACAACCAACCGCAACTACGGGGTACAGCAGGCCGACGGCCAGCGCTTCGCCGTGCGGCTGGGGCAGGACAAGCCCGAGCATGGGGTGATGCGCTTCAACGAGCAGGCGGCGGCGCGGGCGGCGGCGCGGGCCGGGATCTCCCCGAAGATATTCTATACCTCGCCAGGCGTGATGGTGATGCGGCTGCTGCCCGGGCGCAGCCTGAAGGCCGATGAGATCCAGAAGCCGGAAAACCTGCTGCGCGTGGCGGCGCTGCTGCGGCGCTGCCATACGAGCATGGCAGCGTTCCTGCAGGGGCCTCTGCTGGCCTTCTGGGTGTTCCATATCAACCGCTCCTACATTGCCGGGCTGAGTAAGTCCGGCTCGCGCATTGCCGAGCGCCTCGAGGAGTTGCAGGAGATCAACGAGAAGCTGGAAAGCCGTGTCGGCAAGGTGGACATCGTGTTCTGCCATAACGACCTGCTGGCCGGGAATGTGTTCGACGACGGCGCCAGGCTGTGGCTGCTGGACTGGGACTATGCCGGGTTCAACGCGCCGATGTTCGACCTGGCGAACCTGTGCTCCAACAACAATTTCTACCCAGCGGAAGAGGACGCCCTGCTGCAGGCCTATTACGGCCGGCGGGTGGAGAGGAGCGAACATGACGCGTTCCGGGCGTTCAAATGCGCATCGCTGCTGCGCGAGGCGCTGTGGAACGCGACCTCGGAACTCTCCTCCGACCTCGACGTGAACTACGCCCGCGCCACGAATGATTATCTGGCCCGGCTGGAGATCGCGCTCGCGGAGCTGAATTGAAGCCGCGCCACCGCGCCCCTATATGAAGCGCATGAAAAAAGATGAAGGGCCGGTAATCGACATGACGCCGGAGGGCGAGTTCGTGGACTCGCCGCAGACGAAGCCGGATATCGGCATGTTCGTGGTCCGGCTGGCGATTTTCGGGCTGGTGCTTGGTGCTGTCGCCCTGATGTTCTGGATGGCCGTGCTGGTCATTCCCCTACTGCTGTTGGGCGGGCTCGGGATCATGCTGCTGCGCGCGCTGTTTGCCGGGGGCGGAGCGCCGCGCCGGTTCTGAATCCGGCCAAAGGCAAACCGCCCGGCGGTAAACCGGGCGGTGCTGTGTGGCAGCGGTGTTTGTAGGTTTAGGCGGCAGTGCGTTCCGCGCCGCACAGCGCCTTGGCGCGGGGCAGCTCCATTTCGGTAATCGAGGTCTCGCCCACGACGGCCACGTACTCTTCCCAATTGTCGAAAGCCATGCGGTCGACATTGTCGATGAAGGTCTCGGCCGGGGTGTCTTCGGCCAGGATCAGCGAGTGGTCGGCCACTTCGACATGGTAATAAGTGAAGCTTTCTGGAACCTCGGTCTCGCGCACGATGGAGATGCCGTTCACCAGTGCGCCGGCCTGGGCCAGAATGCCATCGACCAGCAAAGCGTGGTCCGGGGAGATCAGCAGGTCGCGGGACGGCACGCCGTCAGCCAGGGCGTTGGTCTTGATGTGGACCGGGTTCACGCGCAGTGGGTCGGCAAAGCGCGTTGATACAACGCGGCGGCCTATCCATCGGACCGGCCGTGTTTCACCTGTCGTTGTGATTACATTGTCGCCGATTGTCAGCGTCTCGACCGCAACGTCTCCGCGGTCGGTCAGGATCATCGTGCCGGCGCAGAAACAAGGGGGCATCGGTTGACACAAGCGTAAGTGTCTCGGGTTGGCTGCCCGTGTGATCGAGGATGAAACTGCCGTTTTGTGTCCAGAGATTGTAATGAACCCCGCCGATTGAAAAATAGAACCCAGCCTTATCGATGCCGTCAGTGCTGCCGTAGGCGCCAGTTGTGGATGTGGGGAATATGGCATTGTCGTAAGTGAAGTAGTAGTAATTGTTCGAGTACTCGGTCGCCGCGACGCCACCGGTGCCCACCTTGCCATCGGTCGCGGCCCCATCCACGGAACCGCTAATAGCCGTGACCGCATAGCTTGGGCCGTCGCCGGTTGTATTGGAGAGCGTGGCGCTGGTTGTAATAGTAATTTTCACTGCTTCACCGTTCGGATCGTGAACGCATAATTGAATGTTTCTGACCTCGCTCATCCCGTTAAGCTAACCGGATTTTAATTTACTGGCTTTATTTGCTATTTCGCAATGTAAAAATTGAGATTGTTCTAAAATAACACATTTGTGATGCGTGATGAAGATGCGAAATAGACGCAACTGACTACGTCAGCACCGGGTCCAGATCGACATTCACGCGCAGGAAGTGCCGCCCGCCGCCCAGGATGATGCCGCGCAGGGGCGAGACGTCGTTGAAATCCCGGCCCCAGGCGAGGGTGACGTGCTCATCACGCACCAGCAGGTTGTTGGTGGGGTCGAAATCCACCCAGCCGGTCTCCGGTCCCAGCCAGGCGGAGATCCAGGCATGAGACTGGTCCGCCCCGCGGCGCTTATGTTCCCCCGGCGGCGGCGAGGTGCGCAGATAACCCGAGACATAGCGCCCCGGCAGGCCGAGCGCGCGCAGGCAGGCGAGCATGAAATGCGCATAATCCTGGCACACGCCGGCGCGGGTGGTGAGCACATGCGCGGCGGTGGTGCAAGTATTTGTCACGCCAGGGCGGTAGGTCATTTCCGTCCAGATACGCTGGTTCAGCTCCAGCAGCGCGGCGAGGGTGCTGCGCCCCGGCAGGAAGCTGAGCGCGGCGTAATCGGCGATTTCGTTATTGGGTGTGGCAAGCGTGCTGGGCAGGCAGAATTCCGCCACCCCGGGGTCGGTGATGCCGTGTGCCGCGATCGCCTCCCAGCGCAGTGTGCGCTCAGGGGCAGGCGGGGCGGGCTGGGTCACCTCCACGGTGGCGCTCAGCGAGACCCGGAATTCCTTATGCGCGCCGGTGAGCGAAACCGTGGTGGTGTGGTTGCCGAAATGGTCGATCTCGTCGCGCCGGCTGTCCGGGTCGGGGGCGATGGCGAGCTGCGCTTCGCGCACGATCTGGCCGGGCCGCTCGCGCGGCAGAAGATGCAGGAAATGCGTGCCGAGAACCACGGGATCGGCATAGTCGTAGCTGGTGGTGTGGTGCAGGCGGTAGAGGGTCACTGCGCAGCCTCCAGGATTTCGTCTTCTTCCAGGGTATGGGCCTCTGGCAGGAGGACGAAAAAGCGCCTGTGCACGCGGTCGGAGAGCAGGCGCAGCTTGGCTCCGGCCTGGATGAGCGGGGCGCGCAGGCCGGTGGCCGTGCCGGCCAGGTTGGCGACGTCCTGCTGCAACTGGCGCGCGGCTTCTGCGTCGTCCTCGGCGCCGAGGCGTTGCAGGCACCCGCGCAGTGCTGCGCATTGGTAGGCGAAGGAACGCGGGTTGGAGACATCCGCCAGCAGCATGGACAGCACCGGGCCGGGGGCCAGAATGCCAGCGTGGCGCAGGTCGTAGCTCAGCACGGAATCGGCCAGCTCGATGCCCAGCGCCATGCCCGGCTCCAACCGCTCTGGCCGCGCGTCGAGCAGGATGGCGAGGCTCTCCGCCATGGTCTCGCCGCGCTCCAGGCGGCGGCCCATTTCCAGGAACAGCCAGCCGCCGTCGCGCGACATGTTCTCCGCCGCGATGCCGGCGAAGGTGGCGGCGAAACTAAGCAAGGTGGGCAGCGCGGTTTCCTCGTTGGGCAGCGCCTCGGCCGCCTGGTGCAGGGCAAAGCGCACCGTGGCGAGCATGGAGGGGGAAAGCCGCTCCGAGGCCGCGTTGACTAGCCGCCCGACTTCTTTCATCAGCCCGGTGATGGGCCGGCGCCGCACCAGGGTCTGGCGCAACAGGCGGCCGGAGAGCCCGCCGCCGGCGATTTCTGCCGGCAGCAGCCCGGCCTGGGCGAGGCAGCGCGAGAGCAGGACGCGCTCGGCGGTGTCGCGCGGCAGCGAGGTGCCGGATTCGAGGCGCGGCACTGCCAGCATGAGCAGGCGGCAGGCGGCTTCCAGCCGCTCCACGGAACGGCCGAGCCAGAACAGATTGTCGGCAAGGCGCGACGGCAAATGCGCCGCGGCGAGGAACGACACATGCTGGGGCGGTTCCGCCGGAGGCGGGCCGGCAGTGTAGAGGTTGTCCTCCTCGTCCAGCACCCAGACATCTTTGAGTCCGAGCACGGGGGTCTCGACCTCCGGCGTGGCGATCGGCAGGCCGATCCCGCCGGGGAGCACCTGCCAGTTCGCGCCGTCATTCCAGGCGAACAGGCGGAAGCATAGCGGCGCCGGGGTGTAGCCCCGGCCGGTGACGAACGGGGCCTTTGAGCAGGCGGCGATATCAGCCTCCGAGGCGCGGAGCAGCATCGCCTCCTGCCCCAGCAAGGGCTGGAAAAGCTGGTCGATATACGGCTGCAGATTGGCCGCCTCCGGCAGTCCGGTGCCGGGGGTGTTTAGCATGGTGAGCACGCCGGCACGGATCGCACCGAAGGCGCTGGGTATGCCCAGCCCCGGGCGGCCGCCCTGTTCCAGGGGGTCGAGGTCGATGCCCGAGATGCCGCGGATCAGCAGGGCGACATGCAGCAGCCCGCTCAGCGTCTTCATGTGCAGGGCGCCGTTGCGGGCGGCGAGGTCGCCGGGTTCGATCAGCAGCAGGCCCAGGGCGCGGGCGAGCAGGGCTTCGTCCACCATGTCCTGGGTGGGGCCGCCATGCGCCCCGGCGGAGAGCACGGCTACCAGGCCGCCCTCGGCTTCGCGGTGCAGATGGTCCACCAGCATTTCGCGCGCCGGGCGCAGAGAGCGCAGCCCGCCGGTGCGGCACAGTTCCGGCAGGGTGCTGGCGGCCAGGCGTCGCAGGTTCAGCGCGTGGCCCAGCCCGGGGATGACGCCGGTATGGTCGCGCAGCAGGCGGAAGCTGCCATCCGAGCAGCGCACTACATCCGCCGCGTAGAGCGACAGGCGCGGCGAGGCGAGGGAGGTTGCGGTGTGCATGCCGCGCAGGAAATGCGGCTCGCCCAGCACCAAGGCCGGGGGCAGCTTGCCATCGCGCAGCAGGGTTTGCGGCCCGTACAGATCCTCCAGCGTGGCGCTCAGCATCTGGGCGCGCTGTTGCAGCGCGGCTTCCAGCCAGGAGAATTCTGCGGCGGTGAGCGGGGCGGGCAGGGGGTCGTAGAAGGATTTCGGCGTGGTGCCGAAGGGCGCTGCCAGGCCCATCTGCCGGTTCAGCGCGGCGGCGCGGCGCTCCAGCTCCTCCGGCCCGATCTCGCGCACAGCCGACATGACCGGCCCCCAAGGGCCGCGGATCCGGCCCTGGCGGTCGATCATCTCGTCACAGGCGGATAATCTTTCCGTCAGCTTTTGCATCTGTGAGGCTTAACAGACTGTCAAGCGAGTGCCTACCGGGAAAACCTTGCAGCCGGCACTGCGGCAGGGTGGTCCGGTATTTGCTTGGGATATTACTTGGGACATTACATGAGAATGATAAGGGCTTGCAGGAAAACATGTTTTGGAGGCAGCTTGAACCCAACACATGACGGATAGGCGTCAATATATGGTTTATGCGCGATGAAATTCTCGGCGTGGCACGCAGCTTTGGCGCGAATTTCAGCATTTTTTGGCCATGACGTGACTTGCCGCGCAACGACTCCCTTCCCTGATCATCCGTTCTGTTATCTGGAGGCGCTGGTTTGAACGAGGTTTTCCATAAGCTCTGGCCTGAATATGAGCCCGGACGTTACTTCTGCGAGCTGACCACCCCGCGCCCCGATGCCGGCCCCGTGCCGCAATGGCTGGCCGAGCGGCTGGATCGGATCGGGCTGGAGGCTCTGCGCGCCCGCGCCTCGGCGGCGGAGACGGATCTGATCGACCTCGGCGTGACATTCACTGTGTATTCCGATGCCACGGCCATCGACCGCATCCTGCCGTTCGACTGCATACCGCGCGTGCTGACCGCCAGCGAATGGGATTTGCTCGAGCGCGCCTGCAAGCAGCGCGTAGCGGCGCTGAATGCCTTCCTGGGCGATATCTACAGCAAGGGGCTGGTGGTCAGGGATGGCGTGATCCCCGCCGACCTTGTCTACGGCAATTCCAATTACCGCCCCGAGATGCAGGATTTCCCGGTCCGCTACGGCACCTACGCGCATATTTGCGGCATCGACATCATCCGCGACGAGATGGGCGATTTCCGCGTGCTGGAGGATAACGCGCGCACGCCCTCCGGTGTCTCTTATGTGATCGAGAACCGGCATCTGATGCTGCGCACCTTCCCGGACCTGATGGCGGGCATCAAACTCAAGCCGGTGGATGATTACGGCCGCCGCCTGCGCGCGGCGATGGCGGAGGTGGCGCAGGGCGATCACGACGACCCGAGCGTGGTGCTGCTCTCGCCGGGCATCTACAACTCCGCCTATTTCGAGCATGTGTTCCTGGCGCGCGAGATGGGCGTGCCGCTGGTCGTGGGCGCGGACCTCGTGGTGGAGAATGAGCGCGTGTACATGCGCACCACGGCGGGGCTGAAGCCGGTGCACACCATCTACCGGCGCCTGAATGACGACTTCCTCGACCCGCTGGTGTTCCGCCCGGATTCGATGCTCGGCGTGCCGGGGCTGATCGGCGCCTGGAAGGCGGGCAACGTGACCATCGCCAACGCGGTGGGCACCGGCGTGGCCGACGACAAGGCGGTGTATGCCTACATGCCGCGCATCATTAAGTATTATCTTGGCGAGGAGCCGCTGATCCAGAACGTGGACACGCATATCTGCCGCGAGCCCGCGGGGCTGAAATACACGCTCGATAACCTCGACAAGCTGGTGACCAAGCCGGTGGGTGAATCCGGCGGCTACGGCATCACCATCGGCCCGCGCGCGAGCAAGGAGGAGCTGGAGGCGTCCCGCGCCGCCATCCTCGCCAACCCGGATAACTGGATCAGCCAGCCGGTCATCGGCCTCTCCGTGGCGCCGACACTGGCGGAGGAGGGAATCGGCCCGCGCCATCTCGACCTGCGGCCCTTCATCATCACCGGCAAGGAAAGCTGGGTGCTGCCGGGCGGGCTCTCCCGCGTGGCGATGAAGCGCGGCAGCCTGATCGTCAATTCCAGCCAGGGCGGCGGCTCCAAGGATACCTGGGTGCTGGCTGAATCCTTCGCCAAAGGAGGTGCGGCATGAGCTATTTGCGCGACGCTGGATTGCTGGCGCGTGACGCCGAGGGCCTGTTCTGGATGGCCCGCTACTTCGAGCGTGTGGAAAACCTGGCGCGTCTGATCGACGTGACGCAGAGCTTCGAGAGCCCCGGCGCGGAGACCGCCGCTTGGTGGGGGCTGATCCGCATCAACGCGGATGAGAAGAATTTCTCCGAGCGCGGCTTCTCGCCCGATGCCACGCATATCAAGCGCTTCTATTTGCTGGACCGGGGCAACAAGACGTCCATCCCCGCCTCGATCGAGGATGCCCGCACCAACGCCCGCACGCTGCGCCCGCTGATGAGCACGGAAATGTGGCGGCAGATCAATGTGTTTCAGCGCTTCGTCTCGCGTATTACGCCGGAGGATCTGGAGGGCGACGCGCTCTCGCGCGTATGCATGCGGCTCAAGGACGGCGTGCAGGCGCATACCGGCATCACCCAGGGCACGATGTACCGTGACCAGGGCTGGTATTTTTACGAGCTGGGGCGGCTGATCGAGCGTGCCGACCAGACCACGCGCATGCTCGACATCAAATACACCGCGCTGCTGCCGAAGGGGGTGGAGGAGAAGCGCGTCGCCGAATTGACGCAGTGGAACGCGATTCTGCGCGCCGCCGCCGGATACCATGCGTTCAAGCGCCTGGCGCGGGCCGAGTTCTCGCCCGAGGATGTGGTGCATTTCCTGTTGCGCGACGCGTCCTCGCCGCGCTCGGTGCTGTTCTGCGTGCGCCGGGCGGAGTCGCATCTCGACGATCTGCGCCGCCTCTACGGTCTTTCCGCCGCGGGGGAGGCGATCGAGATGGCGGAGATACTGCGCGAGCTGCTGACCGGAAAACCGCTCAGCCATATTCTCGCCATCGGGCTGCACGATTATCTGGACCTCGTGCAGATTCACTTGCAGAAAATCGCTGCTGCCATCGGCCGTGCATTCTTCCGGGACTGGCGCCCGGGTCTCGAGATGCCGCAGGGGGCCGCAGCGATCCAGGAAACGGCTTGAACCAGCTAGATAACCTGAGGCTACGCCTCTCACGCCTGACGAACGCCCCGGACCTCGCCTGGCCCGGGGCGGTATTTGTGCTGGCGTTGCTGCCGCGCCTCATCGGCCTCGGGGCCCGGCCGTTCTGGCTGGACGAGGTGTTCACCCTGCAACGGGCTTCGCTGAGCACGCCGGCGCTGGTGCAGGATTCCTTCGCGAACCACCACATGCCCAGCTTCTTCCTGCTGCTGCGGCCGCTGGTGGCGCTCGGCCACCCGGAATTCTGGCTGCGTCTGCCTTCGGCCATTTTCGGCGCGCTGGCGGTGGTGCTGGTGTTCCTGATCGCCCGGCGTATCGGCGGCTGGGTCGCGGGCGGCCTCGCCGCGCTGGTGATGGGGCTTTCGCCCATCGCGCTGGCGTTCAGCCAGGAGGCGCGGTCCTACACCATGGAGATGTCGCTGATCCTGGTGGCGCTGTATGGCGTGGTCAGGCTGGCGCAGGACCTGCCGGCGGCTGCGGGGCGGATGCTGGCGCCGCCGGCGCGCGCCGGCTGGCTCGCCTATATTCTGGGCACGGCGCTGGCGCTGGATGTGCTGGGCGACGGCGTGCCCTGGCTGATCGCGGCCAATCTCATCGCCGTGGCGCTCACCGTGCTGGCATCGGGGCAGCGCGGTTTTCTTATCAACATGCTCAAGGCGGATCTTGCCATCGTCCTGCTGACCGCGCCGTTCTACCTGATGCTGGAACTGCACCAGCAGAAGGGCTTCGTGCAGACGCTGGCCTGGATCCCGCCGCTCGACGTCACCCGCCTCTGGTACAGCTTCGGCTCTGTCTATTTCATGCGGGTGGCGGATTCGGTGACGTTCCGTCTCATGGACCTCCCGTCGCCGGTGCTGGTCTGGGTGATTGATGTGGCACTTGCCACCGCTGTCGGCGTGGCGGCGTGGCGCTTGCGCCGGCGTCCCGCGATGCTGGCGGTGCTGGGCATCTCGCTGGTGTTCCTGCCCCTGCTGCTCACCGCCATCTCGCTGTGGCAACCTGTTCTGCTGCCGCGATACATTCTTTGGAGCAGCGCGCCCTTCGCCATACTGGCCGGGATCGGCGCCAGCGCGCTGCTGGAGGCGTTCTCGCCGCGCATGCGTGCCGTAGCCGTGGTTACTGCCGTGGGTCTGCTGGCGGTCAACGCCGCTTCCTATTACCAGGCCGAGACCAAGCCGCGCTGGGACCTGGCGGCGCAGATGCTGGCGCAGGAGATGGCGCCGGGCGACGTGCTGTATCTGCACGATTTCTACGCCGGCAAGGAACTGCAGATTTATCTGCCCGCGGACAAGCAGGCCATGGTGCTCAACGACTCCCAGGGGGACTTGAACCACGCCGCCCAGGCGATGAGCCAGGGCAAGCGCGTATGGGCGGTGTACGGCCTGGCAGGGCAGGGCAGAGAGCAGGATTACCGTGAGAGTGAGGCGGTGCTGGGTACGCCCGTGCAGGTGCAGAATGCCGGCGAGCGTATCGTGATCGTGTTGTACGACCCGTCGGCGGCTTTCATTAAGTCCGGTTGGTGAATATCCGCTCTTTTCTTACGCTCTCCCGGCGCGGCCTGCTGCGCCTGCCCGCCGTTGCGGCACTGCCGCCCGCGCTGCTGCACCCAGACCCGCTGCCGCCCGATCCGGCCAGCTTCAACTTCCCGCCCGGCTTCGCTTTTGGTGTTTCCACCTCGGCCTATCAGATCGAGGGGGCAGTGCGCGAGGACGGCCGCGGCGATTCCATCTGGGACGAGTTCTGCCACAATCCATGCCGGGTGAAGGGCGGCCAGAACGCAAACATCGCCGCCGGGCACTACCACCACATGCCGGAGGACGTCGCCCTCATCGCCGATGCCGGGTTGCGCAACTACCGTTTCTCGGTCTCCTGGCCGCGCCTGTTCCCCGATGGCGGCTCCAGGCCCAACCCCAAGGGCTTCGCGTTCTACGACCGCTTGCTGGACGCCCTGCTCACCAAGGGCGTCACGCCCTGGCTGACCCTGTACCACTGGGATCTGCCGCAAGCCCTGCAAGCCAAGGGCGGCTGGACGAGCCGGGACACCGCCGTCCGCCTTGCCGAGTTCGCGTACTTGACCTCCCGCGCCCTCGGCGACCGCGTGCCCAACTGGCTGGTGATGAACGAGACCGCCGTGCACGCCTATATCGGCCATTGCCTAGGCTACCATGCGCCGGGACTCACCGGGCAGGACAACTGGTTTGCCGCCCTGCATCATCTCAATCTCGGCCAGGGCATGGCGATCGAGGCCTTGCGCGCCTCGGGCGCCAAGGGGCGCATCGGCACCGTGGCCGCCTGTGAGCCAATCCGTCCCTCCAGCCCCGCGCTGGAGGATGCCCAGGCCGCCGAGCGATTCGATGCCGCCTGGAACGGGGCGGTACTGGAGCCGTTGTTTTTCGGCAGCTATCCGGAATTGATCGCCGCGGATATCGCGCCGCATGTTCGCAGCGGCGATGCCGGGATCATGGCACAGCCGATCGACATGCTGGGCATCAACTACTACAGCCGCCTCAACATCGCGCATAACCCGGCTTATCCGCTGTCCGCCTATTTCGGCGCCAACCCGCGCCGCTCGCCATATTTCGCGGGCGGATGGCCCATCGAGCCGGACGGGCTGTACGAGATCCTCACCCGCATCCAGCACCGCTACAGCCCGCGCGAGATGTTCATCTCGGAGAACGGCTTCGCCACGGTCGGCACCGACACGAGCGGCGCGCCGCTCGATGACGTGGCGCGCATCTCCTATATCGCCCAGCATCTGCGCTTCCTGCGCCGCGCCATGGACAGCGGCGCCAATGTCAGCGGCTATTTCGTCTGGTCGCTGCTCGACAGCTTTGAGTGGAATGACGGCATGAAATGGCATTTCGGCCTGGTGGCCGTGGACCCCGTCACGCTGGAGCGCATCCCCAAGCGTTCCTGCCACTGGTACGGGGCGCTGGCCTGTGCCCATGAGGCGATGCGAATTTAAGCGCGGCTTGGCAGAGTTTTTTTGCAGTGCAGCAGTCTGGCGCCGTATTCTGCCCTTGGCCATAATTGCGATATAGTCTAGAGCTAAAAAGTTTTTGCGGTCATGTGAATTTTGCCGCGAAGTAGAGGAAATACAATATGTTTCGCCAGTTTGTTCTTGCTGCCACCACTGCTGCCCTGATTGCCGGCCCCGCCATGGCGCAGACCGCCGCTGCCCCGGCTGCTCCGGCCGTCACCGCGCCGGCTGCTGCTGCTCCTGCCGCGACCGCTCCGGCTGCCACCGCTCCGGCCGCCACCGCCCCGGCTGCCAAGCCGGCAACCCACGCGAAGTCCCACAAGAAGACCACTCACCACAAGAAGGCCGCCACCGCGCCGGCTGCTGCTGCTCCGGCTGCTCCGGCCACCACCACGCCGTAATGCTCAACAGCCGGGGACGGTGTAACGCCGCCCCCGGCTTTTTTTTTGCCCGTTTTGAATCAGGCGCTGACCAGCCCCGCTGAGGCGAGGCGCGCCGGGCGGTAAGCGGGAGCAGGGTTGGCCTCGGCCAGCTTGTCCCAGTTCCGCAAAATCAGGTCGATTTTCAGAAATACAGTGTTGAGGTCGAGGAATTCCCGCGCCAGCCGCGCTTGGGCGGCGAGGTTGCGGTGTGAGGGCTCGCCCGAGATCAGCCGCGCCCCGGCGGAAACGCGCAACGCTCCCATCTGGCCCGAGCCGCTGGGCTGCGCCAGCGGCACCGGCTGGCCAATATGGCAGATGCGCGCCGCGACCCAGGATTCATTCGGCAGCAAGGGCGAGAGATCGGTGTTCAGCCACGTATAGACGTGCCGTGCCTCGGCGGGCGTGAGGCAGCGCTCCGGCGCGTGCGGGGCGCGCAGGCTGAAGGTGAAGATGGTGGGCAGGCGCTCCCAGTCTTCATCCGCCCCGGTGCGATGGATGGCGGGGGCTTCCAGCAGCGTGAGCGCGGGCTGGGCGGCAATGGCGGCGCGCACCGTCTCGCCGAAGGCGCGCAGGATTTCCGCGCGGCGGGCGGGCGGCACGCGCTGCAGCGCCTTGATCTCGGCCAGGGCGGCATGCCAGCGCAGCGACAGGCCATAATTGCCGCCCGGCTGCAACGCCTTGGCGGCTTGCGCGCCGGCGGGAAATTCGTCGCGCCCGAAATAGGCGGAGAGCCCGGCGGGCAGCGTGCCGGTGCGCAACCGCGCGGCGTAGCTGGCGGGCAGGATGGCGGCACCCGCGAAGGGCGGGCCGGTGAAGAACTTGGAGCCGGTGATCAGCACCACCGCGTCCAGCGCCAGATAGGCGCGCAGCGAGGCCGGGGAGAACCGGGTCTGGCAGGCGTCGAGCACGATGTCGAACCTGTCGCCATGGTCGCGGCGCAGCTTGGCGAGGAAGGCGGGCGAGGGGGCGAGCAGCCCGGTCTTGGACAAATCCAGCCCGTGCAGGATGACGCGCTTGCCCGCGGCGATGCCGGCGGCGAGGGTGGCCTCGATCTCGGCCTCGACGATCGATTCCGGACGCACCGCGCCGGAGGGCTCGCGCAGCAGCACGTTGGCCAGCGCCGTGTCCGGGCGGAAGCCGTCGATCGGCGCCTCGAAAGTGACGTCATGCCCGCGCGCGGTATCCACGGCGAAATGCAGCCCGCGCGCCGCCATTGGCACGCCGCGCCCGGTTTCCTCGGGGGCGATCAGGATGTTGAGGATGGGCTGATCTGTACCGGCGAGATGCGTCAGCGCCAGGGCCAGCAGCTCGGTATCGGTGCCCGACGCGGCGAGGATGATGCGCTCCTCCGCGCCCAGGCCAAAGGCGGCGGCGATGCCGCGGCGCACGGCCTCGATGGACTGGCGGAGGGCTTTGTGCGGCTCGGTGCCGCGCAGCAGGGCGGCGGTGATGCGCAGGCGCATCTTGTCCGCCGCGACATAGCCGCGTTCGGAGGAAGAAGAGGCGGTGGAGGAGGCGAAGGTGATGGCCCAGGGGCGCGGCCGGTGGCTGCAGCCATAGCCGTTGAGGGCGCTCTTCGGGTCACGGGCCAGGCGGATGTCGCCCCCGGTTTCCATCAGCGCCTCGGCAGTTCCGAGATGCGGCCAGTTCCGGTGCAGCAATTCGGCTTCGGCGCCGGACAGGCCGAAATTCCGCGCGAGGAACGCCAAGCCGGGCGAGACCTCCGCCGCCATGGCGGGAACCCAGCCGGGCAGGGCGGCGCGGTCCTCGGCGGTGAGGGAGTCGGTCTCGGCCGCGATGAACTGTGCCGCGGCGCGGGCGGCGGCGGCGTGGGCCAGGGCAGGGGCGACGCCCTTGCGGGCCAGCGCCTCGGCCTCCAGGGCCAGGCGCAGATGCAGCCCAAGCAGGCCAGGGCGGGCGCGGGCGGCGTCGTTGAGACCAACTTTAATGCCATGGAAGGCGGCGAATTCAGGGGCGAGACGGACAGCATCGGCGTGGATCTGGCATTGGATGTCACGCAGTGTCGCAGAGGTCATTTTAGCTCCGGCGGTAAACTTGGAATTGTTTACCGCAAACCAGACCGTGCCGCCAAGTTTGTTCTCCGGCACCCGGCGCGGCCGTTTCGATTCCGTTGTTGTGCCGCCTTGCTGGGCGGCAGAAAAAAATGATTGCTTAAGTTAAATTCACCTGCCTAACTGCGGCGCAAGCCGGGGACACCGCTTTAATCAGAAGGGGTATCTAATAAATGAAAAAAATCGAGGCTATCATCAAGCCGTTCAAGCTCGACGAGGTGAAGGACGCGCTGCAAAGTGTCGGGCTGTACGGCATTACCGTGACCGAGGCGAAAGGGTTTGGCCGCCAGAAAGGGCATACAGAGCAATATCGCGGCGCTGAATACGTGGTGGATTTCCTGCCGAAACTGCTCATCGAGGTGGTGTGCCCGGCCACGTTGCTGGAGAACGCCGTGGAGGCGATCATGCACGCCGCCCGGACGGGCCAGATCGGCGACGGCAAGATCTTCGTGTCCGATGTGGATGAGGTGATCCGCATCCGTACGAATGAGCGGGGCGAAGTGGCGATCTGACCGCTTGCGCATGGCGGGGCGCCTTCGGCGGGTGGCTTTAGAGCACCTTTCAAAACCCTACTATCCCGGCCGGCTGGCGCCGCATTTCTGCGCTCCGGTGCTCACGTACTTCAACGTACGCTCCGCTCCGGTGCTCGTAATACGGGGCCATTCGCCTCGGCCTAGCGGGTTTTGAAAGGTGCTCTTAGGCCCTCGGGAGAGGTTTTTTGCTTTTTGGGCCCCTGCAATTCCAAAATAGAGGTTAACATTTTCTTCGGCTCGTATATGCACGCGCGCGAGTGCGGCTCTGGCGGGTGCAGGGCATCTGCCCGCATTGTCAGAGGCACTGGTTAGCCTGTATGTCCCCGCGGCCGGAAAGGCCCGATGGGCAGACCCGGCGGGTACGAAGGAGCGGAGTAGAAAATTGGCGACGATGTATACCGAGACGGTGCAAACCGTCCGGCACTGGACTGACCGGCTGTTCAGCTTCACGGCCACACGCAATCCCGGTTTCAGGTTCATCAGCGGGCAGTTCACGATGATCGGCCTCACGGTCAACGGGAAGCCGCTGATGCGTGCCTACTCGATGTGCAGTGCGCATCACGAGGATCATCTGGAATTCTTCTCGATCAAGGTGCCTAACGGTCCGTTGACCTCGCAGTTGCAGAAGATCCAGCCGGGCGACCAGATTCTCGTCGGCGGCAAGCCGACCGGCACGCTGATCCAGCAGAACCTGCTCCCGGGCAAGACGCTGTACCTGCTCGGCACCGGCACCGGCCTCGCGCCCTTCATCAGCATCGTGAAGGACCCGGAGACCTATGAGCTGTACGATCACATCGTGCTGGCCCATGGCTGCCGGCAGATCGACGAGCTGGGCTATGGCGAGATGATCGCGAACAACCTGCTGAACGACGAGTTCTTCGGCGAGGTGGCGCGCGAGAAGCTGCTGTACTACCCCACCGTCACGCGCGAGCCGTTCCGCAACAACGGGCGCCTTACCGCGCTGTTCGAGCAGGGCAAGCTTGAGGCCGATCTCGGCCTGCCTGCGCTGAACAAGGAAACCGACCGCGTGATGCTCTGCGGCAGCCCGCAGATGCTGGACGACCTGCAGAACATGCTGCTCTCCCGCGGCTTCAGGGAAGGCAATCATCACGAGCGCGGCGAGTTCGTGATCGAGAAGGCTTTCGTCGAGAAGTAACGCCACGCCCAGCGGCATGGACCGAATGGCGGGCCGGCGCATCACGCGTCCGGCCCGTTTTTTATGCGTGTCGCGCCGTCTTGCGGCGCGGCCCTGGCCGTGGTGCATTGCGGTATGGTCAGGCTGGACAAGATTTACACCCGCGGCGGCGATCATGGCGAAACCTCGCTCGGCGACGGCTCGCGGGTGCCGAAATCATCCCTGCGGATCGCCGCCATCGGCGAGGTGGACGAGGCCAATGCCGCCATCGGCATTGCCCGGCTGCATGTGGGCGTGGCCGAGGATGAACTGCTGGCCAGGGTGCAGAACGACCTGTTCGATCTCGGCGCGGATTTGTGCGTGCCGATCGAGGAAGGCGAGGCGCCGTCCCTGCGTGTCACCCAGGCGCAGGTGGACTGGCTGGAGGCGCGGATCGACCAGCTCAATGCCGAACTGCCGCCGCTCACC
>NZ_JBKQJR010000151.1:0-39424 GCF_052326845.1 Acidocella sp. | reverse complement strand
AGCTATCGCTGGCACCGCAACTACCGCTTGAGGGTGCATATCCGGATATTCCGCTGCATCGGCGATTTTACAATGTCGCAGGTGGAATCGTCGGGTTTAAGGTGAAGACGGACGCGCCCGGCATAGCTGCGGAACTCGCCCCCCTTCACCTTAAACCCGACGATTCCACCTGCGACATTGTAAAATCGCCGATGCAGCGGAATATCCGGATATGCACCCTCAAGCGGTAGTTGCGGTGCCAGCGATAGCTTTTTTCCGCATTTTTACCGGCTTGAGCAGCGGTTTGAGGAAGCGCCCGGTATAGCTCTCCGGCGCCTCGGCGATGTCTTCCGGCGTGCCGGTGGCGATGATGCGCCCGCCCCCTGCCCCGCCTTCCGGGCCTATGTCTATGATGTGATCGGCGGTTTTGATCACTTCGAGATTATGCTCGATGACGACGATGCTGTTGCCGGCGTCCACCAGCGCGTGCAGCACCTCCAGCAGCTTGCGCGTATCCTCGAAATGCAGCACGGTGGTGGGTTCGTCCAGGATGTAGAGCGTGCGGCCGGTGGCGCGGCGGGCCAGCTCCTTGGCCAGCTTGATGCGCTGCGCCTCGCCGCCCGAGAGTGTCGTGGCCAGCTGGCCGAGCTTGATGTAGCCAAGGCCGACGCGGACAAGGATGGAAAGCCGGTCGTGGATTTTCGGCACGGCGGAGAAGAAGACCAGCGCCTCGTCCACCGACATGTCCAGCACATCGGCAATGGATTTACCGCGGAACTTCACCTCCAGCGTCTCGCGGTTGTAGCGCTTGCCCTTGCAGGTGTCGCAGGTGACGAAGACATCCGGCAGGAAATGCATCTCGATCTTCAGCACGCCGTCGCCCTGGCAGGCCTCGCAGCGCCCGCCCTTCACGTTGAAGGAGAAGCGCCCAGGCTTGTAGCCGCGGGCGCGGGATTCCGGCATCTCGGCGAACCAGTCGCGGATGGGGGCGAACAAATCCGTGTACGTGGCGGGGTTGGAGCGCGGGGTTCGGCCAATGGGGGACTGGTCGATGTCGATGATCTTGTCGAGCTGCTCCAGCCCCTCGATGCGCTCATGCGGCGCCGGGACCTCGCCCGAGCCCATGAGGCGGCGGGAGATGGCCTTGTAGAGCGTATCGACCACCAGGGTGGATTTGCCGCCGCCGGAAACGCCGGTGACGCAGGTGAACACGCCGAGCGGGAATTCGGCGGTGACGGTCTTGAGATTGTTGCCGCGTGCGCCGACGATTTTTATCATGCGGCCGTTTTGCAGCGGGCGGCGAAGCGGAATGGGAATGGAGCGGCGGCCGGAGAGGTAGTCGCCGGTGATGGAGGCCGGGTTGGCCTCCACCTCCTTGGGCGTGCCCTGCGCCACCACATGGCCGCCATTGATGCCGGCTTGCGGCCCCATGTCGATGAGATGGTCGGCGGCGCGGATCGCGTCCTCGTCATGCTCCACGACCAGGACGGTGTTGCCTAAGTTTTTCAGCCGGTTAAGCGTGCCGAGCAGGCGTTCATTGTCGCGCTGGTGCAGGCCGATGCTGGGCTCGTCCAGCACGTACAGCACGCCGGTAAGGCCGGAGCCGATCTGCGAGGCGAGACGGATGCGCTGGCTCTCGCCGCCGGAGAGCGTGGCCGAGCCGCGCGCCAAAGTGAGGTAGTTCAGCCCGACATCGAGCAGGAATTGCAGACGCTCATGGATTTCCCGCAGGATTCGCCTGGCGATTTCCAGACGCTGCGGGGTGAGCGTATCCGCCACCGTGTCGAACCAGGCTTTCGCGCTGTCGATCGACATCTCCGCGACCTCGGCCAGGTTCCTGCCCGCCACCTTCACCGCTAGCGCCTCGGGCTTGAGGCGCGCGCCGTTGCAGGCGGCGCAGGGGCGCTCGGCGTGGTAGCGGGAAAGCTCCTCGCGTACCCAGGCGGAATCGGTTTCCTTCAGCCGCCGTTCGAGATTCCTGATGACGCCCTCGAAGGGTTTTTCCACCGTGTAGGCGCGGGCGGAGTCCTTGTAGGTGAATTTCACCTCGTCCTTGGTGCCGTACAGGATTTTGTTCCGCACATCATCAGGCAGGCGCTCCCAAGGCGTGGCCATCTTCACGCCGAAATGCTTGGCCAGCGAGGCCAGCGTCTGGTCGTAATAGGGCGATTGCACGCCGGACCACGGGGCAATGGCGTTATTGTCCAGCGCGCGCTGCTCGTCCGGCACCACCAGATGCGGGTCGAAATAGATTTCGTGGCCCAGACCGTCGCAAACCGGGCAGGCGCCGTGCGGGGAGTTGAAGGAGAACAGGCGGGGCTCGATCTCCTCGATGGTGAAGCCGGAGACCGGGCAGGCGAAGCGCGAGGAGAACACGGTGCGGGCGCCGGTATCCGCGTCCTCGGCATAGACGATGCCGTCGGTAAGCCCCAGCGCGGTCTCGAACGAATCGGCGAGGCGCTTTTCCAGGCCGGGCTTCACGACCACGCGGTCCACCACCGCCTCGATCTCGTGCTTCAGCTTCTTGTTCAGCGCGGGCGCCTGGTCGATCTCGTAGAGCTTGCCGTCGATCTTGGCGCGGGTGAAGCCCTTGCGCTGCAGCTCGGCCAGCTCCTTCTTGTACTCGCCCTTGCGGTCGCGGATGACCGGCGCCAGCAGCAGCAGACGCGTGCCCTCAGGCATCGCCATCACCCGGTCCACCATCTGGCTGACCGTCTGCGCCTCGATGGGCAGGCCAGTGGCGGGCGAATACGGCACGCCGGCGCGGGCCCAGAGCAGGCGCATATAGTCGTGGATCTCGGTGACGGTGCCGACGGTCGAGCGCGGGTTCTTCGAGGTGGTTTTCTGCTCGATGGAGATGGCGGGGGACAGGCCCTCGATCGAATCGACATCGGGCTTGCCCATCAGCTCCAGGAACTGGCGGGCATAGGCGGAGAGCGATTCCACGTAACGGCGCTGGCCTTCGGCGTAGATGGTGTCGAACGCCAGGGACGACTTGCCCGAGCCGGAGAGGCCGGTGATGACGGTGAGCTGCTCGCGGGGGATCTGGATGTCGATGTTCTTTAAGTTATGTTCGCGCGCGCCACGGACGGTAATGAACCCCGCGCCCTTGTCTTCCGCCATGCTGCCCCCGATGTTCCGGCAATGTTCTTGTAGGATATGGGGTCGGCGGCTATAAAGCAAACCCCCCTGCCGCGCGCTGGTTTATTTGCGGCAGATGCGTTAAACTTGAAGACAATTTCTGGTTGAGGAGGTCCGTGTGGCTGGTAGTGTGAACAAGGTGATTCTGGTGGGCAATCTGGGCAAGGACCCGGAAGTCCGCAACGCGCAGTCGGGCCTGAAGATCGTGAATCTCACCGTCGCGACCTCCGACACCTGGAACGACAAGATGAGCGGCGAGCGCAAGGAGCAGACCGAGTGGCACCGCGTCGTCATCATGAATGACCGTCTGGGCGATGTGGCGGAGAAGTACCTGCGCAAGGGCTCGAAGGTGTATATCGAGGGCAAGCTGCAGACCCGCAAATGGACGGACCAGTCCGGTCAGGACCGCTACACCACCGAGGTGATGATCGGCCGCTTTGGCGGCGAGTTGGTGCTGCTGGACAAGGCTGGCGGCAATGCCGGCATGGGCGGGGACGATTACGCGCCCGCGCCGCGCGCCGCCGCCCCCGCCAAAGCCCCGGCCCGCGCCGTGGGCGGCTGGGACACGCGCCCGGGCAACGACCTTGACGACGAGATTCCGTTCTAACAGGGCGCGCAACCCGCATAAAAAGGCCGCATCCGTGCGGCCTTTTTTGCGTCCGCCCCGCCCGGCATGGCCAAGCTCCGCAAAAAACCGTAAAGCGGCGCCGTATTTTACCGTTTTGGGGATCAGAATCATGAGCGGAGCAAAACAGCCGGTGATCGGCATTATCGGCGGGTCGGGGCTGTATAACATCGAGGGCCTGACCGATACGCGCTGGGAGAAGGTGGAGACGCCGTGGGGCGCGCCGTCCGACGAGCTGCTGATCGGCCAATTCCAGGGCACCAAGGTGGTGTTCCTGCCGCGCCATGGGCGCGGGCATAAGCTCTCGCCCTCCAGCCTGAACTACCGCGCCAATATCGACGCGCTGAAGCGCGTGGGGGTGACGGACATCATCTCCATGTCCGCCGTGGGCAGCCTGAAGGAAGAACTGCCGCCGGGGCATTTCGTCATTGTGGATCAGTTCATCGACCGCAGCTTCGCGCGTGAGAAGAGCTTCTTCGGCCCGGGCTGTGTGGCGCATGTCTCCATGGCGCACCCCACCTGCGGGCGCATCGGCGACGCGCTGGAGGAGAGCATAAAGGCGCTCGGCCTGAGCTATACCCGCGGCGGCACCTATCTGGTGATGGAAGGCCCGCAATTCTCCACCCTGGCCGAATCCAACCTGTACCGCAGCTGGGGCTGCTCGGTGATCGGCATGACCAACATGCCGGAGGCCAAGCTCGCCCGCGAAGCCGAGATGGACTACGCCACCGTCGCCATGGTGACTGATTACGATTGCTGGCACGAGGACCACGACGCCGTGACCGTGGACCAGGTGGTGAAGGTGCTGCTGGGCAATGCCGACAAGGCGCGCTCCGTGGTGAAGGAGGTGCTGCCGCGCCTCTCCGCCCCGCGCACCGCCTGCCCGCATGGCTGCGACACGGCGCTGCAATACGCGCTGATCACCCCCCCGGAAGCCCGCGACCCCGCCGCGCTGGCCAAGCTGGATGCCGTGGCCGGGCGGGTGCTCAAACAGGGCTGAAGGAACAGGCGCCGCCCAGCTTTATGGGCGGCGCCACCTGCCTTTATGCCAGCGCCATGGCCTTCCGGCCTGCGGTGGCGCGGCGGGCTGGCGTGGAGCTTGCGGCAACCACCGGCGATGCCCCGGTGCTGAATTTGCCGAGCAGCGCCATGATGCCCTCCACCTCCTGGGTCAGGCTCTGCCCGGTGGCAGCGGCCTCCTCGACCATGGCGGCGCTTTGCTGCGTCATCTGGTCCATCTGGTTCACAGCCGAATTTATCTGTCCCAGTCCTTGCGATTGCTCGCTCGTGCTGGCGGCAATCGCGCCGACCGCAGCGTTGATGCTGACGACATGCTGGGCGATACGCTCCAGCGCCTCCCGGGCCAGCCCCACCGCCCGCACACCGGCGGCAACCTCGGCGCCAGAGGCGTTGATGAGGGTCTTGATCTCCTTGGCGGCATCGGCCGAACGCTGGGCCAAGGCGCGCACCTCCGTTGCCACCACGGCGAAGCCGCGCCCGGCATCGCCGGCCCGCGCCGCTTCCACGCCGGCGTTCAACGCCAGCAGGTTGGTCTGGAAGGCGATTTCATCGATAACGCCAATGATCCGGCCGATCTGGGCGGAGCTCGTGTCGATCTTGTTCATCGCCTGCACCGCCTCCTGCACCACGGCCTCGGACGCGCTGGTGTCACCCGTGGCGGCGCGCACCACCTCGTTCACCTGGGCGGCGTTTTCGGCGGTCTTGCGCACCGTGACGGTGATCTCGTCGAGCGCCGCGGCCGTCTCCTCCAGGCTGGCGGCCTGGCGTTCGGTGCGCTGCGACAGCTCATCGGCGGACTGGCTGACCGTGCCGGCACTGCCGCTAATGGCATTGGCAGATTCGCCGACAGCGCGCAGCGCCTCGCACAGTGCCACGGCAGAGGTGTTGAAATCCACCCGCAGCCGGTCGAGCGAGGGCATCAGCGTGGTCTCGATACGCGCCGTAAGATCGCCACGCGTCACCCGCTCCAGCGCGCCGGCGACGATGCCGACATGCTCCATGCGCTCGCTCAGGTCGGTAGCGAATTTCACCACCTTGGTGGCCTTGCCGGTGGCGTCGAAGACCGGGTTGTAGCTGGCCTGCAGCCAGATGGCGCGCCCGCCCTTGCCGATGCGGTGGAACTCGGCGGAAAGGAACTCGCCCCGGCGCAGACGGGTCCAGAAATCCTGGTATGCAGGGCTAGCGGCGTAGGCTGGTTCGACGAACATGCTATGCTTGCGGCCGATGATCTCGTCCCGGCCATAGCCGAGCGCTTGCAGGAAATTCTCGTTGGCGGTGAGGATGGTGCCGTCCAGCGCGAATTCGATGACCGCCTGCGAGCGGTTGATGGCGGCGAGCAGGCCCTCATCATTGACGGCCTTGAGCTTCTCCTTGGTGATGTCCAGCGCCAGCTTGACGATCTTGTGAATTTTGCCGTTCCGCCCGCGCACCGGGGTGTAGGAGCCGCGCAGCCAGATTTCGTCGCCGGACTTGGTGCGGCGCGAAAATTCGCCGGAATCGAACGTGCCGGCGCGCAGCTTCTGCCAGAATTCGCTATAGGCGCCGCTTTGCGCCTCCTCCCGCCCGACAAAAATGCGGTGGTGCTGGCCGATGATCTCATGTGCCGAGTAGCCCATGGTGCGCAAAAACACATCGTTGGCGGAAAGAACGGTGCCATCCGGCTTGAATTCGATGACGGCGAAGGATTTGGCGAGCGCCCGCAAGGTCTCAGCGTCACGATAGGCGCACAGCGGGTTCAATGATGTCATCGGACGGCGGGCTCCTGCTTGGATATAAAGACTGGCTTATCTAGCCCACGATCTAGTGAACAAATGCTTATCAATGCCACGCCGCCGGAAGACTCCCTGGCCGCAACATTCTGAATTCGGGCCAAAAAAAAGCACCCCTTTCGGGGTGCTTTTTCTGGTCCTGACAGATGCAGGGGGCCTCTCGGCCCCTTGCCCTGAACGATCAGTCCTCGACCTGCTGGTTGCGGCGGCGGATGGCCGCACCCAGGATGTCGCCCAGCGAAGCGCCGGAGTCGGACGAGCCGAACTCGGTGATCGCCTGCTTGTCCTCGTCGATTTCCTTGCCCTTGATGGTCAGCTGCAGCTTGCGGGCCGCGCGGTCCACCGCGGTGATCTTGGCATCGACCTTGTCGCCGACGGCGAAGCGCTCGGGGCGCTGTTCACCCTTGTCGCGCGCCAGTTCGGCGCGGCGGATGAAGCCGGTCAGCACGTCGTCAACCTTCACTTCGATGCCGTTGCTCTGCACAGCGGTAACGACGCAGGTGACGATCTGGTTCTTGTGGATGCGATCCAGCACGCCAGCGGCCGGGTCGACCTCAAGCTGCTTGATGCCGAGCGAGATGCGCTCCTTCTCCACGTCCACGTCGAGCACCTTGGCCTTGACGACCTCGCCCTTGGCGAACTTGGCAATGGCCTGCTCGCCGGTCTCTTCCCAGGAGAGGTCGGACATGTGGACCATGCCGTCGATCTCGGCGCCAACCGCAATGAACAGACCGAACTCGGTGATGTTGCGGATCTCGCCTTCCACGATCGAGCCAATCGGGTGCTCGTCCTGGAACTCTTCCCACGGGTTGCGCTGAACCTGCTTCAGGCCGAGGCTGATGCGGCGCTTGGAGGCGTCCACGTCCAGCACGACCACTTCCACTTCCTGCGAGGTGGAGACGATCTTGCCCGGATGGACGTTCTTCTTCGTCCAGGACATCTCGGAAACGTGCACCAGGCCCTCGACGCCTGCTTCCAGCTCCACGAAGGCGCCGTAGTCGGTGATGTTGGTGACGCGGCCGGAGACCTTGATGCCCGGCGGGTACTTGGCTTCCACGCCCTCCCACGGATCGGCCTCAAGCTGCTTCATGCCGAGGCTGATGCGCTGGGTGTCCGGGTTGAAGCGGATGACCTGCACCTTGACCGGCTGGCCGATGGTCAGCGCCTCGGCCGGGTGGTTGATGCGCTTCCAGGCGATGTCGGTGACATGCAGCAGGCCGTCCACGCCGCCGAGGTCCACGAACGCGCCGTAATCGGTGATGTTCTTCACCACGCCGTCGAGGATCTGGCCTTCCTTCAGGCCGTGGATCA
Organism: Acidocella sp.; assembly: GCF_052326845.1. GTDB lineage: Bacteria > Pseudomonadota > Alphaproteobacteria > Acetobacterales > Acetobacteraceae > Acidocella. The sequence continues at coordinate 31,579 of NZ_JBKQJR010000151.1, read as the reverse complement.
GCTCGGAGCGCTGCTCGGCGCGGGTCTCTTCCAGAACCGCACGGCGGGAGACGACGATGTTGCCGCGCTGGCGGTCCATCTTGAGGATCTGGAACGGCTGGGAGACGCCCATCAGCGGGGCGACGTCGCGCACCGGACGGATATCGACCTGGGAGCCGGGCAGGAACGCCGTGGCGCCGCCGAGATCGACGGTGAAGCCGCCCTTGACGCGGCCGTGGATCACGCCGTTCACGCGGGTCTGGGCCTCGAAGGCCTTCTCCAGCTGGGTCCAGGACTCCTCGCGGCGAGCCTTCTCGCGCGACAGAACCATCGAGCCGTCTTTGTCTTCGTAGCGCTCGATGTAGAGGTCGTACACGTCGCCGGCATGAACTTCCGGCTTGGCGCCCATGGGCGCGAATTCGCGGAGCGGCACGCGGCCCTCGCTCTTCAGGCCGACATCGACAATCACGTAGTCATCGTCGATCCGGAGCACCGTGCCGGTAACGACGGAACCCTCGAAGCCGCCGCCGGCGCCGAGGGAGGAATCGAGAAGAGCAGCGAAATCATCGGCCCCGGCATAGGCCGGCGCGTCCGAATGACGGAGGGCGTGAGAAATGGAAGCCATGTGGCTGAAAATGTCCTTAAACATACGGGCACGGCGGCCCGGTGGGGTATGCGCAGCCTGGATTGCAGGCAACGGCTAGAGCATCCCGGGCGCTTTGCCCCGGAATGTCCGGTTGGAGATGGCGGTGTCTTAGCCCTGCCGCAGGGGAAGTCAAGCAAATACACCGTTAGGTGGCTAAGGGCGGTTCCCGAGGCTTCGCGTTCCCGGATTAACTGCTATAAGCCGCACGCGATGACAAAACTCTGCTCTGGCCTTTTCCGCGTCTCCCTGCTCGCCCTGGCTGTCGGCCTGGCCGGGTGTTCCAGTAAAAACAGCGCAGCCAATAGCGGGGAGTTCCCCGGCGGCGTGGTTCCGCCGGCGGATCAGCTCTACGCCCAGGGCGTGGAACACATGCAGAAGGGCGAGTACGACAAGGCCGTCAAGGATTTCGACGCCGAGGAGGAGAACTACCCCTACTCGACCTGGGCCACCCACGCCCAGCTCCTGGCCGGCTACGCCCAGTACAAGCAGCAGGATTACGATGACGCGATCAGCTCGCTGACCCGCTTCATCGGCCTGCACCCGGAAAGCTCCGAAGCCGCCTACGCCTATTACCTGAAGGCACTGTGCTATTACGAGCAGATCGAGGACGTGCAGCGCGACCAGACCACGACCTTCGAGGCGATCCAGACGCTGCAGGACGTGATCGACCGCTTCCCCGACAGCGCCTATGCCCGCGATGCGCGCATCAAGCTGCGCCTGGCGTATAGCCGCCTCGCCGGGCATGACATGGATATCGGCCGCTTCTACCAGAAGCAGCATCTCTACGGCGCCGCGATCGGCCGCTACCAGGACGTGGTGGACAACTACCAGACCACCACCTTCGCGCCCGAGGCGCTGGAGCGCCTGGTGGAATGCTATCTCGACCTCGGGCTGACCGACGCCGCGGTGCGCACGGCCTCGGTGCTCAGCTACAACTACCCCGGCAGCAGCTGGTACCAGACCGCCTATGGCAAGCTGAAGGACCACGGGCTGGCAACCGCCGCCAACGAGACCCAGGCCGGGACCGGCAGCAACGCCCCGCCGCCGCCTGCGCAGCACCACGGTTTCGGGATCTTTTAACCCCGCATGCTCAACAGCCTCTCGATCCGCGATGTCGTGCTGATCGAGCGCCTGGACCTGCATTTCGAGGCGGGGCTGACCGCGCTCACCGGCGAGACCGGCGCGGGCAAGTCGATTCTGCTGGACAGCCTGGGCTTGGCGCTGGGCGCGCGGGCCGATGCCGGGCTGATCCGCGCAGGCGCCGAGCAGGCCGTGGTGGCGGCGAGCTTCTCCGTGGGCGAGGGCCACGCCGCGCAGGCGCTGCTGGGCGAGCACGGGCTGGATTCGGGCCCTGAGATTTTTGTGCGGCGCATCGTGGCGCGGGATGGACGCTCCCGCGCGCTGGTGAACGACCAGCCGGTGAGCGTGGGCTTCCTGAAGAAGCTCGCCGGGTTGCTGATCGAGGTCCAGGGCCAGCACGAGCAGGTCGGGCTGGCGGACCCGGCGAACCATATCTTCCTGCTGGACGCATTCGGCGTGCCCCCTGCCCCGCGCGAGGCCGTGGCGGCGGCGCACAAGGCGTGGCGCGAGGCTGCGGCGCGGCTGAAAGAGGCGGAGCGGCGGATCGAGGAAGCCGCGAGGGAAGAGGATTTCCTGCGCCACGCGGCGGATGAGCTGGCGAAGCTGAACCCGGTGCCGGGCGAGGAAGACGCCCTGGCCGGGGAGCGCCTGCGCTTGCAGGCCGGAGAGCGCCGGGCCGAGGCCATCGCCAGCGCCATCGCCGAGCTTCGCCCCAAGGACCGCCGCGCCTCCGGCCCCGCCGCCAGCCTGCGCGCCGCGGCCCGGGCGTTGGGCAAGGTGACGGTGCCAGCCGGCCATGTGAACCCGGCTGGTCCCGCCATGGCGGCGCTGGAGCGGGCCGAGGTCGCACTGGCCGAGGCCGAGGATTTTCTGGAACGGCTGGCCGCGGCGGAAGAGGACGACCCGCGCGCGCTGGAGGCCACCGAGGAGCGGCTGTTCGCCCTGCGCGCCGCCGCGCGCAAGCATGGCGTGCAGGTGACGGAGCTGCCGCATTTCTTTGCCGCCTTGCGCGCCAAGCTGGCGGCGCTGGAGAGCGGCGTGGCGGACATCGCGGCGCTGACAGCGGAGACGGCGCGGCTGCGCGCCGATTACGTGGAGAAGGCGGCTTCGCTCTCCGCCTTGCGCGAGGATGCGGCGCGGCGGCTGGAAGCGGCGATCGGTGCCGAGCTGCCGCCGCTGAAGCTGGAACGGGCGCGCTTCGTGGTGGAACGCGCAATGCTGCCGGAAGCGCAATGGGGGCCGCGCGGCGCCGATGCGGTGCGGTTCCTGATTGCCACCAACCCTGGCGAGACGCCCGGCGCGTTGGACAAGATCGCCTCGGGCGGCGAACTCTCCCGCCTGATGCTGGCGATGAAAGTGGTGCTGACCGGCGGCGGCTCGGTGGAGACGCTGATCTTCGACGAGGTGGATTCCGGCATTGGCGGCGCCACGGCTGCGGCTGTGGGCGAGCGCCTGGCCCGCGTGGCGATGGGCGTGCAGGTGCTGGTGGTGACGCACTCCCCGCAAGTGGCGGCGCGGGGCGCGGCACAGCTGCGCGTGGCCAAGCGCGTGGCCAGCGACCGAGCGGTGACGGAAGTGGATGTGCTGGACAGTGAGGCACGGCGCGAGGAGATCGCGCGGATGCTGGCTGGGGAATTTGTGACGGATGCCGCAAGGCAGGCGGCTGAAAGCTTACTACGGATATGACTGCAAAAACCAAGCTCCAGGCGCTGCTCGAAAAGATCGAGGCGGCGAACGAGGCCTATTACGAGCGCGATTCCCCGGAGATGACCGACGCGGAATACGACGCGCTGCGCCGCGAGGCGGAGGATATCCTCAAGGCGCATCCCGAGTTGCGCGAGGAGGCACATGTGCTGGCGCGGGTTGGCGCGCGCCCGGCCACGGGGTTTGGCAAAATTCGGCACCGCACGCCGATGCTCTCGCTGGACAATGTGTTCAGCCAGGAGGAGTTCGCCGAGTTCTGGCAGGGCAAGCGCCGCTTCCTGGGGTTGGATTCGGCGTGGGTTTTTGTGGCGGAACCGAAGATCGACGGTTTGTCCATCTCGCTCACCTACGAGGGCCGGAAATTTGTGCGCGCGGCGACACGCGGCGACGGCACCGAGGGCGAGGACGTGACCACCAACATGCTCACACTGCGTGAGCTGCCGCGCGAGCTGCCGCATGACGCGCCGGATTTCATCGAGATCCGTGGCGAGGTTTACATGACCAAGGCGGATTTCCTGGCGCTGAACGAGAGCAGCCCGGACAAGCAATTCGCCAACCCGCGCAATGCCGCCGCCGGGAGCCTGCGCCAGCTCGATCCCGAGGTGACAGCGAAGCGCAAACTCTCGCTGTTCGCCTACGCCCAGGGCGAAACCGCGACGCCGGTGGCGGACACGCATTGGGGGTATCTCACCACGCTCAAGCGCTGGGGGTTCAAGGTGAACCCCCTCTCGGAGCGGGTGGACGAGGGGGACGCCGAAGCGTTCCAGGCGCGCATCGGCGCCGAGCGTGCCGAGCTGCCCTATGACATCGACGGCGTGGTATACAAGGTGAACGGCCTCGCCTTGCAGGCGCGCCTCGGCTTCGTGGGCCGCGCCCCGCGCTGGGCTTGCGCGTGGAAGTTCCCCGCCGAAAAAGCCAGCACGGTGCTTGAGGACATCGAAATCCAGGTGGGCCGCACCGGGGCGCTGACACCGCGTGCGCGGCTCAAGCCGGTAAATGTCGGCGGCGTGCTGGTGCAATACGCGACGCTGCATAACGAGGATGAGATCGCGCGCAAGGACGTGCGCATCGGCGACATTGTGGAGTTGCAGCGCGCAGGCGATGTGATTCCGCAGATCCTCGGCGTGCTGAAGCGCGGCGAGCACACGCACCCGTTCAAATTCCCCACCCATTGCCCGATTTGCGGGGCGCTGGCCGTGCGCGACACCGACGAGGCCGTGCGCCGCTGCACGGGCGGCCTCTCCTGCCCCGCCCAGGTGGTGGAGCGGCTGATCCATTTCTGCTCGCGCGGGGCGTTCGACATCGAGGGCATGGGCGAGAAGACCGTGCAGGAATTTTATCAGGCCGGGCTGCTAAAAAGCGCGCCGGATATCTTCGCCCTGCCCCGGCATGAGGATGAAATCGCGCAGCGCGAGGGCTGGGGTGAGGTTTCCGCCGCCAAGCTCACCGCCGCCATCAACGCCCGGCGCGAGATCGGGCTGGAGCGCTTCATCTACGCGCTCGGCATACGGCGCATCGGCGAGAACAACGCCAAGCTGCTGGCGCGGCATTATGGCAGCTATGCCAATTGGAAGGCGGGGATGATCGCGGCGCGCGAGATCGGCTCCGATGCGCGGCTGGAGCTGGGCTCGATCTCCGGCGTCGGCCCGACCATCGCAACCGACCTCGTGGCGTTTTTCGACGAACAGCACAACCTGGACACGCTGGCAGCACTCGAGCGCGCAGTGACGGTGCAGGACGCGGCGAGTGCTGCCGTCTCCAACTCGCCGCTGGCGGGCAAGGTAATCGTGTTCACCGGCACGCTGGGCATGGCCCGGCCGGAGGCGAAGGCGCGGGCCGAGGCGCTGGGCGCGAAGGTGACGGAGTCGGTCTCGAAGAAGACGGATTTCGTGGTGGTGGGCGAGGATGCGGGCTCCAAGGCGAAGAAGGCCGCGGAGCTGGGGATACGCATGTTGACGGAACAGGAGTTCAGGGAGATGGCGGGGTTTTAGGGGCTCTGCGGATTGAAGCCTTGCACCGAGGTGATGGCATTGCGGTTCTGGGCCCAAGCCGCCTCGTCATGGCCCGCGGCAACCGGGCGGTCCTTGCCGTAGGAGATCGTCTTAATATGGTTGGGCGCCACGCCGTTGGCAATGAGGTAATCCCGCGCGGCGTCGGCGCGCTTTAGGCCGAGGGCGAGGTTGTAGGTTTCGGTGCCGCGCTCATCGGCATTTCCGGCGATGAGGATTTTGTTGCTCGGATATTTGGCGAGCCATGCGGCTTGGCGGTTGAGGAGCGTCTCACTAGCCACGATTTTGCCGCATGCCGGGCCGTGTGGGGTCCAAATCTGGAGCGCTTCCGGTCCCGTGATCGTGCTGCATTTGTCCTTCGTCAGCATCGCACTGTCGAACGAGAAGAACACGCGGTCGCCGATATTCGCCAGTAAATCCACCTCCGAGCCTGGAGACGGCCCCCAATAACAGCCGCACTCCCCCCGGACAGATGTCACCGGCGCGCAGGCGGTGAGGAGCAAAAAGACGGCGAGCAGGGGGCAGGGTCTTGCGCATGGCGACAACACTGCATGCTGTTAACGAAGCGCCAAGATGGATCGCCACGGGCGCTGCGCGCCCTCGCGATGACGCGGCGCGGCGGGAGATGCCCGCTTTCGCGGGCATGACGGGTGGCGGCGCGGGCGGAAGTTGGGGTAAGGAGGGGCGGAGCTGGGGATACGCATGTTGACAGAGCAGGAATTCAGGGAGATGGCGGGGCTGTGACTATGTTCGCCAGCATCCTCTCCGCGTTCCTGCTCGCCTTTCCGGCCCTGTTTTCCATCGTCAACCCGCTGGGCGGGGCGATTATTTTCCATGAGGTCACGGCAACGCAAAGCCATTTGCAGCGCGTGATCCTGGCTCGGAAGGTGGCGCTGTACTCGACCGGGGTGATGCTCATCGCCCTCTGGGCCGGCACGTACATATTGAGCTTCTTTGGCATCTCGATGAACGCGCTTCGCATCGCCGGCGGCTTGGTGGTGGCGGTGCGCTCCTATGAGATGCTCTCCGCCCCGGACAATACCGCAGCGCGCAAACAGCGCGAGGCGGCGCCGGTGAGTAGCGCGATTACCGAGGATCTGGCCGGCTACGCCTTCTTCCCCCTTACGCTGCCCTTCACCACCGGGCCTGGGACCATCGCCGTGGCGGTATCGCTCGGCACGGCGCGGCCGGATTTGCTGCCGAGCATGGGCGGCTTCTATGCCGGCGCCTCCCTCGCCTGCCTGACCATGGCAGTGCTGATTTGGTTGTCGTACAGCATGGCGGACCGCATCGCCGCCGTGCTTGGCCATTCCGGTCAGCAGGTAGTGGCGCGCATCGCCGCCTTCCTGCTCCTGGGCATCGGCGTGCAGGTCCTGCTCTCCGGCATCGTGCCCGTGCTGCATGCGGCGGTGAGCAGATAAGCGGGTTTCGCTTGCGCTGTGCTGCTGTTCTCGCCACCAGGGCGTGACAAACACCGCCCCGCGCAGGCATGATGCGCAAGGAGGGCTTTGGTTTGGCGGCGTATCTGAAAGCGGAAATCGAGATCATCCGGCGGAGCGGGCTGTTTCTCTCGCCCTGGTATCTGGCGCAGCACCCGGCCCCCGCCGCCAGCGGCGATGATGGCGTGGCGCATTTCTGCGCCGAGGGCTGGGCCAATGGCGCGCGCCCCAACCAGTATTTCGACCCGGCCTGGTATCTGGCGCGCTACCCGGATGTCGCCGCCACCGGGATCAACCCGCTGCTGCATTACATCATCGCCGGGGAGGCGGAGGGGCGCGATCCCTCGCCGCTGTTCCACACCGCCTGGTACCGCGAAACCTACCGGCTGGGGCCCGGCGAATCCTGCCTGCGGCATTTTTTGGAGCGGCGCTGCACCGGGCAGGTGAGCCCCGTGCCGGTGTTCGACGCCGCCTGGTACCTGGAGAACAACCCGGACGTGGCGCAAGGCGGGGCGGATCCGTTCGAGCATTTCCTGCTGTTCGGCGTGACCGAGGGGCGCAGCCCGGCGCCGGATTTCGACCTGAAATTCTACATCAACCGCTACGGCACGATGCTGGGCGGAGAGAACCCGCTGCTGCACTATCTGGCGCACCGGCAGAGCGGCATGTTCCTGCCGCAGCGGCCGGAGCAGGAAGGGCTGGTGCCCGCGGCGGTGCGGCGCGCCACCCGCCCTGCCCCGTATTTCGAGGAATTCCAGCCCGCCCCCGCGCATGCGAAGCGCAAAGCGAAACTGCTGGCCTATTACCTGCCGCAATTCCACCACGTGCCGGAGAACGATGCCTGGTGGGGCAAGGGCTTTACCGATTGGACGAATCTCGGCCGGGCGCTGCCGCGCTTCATCGGCCATGTGCAGCCGCGCATCCCGCGCGACCTCGGGCATTACTCGCTGGACGACCCGAACACGCTGAAGCGGCAGATCGAGATGGCCAAGAGCGCAGGGCTGGAAGGCTTCGTGTTCTACACCTACTGGTTCAACCGGCACCGCCTGCTGGAAAAGCCGCTGGAGCAGTTTCTCGCAGATAAATCCTTTGACTTCTCCTTCTGTGCGATGTGGGCGAACGAGAACTGGACCAGGCGCTGGGATGGGTTGGAGCGCGAGGTGCTGATCGCGCAGGAGTATCTGGAAGAGGACGACCCGGCGCTGATCGCGCATTTCGTCCGGCTGTTCGAGGACCCGCGCTATATCCGCATCGATGGCCGGCCGCTGCTGATGATCTATCGCATCACGCTGATCCCCGACGCGACGGCGCGCATCGCCAAATGGCGGCGCATGTTCAGCGAGTTGCATGGCGAGAGCCCGCTCATCATCATGGCGCAGAGCCTGGGCGATTACGACCCGGAGCCCTACGGGCTGGATGGCGCGGTGGAATTCCCGCCGCACAAGCTGAGCCAGGAGACAAAGCGGATCAACGACACGCTCACCCTGCTCGACCCGGATTTCTCCGCTACGGTGCATGACTATGCCGATATCGCGGAGACATCACTGAAGCTGCCGGTGCCAGATTATCCCTTGATCAAAACCATCGTGCCGGGCTGGGACAATGACCCCCGCCGCGAGGGCAAGGGCCTGGCGCTGCATAACGCCACGCCCTCGCTATACCAGGACTGGCTCGAGAAACTCATTGACTACACCGCCGAGAATCCATTCTACGACGAACGGATCATCTGCGTAAATGCCTGGAATGAGTGGGCCGAGGGCGCGTTTCTGGAACCGGATGTGCATTCGGGTGCTGCCTTCCTCAACGCCACCGCGCGCGCCATTTGTGAGCGGGACGTGGCGGAATTCTCCGCCGGCATATTGCTCGTGGGGCATGACGCGCAGGCCCATGGCGCACAATTGCTGCTCCTCAACATCGCCCGCAAGCTGAAGCGCCAATGGGGCATCAAGGTGCATCTGCTGCTGCTGGGCGTTGGCCCGCTGCTCGGCAGATATTACGAGACCGCCGAGGTGAGTGTCGCCTACGACAAGACGATCATCGGCAATCTGCTCGATAAATACAAAGCGATGGGCATACGCGCCGCCATCGTCAACTCCGCCGCCTCGGCGCGGGTGGTGCCGTGGCTGGAGCAGCGGGGCATAAGCGCCACCATGCTGGTGCACGAGATGCCGCAGCTGCTGAAGGAGTACAACCTGGAGATCCAGGCGCGGCTGGGCGCGGGCGCTGCGAGCAACCTCGTGTTTTCCTCAGGCTATTTGGGGGACAAATTCGCGGCGGCGGTGGAGCTGCGGCGTGAGAACGCGGTGGTGCTGGCGCAGGGCAATTACCAGGAGATGCGCTTCGACGAAGCGGCGCGCACGCGCATCCGCCGCGAGCTGGGCATACCGGATGAGGGCTTCCTGGTGCTTGGCGCCGGGTTCGGGCATATCCGCAAGGGGTTCGATCTCTTCCTGCAAATGGCACGGACGTTGGCGGCGCGGCGGAGCGATGTGTATTTCGTCTGGGTGGGCGACATCGAGTTCATGCTGCGCACCTATCTCGCCCCCGAGATGGAGCGCGCACAGGCCGCCGGATGTTTCACGCACATCCCTTATACTGAGCGCGTGGCGGAATATTTCTCCGCCGCGGATGTGCTGGCGCTGACCTCGCGCGAGGACCCGCTGCCGACGGTGGTGATGGAGGCGCTGGCCTGCGGCGTGCCCTGCGTCGCCTTCGACGAGAGCGGCGGCATCCCTGAGCTGCTGCGCCGCGAGCAGGCCGGGCGCGTTGCCAAGCCCGCCGATGCCGAGGATTTCCTGACAGAGCTGGCCAGCCTACTGGACCATGAGACGCTCGACGCCCTGCGCCCGCGCCTCTCTGCCATGGCGGCGCGGAAGTTCGAGTTCGGGGCCTATGTGCAGGAGCTGCTCCGCCTGGCCACACCGGCGCTGAAGACGGTGAGCGTGGCGGTGCTGAACTACAATTATGCGCGGTATCTGCCGGAGCGGCTCACCACCGTGTTCGCGCAGACCTACCCGGTGCAGGAGGTGCTGCTGCTGGACGATGCCTCCCGCGATGATTCGCTGGCCGTGGCGGCGGAACTGGCCGAGGCTTCAGGACGGGAGCTGCGCGTGCTGGCGAACAAGAAGAATGCCGGGGTGTTCGCGCAGTGGAAGCGCGCAGCCGAGGCTGCCTCGGGCGAATTCATCTGGCTGTGCGAGGCGGATGACGCGGCCGATCCGCGCTTCCTCTCCCGGCTGGTCGAGGCCATGGCGGGGGCGCAAACCCCGCTGCTCGGCTTTACCGACAGCCGGGCCATCGACGAGACCGGCATGGAGGTGATGCCGGACTACCAGTCCTACTACTTCGCCTGCGGGGTGAGGGAGCTGGCTTGCTCGGGCATCTGGAAGGCGCGGGAGTTCGCGGCGCGGATGCTTTCCGTGCGCAATCTCATCCCGAACGTGAGCGCCGTGCTGTGGCGGCGCGAGGCGCTGCTGAAGGCGCTGGCGGCAGTGCCGGAGTTGGAGGAATGGAAGCTCGCCGGGGATTGGCGCCTGTATCTGGCGCTGCTCGCGGGCCAGGAAGGCGAGTTGGTGTACATCGCCGAGCCGCTGAACACGCACCGACGGCACGCGAGCGGGGTCACGCAATCGCTGGATGCCGGGGCGCATCTGGCCGAGATTCGGCGCATGCACGCGCTGGCCGCCGAGGCGTTGAACCTGCCCGAGGCGCGTCTGGCCGAACAGGCCGAGGATTTCGCCCGGCTGGAGGCGCAATTCGCGCGCGCAGCAAAAAAACCGGTGAAGCCAGTTGCCAGGCGGCGCAAGGTTTGATTGAACCGCAGCGTTAAACGTTTCTCCGTCTTCAGGATGCGCTTATGAAAATTCTTCTCACTGGCGGCTGCGGTTTCATTGGTTCGGCGGTGGTGAGGAGGGCAATCCGGCAGGAGGGACATCAGGTCGTCAATATCGACAAGATGACCTACGCCGCCTCGGAGGATGCGCTGGAGGATGCGCTCCACCACCCCAGCCACATGCTGCTGAAGCAGGATATCTGCGACCTCGCCGGCATCCGCGCCGCCTTTGCCGAGCACCAGCCGGACGCGGTGATGCATCTGGCCGCGGAAAGCCATGTGGACCGCTCCATCGACGGGCCGGCGGCGTTCGTGCACACCAATGTCACCGGTACCTTCGTGATGCTGGAGGCGGCGCGGGAGTATTTTGCCACGCTGAGCGGCGAGAAGCGCGAGCGCTTCCGCTTCCACCACATCTCCACTGACGAAGTGTTTGGCGCGCTGGAGGACCAAGACCCGCCGTTCAACGAGCATACGCCCTACGATCCGCGCAGCCCGTATTCGGCTTCCAAGGCGGCATCGGACCATCTGGCCCGGGCCTGGATGCACACATATGGCCTGCCCGTCATCGTCTCCAACACCACCAACAACTACGGTAAGTGGCAGTTCCCCGAGAAGCTGATCCCGCTGGTGACGCTGAACGCCATCGAGGAGAAGCCCCTGCCCGTGTACGGCGCCGGGTTGAACACCCGCGACTGGCTGTTCGTGGACGACCATGCCGAGGCGCTGCTGAAGGTGGTGACGCAGGGCACGCCGGGCGAGACCTACTGCATCGGCGCGCGCCAGCCGCGCAAGAATATCGACGTGGTGAAGGCGATTTGCGCCGTTCTGGACGAGAAGCTGCCCAGCCCCAACGGCGCGCGGGAGCGGCTGATCACCTACGTGACGGACCGCCCCGGGCATGACCACCGCTATGAGATCGACCCCACCAGCGCCGAGCATGCGCTGAACTGGACGGCGGCGCATGATTTCGAGCGCGGCCTGCGGGCGACGATCGATTGGTACCTGGCCAACACAGCCTGGTGGCAGGGTATCAGGACGAAGAAATATTCAGGGCAGAGACTGGGAGCGGCAGCATGATTCGCAAAGGCATTATTCTCGCGGGCGGGTCCGGTACGCGGCTGCACCCTATCACCCAGGCCAGCTCCAAGCAGCTGCTGCCAGTGTACGACAAACCTATGGTCTACTACCCGCTCTGCACACTGCTGCTGGCGGGGATCAAGGAAGTGCTGATCATCTCCACCCCGGGCGACCTGCCGCAGTTCCAGCGCCTGTTCCATGACGGCTCGCATTTGGGCATCCGCATCTCCTATGCCGAGCAGCCGAGCCCGGACGGGCTGGCGCAGGCCTTCCTCATCGGCGAGGAATGGATCGACGGCGAGGCCTGCGCCCTGGCGCTGGGGGATAACCTGATCCATGGCGACCACCTTTCCACCATGCTGCGTGCCGCTGGCGCCCGGCCCGAGGGCGCGACCGTGTTCGCCTACCAGGTGCGCGACCCGGAACGCTACGGCGTGGTCAGCTTCGATGCCGACGGCAAGGCGCTGGATATCGTCGAGAAGCCGAAGAACCCCACCTCCCCCTGGGCCGTCACGGGCCTGTATTTCTACGACAACCGCGTGGTGGAGCTGGCCAAGACGATCAAGCCCTCACCCCGTGGCGAGCTGGAGATCACGGACTTGAACAACCTGTATCTGCAGGAAGGCACGCTGAAGGTTGAGCGGCTCGGGCGCGGCACCGCCTGGCTGGATGCCGGCACGCCGGATTCGCTATTGCAGGCCGCCACCTTCGTGCAGACCATCCAGAGCCGCCAGGGCAATCTCGTCGGCTGCCCGGAGGAAGTGGCCTTCCGCATGGGCTTCATCGACAAGGAACAGCTGAGGGCGCGCGCCGCACTGATCAGCAAGACCGAGCTGGGGCGGATTTTGCACGATATCGCCGAAGGGGTGCACCACTGATGAAGATCGAAAAACTCGCCATCCCCGAGGTGCTGCTCATCACCCCGCCGAAATTCGGCGATTCGCGCGGCTTCTTCTCCGAGACCTGGAGTGCCGCCAAGTTGAAGGCGCAAGGATTCGACGAGCATTTCGTGCAGGATAACCACAGCTTCTCCGCCGCTGTCGGCACGATTCGCGGGCTGCACTGCCAAATGGCGCCCAGCGTGCAGGGCAAGCTGGTGCGGGTGATCAAGGGCGCGATCTGGGATGTGGCGGTGGATATCCGCAAGGGCTCGCCCACCTACGGCAAATGGGTGGCGGCGGAGCTGAACGAGGCCAACTGGTCGCAGCTCTGGATTACCGGCGGCTTCCTGCACGGGTTCTGCACCATCGCGCCCGATACCGAGGTGATCTACAAGGTCACCTCCGATTACGACAAAGCCGCCGAGCGCGCTGTGGTGTGGAACGATCCCACGCTGGCCGTACCCTGGCCGGTGGCGGCGGGGGAGGAAACACTCTCCGACAAGGACAAGGCCGCGCCCGCCTTCAACCCCGAAGACACCTGGTTCACCTACGCATGATCCTGATCACCGGAGCCTCCGGCCAGCTGGGGGACGCGCTGGTGAAGCTGTGCCGCGAGCGGGGCATCGCCCACGCCGCTGTGGCACGGCCGGAATTCGATTTTGAAAAGCCGGAGACGATTGCCGCCTGTTTCGCCGCGGCGAAGCCGGATTTCGTCATTAACGCCGCCGCCTACACCGCGGTGGACAAGGCCGAGACGGACCAGGAGGCGGCGAAAGCCGGAAACCATACCGGCCCGCTGGCGCTGGCGAAGCTGTGCGAGGGCGCGGGCATCCCGTTCATCCATGTTTCGACCGATTACGTGTTCGACGGCAACAAGGGCGCCCCCTATGTGGAGACGGACCCGACCGGGCCGACCGGCGTGTACGGCGCCACCAAGCGCGATGGGGAAGAGGCGATTTTGGCCAGCGGCGCCAAGGCGGTGATTCTGCGCACCGCCTGGGTGTATGCGGCGCATGGCAAGAATTTCGCCCGCACCATGCTGAACGCCGGACGGAAGATGCCGCAACTGCGCGTGGTGGCGGACCAGCGCGGCACGCCGACGGCGGCCCCCGACCTCGCCGCCGCGATCTTGGCGATCGTGGAGAAGATCAGCGCCACCGGCTGGGAGCAACAGTACCGGGGCATCTTCCACGCTACCGGGGCCGGCGAGACCACCTGGCACGGCTTCGCCACCGCCATCTTCGCCGAGGCTGCCAAGCACGGCTACAAGGCGCCGGACGTGCAGGCCATCGCCACCGCCGACTGGCCAACCCCGACCCGCCGCCCGCCAGACTCCAGGCTGGACTGCTCCAAACTGGCGCGGATCTTCGGCGTGACCCTGCCAGATTGGCAGGCGAGCCTGCCTGGTATCGTGACCGCGCTGCTGATCCTGGACGCCGCTGGCTGACGCCAAGCCCCGATGACGGCGCGTTAGCGCAAAAATCTTCCGGATTTTTGCGCCTTTCAGCATAAATGCCCAGTCTTCCGTTGCGCCGCTTCCAGCGCCGTCTTAATATGGAATGTGAACACTTTCTTAAAACAGGGCGAGCTACAACGTATGGTTATGGCTGGTTGTCTTGCGTCCAAGCGCTACGGGACAGTTCAGCTGTGATGCCGCCGGCTACGCGGTCCGGCCGCAAGGGCAAAATCGCCATCCTCCTCTCCACCTATAACGGCGCGCGGTTCCTGCGGGCGCAACTGAACAGCTTCCTGGCCCAGACACATGAGAACTGGGTGCTGCACTGGCGCGATGACGGTTCGACGGATGAGACCGTGGAGATCATGCGCGGTTTTGCCGCCAAGGTCGGGCCGGAACGCTGTATCGAATCCCCCTCCTCCGGCCCGCATCTCGGCGCCTCGCCCAGCTTCCTGACCCTGCTGCAGGAAAACATGGACGCCGAGGCCGTGGCCTTCGCCGACCAGGACGATGTGTGGCTGCCGGAGAAACTCGCCGCCGCGCTGGAAATGCTGGAGGACGCCGCAGACGCCCCGGCCCTGTACTGCTCCCGGCAATATCTGGTGGACGAGGCGCTGCGCGGTGCCCGGCTTTCCGCCCAGCACGGCAAGGCCCCGGGGTTTCCGGCCTGCCTGACGCAGAATATCGCCAACGGCAACACATTGGTGATGAACACTGCCGCGGCGGCACTGGTGGCCACCGCCGGCTACCCGGCCGATACCGTGCATGACTGGTGGAGCTATATCGTGGTTTCCGCCTGCGGCGGCAAAATCCTGTTCGATGAGCGGCCGCAGGTGCTGTACCGGCTGCACAAGACCAATCTGATCGGCCGGGCGCGCCCGCTGCACGCCCGTGCGATGGCGGCGCTGCGGCGCGGGCCGGCTGTGTACATGACGATGATGCGCCGCCACGCCGACGCGCTGGCGACCCAGGCGGCAAGACTGCCCCCGGAGGCGCAGCGGGATTTGCGGCGGGTAAGGACCGGGCTGCGCGGCGGCCTAGCGGATCGCGCCACAGCGCTCCTTTGCCGACGGTTCCGGCGCTGCACCCTGCTGGAGAACCTGCTCTTCACCTACTGGTTCCTGACCAGCCCGGAGACCCATCCGGCAACCGCTCCCCTACCCGGCTGGCCGGCGGCGGAACCGCCAGCCCCGGCGAAGCTCAGGGTCCGCTAAAGCGGCACAAAAAACCCGGCCACCGCAATGGCCGGGTTTTTTGTTGCATCGGGACGGATCAGGGCGAGACTTCCTCGCGGATGTCCTGCCATTCCTCGGTGAAGGGCTTCTTGCGGAAGGTCGCCCAGAAGAAATTCATGGTGTAGCGCAGGCCGATGGTGAACACGCCCTCGCCCACCAGGCGGCGGCCGGAGGACTGGGCCGGCAGGCGGAAGGTGAACTTGACCCGCCCCACCTTCGAGAGACGGTTGGCCATGTCCGTATCCTCGCCATAGAAGGAAAAACGGTGATCCGGGTTGCCAAGCTTCAGCATCGCCTCGCGCTTGACGATGAAATTGCCGCCCTGGAGCATCGCGCCCACGTTCAGGATGTAGTGGTTGAACACATAGGCGAGCCAGGCGAGACGGTAATAGAAGGCGACGACCATGTTCACCTTCCGGGGCACGCCATAGTAGATATACGGGCCGGAGAGGGCGACGAGGTCCTTGCCACGCTCGAACTGGCGCAGCACCTCGGTGAGCCAGCCGGTGGGGATGACCGTGTCGGCGTCGATATTGGCGATCAGCTCGCCGGTGGAATGCTCGAAGCCGCACCAGCGGGCCTGCACCAGCCCCTTGCGCGGCTCATCGACCACCCGCACGCCTTCCACGGCCTCCGCCACCTCGCGGGTGCGGTCCGTGCTGGCATTGTTGACGACGATGATCTCCGCATCCTGGCCGAGTATCTTGCCGGCGCGGACGATCTCCTCACGTATGGCCGTCAGCGAGCGCGTCAGCAGCGCTTGCTCGTTATAGGCAGGAACGACAAAACTGATCTTCATACGCAATGCTCCAGACGACTCGGCGGCATTAACCGGTTGAATGGGTTATCAACAGGGGAACCAGCGATAAATCGAATGACCTTTCTATGACAGAAACATAAGCGCGCCGGAAGTAAATTGGCAACTAATCCCCCCGCCAGCCCAGGCCAAGGTTGACATCGGCGCCTACTCCCGGCATAGGGCGCCTCCAATTGTTCCTCTTTCTTCCCGAGAGCCACCATGAAGATCCGTAACTCCTTGAAGTCCGCGAAAATTCGCGACAAGAACTGCCGCGTTGTCCGCCGTCATGGCCGGGTCTACGTGATCAACAAGAAGAACCCGCGCATGAAGGCGCGCCAGGGCTAAGCTTCTTTATCTCACCTCAGGTGGCAGGCAACCCGGCCTTTGGCCGGGTTTTTTGTTTTGCCCCTGGGGAAGTGGACGCCGGGCCCAGGGGGGCAGTACCGCCCCCCTGGAGTCCCGCCCCTGGCGGTTAGCCGGCCAGCAGCGCAAGCGGGCGCGGCCAGAACATGCCGGCGCGGGCGCGGTACGCGGCATAGGCGGCCGACAGCTCGGAGGTGGCGAATTTGCGCTCCTCGCGGGTAGCGGCATCAACGTACAGGGCTGTCATCAGCACGGGAGCAATCCAGCCGGCCAGGCTGTGCACGCCGATGGCGGTGCCGAACCAGAACAGCACATAGGCCAGGTAGAACGGGTGACGCACATAGCGGTACGGCCCGTGGTTGAGCAGGAAGCTCGGGCTGTCATTGTCGTAGGCGAGGGTCGGCGGGCTACGGCGGCTGGCGAGAATCGCCGTGGCAAACACGCCGAGCGATGCGGTGAACAACACGATGGAGAGGAACCAGGCACCGCCGAGTCCGTGCGCGAGGTTCCAGAGAAAGCCAGCGAACAGCATCATGCTGAGAGCGCTGGTAAGCTTCATGCCCAGCGGCATGGCACCGGTGGAACGGAAATGCCCGCGCACGCCCCAGGAGAAGACGGAGAAGCAGACGGCGGCGTCGATACCGGTGATGGCAGAGAAAACATTGTGCATTTTACAGGACCTTTCTTGAGAATCGGGGATTAGAAGACGTTGACGGTTTCGCCACGGAGCAGGCCGGCATAGGTGCTTTGCGGACCGCTGCCGGTGTCGACCATGGGGATGTCGCGCAGAACCGAGTCGTAGCGGGAGTTGCGGCAGGTCATCAGGTTTGTTTCGAACTTGACGCCCGCATAACGGCGCGGACCGGCGACATATTCAAAATGCAGGCGCTTGTAGAACGGCGTGTGATTGCGCCGGACGCAGGAGAGTGTCATGTCCGAACGCTCCTCTGCCACGAAGAAGCCGACGAACCGGTAAAGAACGAAGACCAGCTCATAATCCGTGGCGAAATCGGGATGCCGCACGAGACGGTTGATCTCAGTCAGCTTCGGCGGCCGGCCATGGTCGACGCTGGCGGCGAGGTCAGCAACTTCCTCGGGGAAGATTCGCGATGCCGGGATTTCATCCCAGCCCTCGAGTCCCGTTGTGTAGTCGAGCACGCACATGCGTACCGAGGCCACCGGCTGTCCCCACTTGTAGATGACCACCGACTTGCTGTTCGGCTTGATGTCGTCCGCATCCGAGAACATCCCGCCCGGCATTGGGTCGATATAGCCACCTGAGAGGTAGCTCTCATGCCTGATTCTGTAGGCGTCGGCCTTCGTTGCATCGTCGAGCGCCAGACGCGCAGTCAGCCCCTTGTCTGAATTCTTGACCGGGGCAGCACCACGCACCAGATTAGCGGAAAAAGATAGTAAACCACTCATTAAAAACCTCCTTTTTACAACCAAAACAAGAGGCATTAGTAATCATTTCCTCTTAAGGTGTAAGCGGAGTGTCGTTTTTGTGACACAACGAATTGATGTAGCGGCGAGGCTATAAGGCCCCGCAAAGCGCAGGTATCTTCTTAAGAAAATCAATTAAGCAGCTGAATGGACATAGAATGGCTTGCCCCGTTGGTACGGCATCCGGACAGGCATCGAAAAAGCTGTGGTTCAGCACTAATTATTTGTTAAGAATAGCCGCCAAACGACGACAAAACCTCTAATTAAATATGGCGCTCAGTTACGAAAAAAGTTACGTAAGGTTGTGCCGCACGGCGGCAAAATTTAGGGTCTACACAGTGGAATGATGCTTCAATGGCGCGACTCGACTCCCGGCCGTAAGCGGAGATCCGGCGCCGCGCGGCTGTGGGTTGCTCTGCGGACAATATTTCAGCCGGCGATACTGCGTCGGGTCCTGCGCGGCATTCAAGTGCCGAGGGATCTGCTGGAGCGCCTTTATCTCGATCAAGCGCGCGACTTCAGTTATATCATGCGCGCCATTTCGATGGTCGGCGTTACCACGTTGGGGCTGCTGTTCGTCGACTTCCGGAACACCCCCGGCATGCTGGCGCGCAGTTTGGTAATGTCGCTGACCCTGCTGACATATTTCGTCATCGTCGCGGAGGGGCGGGTCTGGCTGCACAAGGATGATCCGTCGGGGAGCGATGCGAAGAGATATTTCCGTAAAGTCAACATGGCACTGTTCGGACTCGGCATTCTATGGGGGCTGCTGATCACGCTGCTGATGATCCACGGCTCCCCGAACCAGCGCGCGCTAATCTACGGCGTTGCCATCGGCTGTATCGCCACGCCGGTGCTGGTCTCGCCCTCCTCCAGCGCCGTCTGCTACTGGCTGCCAACCTCGCTCGGCGTTTGCGCCAGCCTGTTTTTCAACCCCGACTTATACGCACTGGCTGACCTGCTATCGTTCATCCTGCTGACCGGGTTCTGCATCCTCTATATCAACCGCCGGCTGATCGAACGCGCGGTCGGCGCCATCCGGCTGGAGGAGAACGCGGAAGTCATCAAGCTGCTGCTGCGCGATTTCGAGGAAAGCGCGTCCGACTGGCTATGGGAGACCAACGCGGCGCTGGAACTGCAGCCGGCCAGCCAGCGCCTGGCGCAAGTGGCGCGCCGCCCGGCGGAACAGCTGCGCGGCGTGTTCCCCGGCGTGCTGCTGGGCGAGTCGGCGACCAAGGAACAACGGCCGGGCTCGGCGCTCGAGCGGCTGAACCGGGCCATTGCCGAGCGTTCCCCCTTCCGCGACTTGGCGGTGCCGGTCACGATCAATGGCGAAGAACGGTACTGGTCCCTCAGCGGCAAGCCGATCCTTGACAAGCAAGGGCGCTTCGCCGGGTATCACGGCGTCGGCTCGGACATCACCGGCCAGCGCCGGCAGCAGGAGCATATCGCCTTCCTGGCGCGGCATGACAGCCTGACCAAGCTGCCCAACCGCGTGCTGTTCTCCGAGACGCTGCATGAGGCCTGCGAACATTGCGACAAGACGGGCATCGCCCTGCTCTGCATCGACCTCGATAATTTCAAGATCGTCAACGACACGCTCGGCCACGCCACCGGCGACGCCCTGCTGGTGGCCGTGTCCGAGCGCCTGCGCGGGTGCATCCGTGAATTCGACATGGCGACGCGCCTGGGCGGTGACGAATTCGCCGCCATCCTCGTGACCGACAAGCCCGATGAAGCACAGGCCGTGGCAAAGCGCATCATCGAGCGCATGGCGCGGCCATTCCATTTCGACGGCCAGACTGTGCAGATCGGCGCCAGCATCGGCGTGGCCATGGCCCCGCGCGATGGCAAAGATCCGGGCAGGCTGATGAAAAACGCCGATCTAGCGCTGTACCGCGCCAAGGCCGAGGGGCGCGGCGTTGTCACCTTCTACGACCCGAAGATGGATGAGCGTGTGCGCGAGCGCCGCTCGCTGCAATCGGCGCTGCACCACGCCTTGGCGCACGGGGAATTCCGCCTGGAATACCAGCCGGTGATCGACCTCGCCACACGGCGCATCGCCGGGGCCGAGGCGCTGATCCGCTGGCTGCACCCGGAGCGCGGGCTGCTGCCCCCCAGCGCGTTCATTCCGTTGGCCGAGGATGGCAAGCTGATCTGTGAGATCGGCGAATGGGTACTGCATGAGGCCTGCACCACCGCAGCCGGCTGGCCGGCCCCCGTGGCTGTCGCGGTCAATCTCTCCCCCCTGCAGTTCCGCGCCCCCAATCTGCTCGCCAGTGTCAGCAACGCGCTCGCCAGATCGGGGCTGGAGCCCAGGCGGCTGGAGCTGGAGATCGTCGAATCCGTGATGCTGGGGAAAGCCCCGGCGGTCGAGCAGACGCTGCGGGGGCTGCGCGAGCAGGGCGTGCGCATCGCACTCGACGATTTCGGCACGGGCTATTCCTCGCTCTCCTATCTGCGCCGCTTTCCGGTCGACAAGATCAAGATCGACCAGTCCTTCATCCGCGATCTCGGCCAGTCGCAGGACTGCACGGCCATCATCCTCGCCATCATCGGGCTGGCGCAGCGCATGAACATGGTGGTGACCGCGGAAGGTGTGGAAAGCCCCGAGCAGGCCGCGCTGCTTGCCTCTTTCGGCTGCGCCCAGGCGCAGGGCTTTCTGTTCCACCGCCCGCTGCCGCCCGAAGACTTCAGGCGCCTGCTGGCGGAAAACGCCCCTCACCCGGCCTGCCCGCTGGCGGTGCGGCACGGCATAGCTCTCTAAGAGCCCCTTACAAAACCCTACTATGCCGGCCGCCTGGCACCGCATTTCTGCGCTCCGGTGCTCACGTACTCCAACGTACGCTCCGCTCCGGTGCTCGTAATACGGCGCCATTCGCCTCGGCCTAGCGGGTTTTGTAAGGGGCTCTAAACCCCTCTTGGCCTTGTTGCCGCGCGGCAATGGCTTAATGAGCGGCTTATGAGTGATACTGCTACAGGTGCTTCCCCGGCGATGGCTCAATGGTTCGCCATCAAGGCGAGACACGAAGACGCGCTGCTGTTCTTCCGCATGGGCGATTTCTACGAGCTGTTCTTCGCTGATGCGCAGGCGGCGAGTGCCGCGCTGGACATCGCGCTGACCGCGCGCGGCC
Organism: Acidocella sp.; assembly: GCF_052326845.1. Classification (GTDB taxonomy): domain Bacteria; phylum Pseudomonadota; class Alphaproteobacteria; order Acetobacterales; family Acetobacteraceae; genus Acidocella. The sequence goes on along the minus strand of NZ_JBKQJR010000151.1, from coordinate 10,499 downwards.
AGCACCAGGGCCAGCCCATCCCCATGTGCGGCGTGCCGGTGAGCCAGGCGGAGATGTATCTGGCCCGGCTGATCCGGCGCGGCTTCCGCGTCGCCATTGTCGAACAGCTGGAGGACCCGGCGACGGCCAAGGCCCGCGGCGCGAAAGGCCCGCTGAAGCGTGACGTGGTGCGCCTCGTCACCCCCGGCACGCTCACCGAGGAAGCGCTGCTGGAGGCCGGGCGGGCAAATTTCCTCGCCGCCATCGTGCCGCACGGGGCGCAGTTCGGTATCGCCTGGGCGGATATCTCGACGGGGCTGTTCGAGACCGAGGCCACCGATACCGCCGGACTGCCGGCCATACTCGGGCGGCTGGACCCGGCGGAGATCATCGCCGACGCGGGCATCGAGCTGGGGCCGTTCGAGACAAGGCGGGTGGGCACGCAGCGCCTCGCCATGTCCGTCCCCGCCACGCCGGAGGCGGCCAGGCGCGAGCTGGCGCAAAAATTCGGCGCCGCCAGCCTGGACGCGTTCGGGGATTTCTCCGCCGCCGAGGCGCTCGCCGCCGCGACGGTGCTGGCCTACATTACCGCCACGCAAATGGGGGCGCAGCCGCGCCTCTCCCACCCTGCAAGCGCCGGGGTGGCCGGGCAGCTGGCCATGGATGCCGCCACCCGCGCCAGCCTGGAACTGCTTGCCGCCCGTGGCGGCAATGAGGCAGGCAGTCTGCTCGGCGCGGTGAAGCGTACCGTCAGCCCCGCCGGGGCACGGCTGCTGGCAGGCTGGATCAGCGCCCCGCTCAACCGGCTGGAATTGCTGCTGGAGCGGCAGACCGCCTGGCTCGCCCTGCGCGACACCGGAATGGCCGAGCCGGTGCGGACGGCTTTGCGCGGCGCGCCGGACATGGCCCGCGCTTTGGGGCGCATCGCGCTGGGCCGGGCGTCTCCCCGCGACCTTACCGCCATCCGCGCCGGGCTGGACGTGGCCGCCCGGCTCGCCCCGCTGCTCCCCCGCGGCCCCAGATTGCTGGATGCCGCCGCCATGGCGCTGAACCCGGCACCGGACCTGCTGGAAACGCTGCAACACGCTCTGGCTGAACCGGCACCGCTGAAGCTGGAAGATGGCGGAGCGATCGCCCAGGGTTACGATGGCGAGCTGGACGCGGAGCGCGCCCTGCGCGACGACACGCGCCGGATCATCGCCGAATTCCAGACCGAGCTGGCGCAGCGTTACGGTGTGGCGAGCCTGAAGATCCGCCACCACGCGCAGCTGGGTTATGTGCTGGAAGCACCCGCCGTGGCGGTGGAGAAGCTGCGGGAGAACCCGGAACTGCTGCTGCGCCAGGGCATGGCGAATGGCGCGCGCTTCACCCATCCGGAACTCTCGGCGCTGGACCAGCGCATCACCGAGGCCGCCTTCCGCGCCGCGGCGCGCGAGAAGCTGGTGTTCAACTGGCTGATCAAGCAGGTGCTGTCAGCGGTCCAGAGCCTTGCGGCCTGCGCCGAAGCGCTGGCCCTGGCCGATGTGCTGCAATCGGCCGCGCAGCTGGCGCTGACCGGGCGGTTCTGCTGCCCGGAACTCTCCGAGGACACGGCATTCCACATCGAGGGCGGGCGGCACCCGGTGGTGGAAGCGGCGCTGCCGCCGGGGGTGAGCTTCATCCCCAATGGCTGCGACCTCTCCCCCGGGCAGCGGCTGATGCTGCTCACCGGCCCCAACATGGCCGGTAAATCGACCTTCCTGCGGCAGAACGCGCTGCTCGTGGTGCTGGCCCAGGCCGGGCTGCCGGTGCCGGCGGAGGCGATGCGGCTCGGCCTCGTGGACCGGCTGTTCTCCCGCGTGGGGGCGGCGGACGACCTCGCCTCCGGGCGCTCGACCTTCATGGTGGAGATGATCGAGACCGCCGCCATACTGCACCAAGCCGGGCCGAAGAGCTTTGTCATCGTCGATGAGATCGGGCGCGGGACGGGAACACGGGACGGTTTGGCCATCGCACAGGCGGTTTTGGAGTGTCTCCACAACAATAACCGCAGCCGCGCCATATTTGCCACACATTTCCATGAATTATACATGCTGGCCGAGGCTTTGCTCCGGCTGAAACCGCACACGATGCGGGTCAAGGAATTCCGGGGCGAGGTGGTATTCATGCACGAGGTGGTCGAGGGTGCGGCGCAGAAGAGCTGGGGCGTGCATGTCGCGCGGCTGGCCGGCGTGCCGGAACCCATGGCCAAACGCGCGGAAATGCTGCTGAAATCCGCCGAAAAAGCCACTCTGGCCACCGCGCCGCTACCGCTCTTCGCCAGTCTGGCGCCGCAAGCGCCCGTGGAGGAAAAGCCGGAGCCGGGCGCGGATGACGCCCTGGCGGAGGCGCTGGCGGCGCTGGACCCGGATGCCATGACCCCGCGTCAGGCGCTCGAAGCCTTGTACAAATTGCGGGCCGAGGCGCTGAAAACGCGCCCCGGCCACGCGGAAAATTGAGGGGCTCGCGGTGCGTTATGAATTCCCTCGTCTGATGGATTGATCTACCGTGTTCGACATGCCCGCATCCAGGAAACAACCCGATATCACCGCCGCCCTTGCCGAGCTGTTCTCGCCGGCTGAGACGCCCTCCCGCGAGGTGGCCATGGGGTTGTTCCGCCGCCAGTTGGGGCGGGTGCAGGGCTTCGTGCAGCAACGCTTCGAGCAGGAGGGGCTGAACGGCCTGACCGCCGCAAGGCTGCATGCCGGACTGATGGACGAGCTGGTCAGCGCGCTGTTCGCCTATGCGCTGAAAGCGCACGCGCTGGGGCCGAAAGACCGGCTGGCCATGGCGGCCACCGGCGGCTATGGCCGCGCCACCCTCGCCCCGTTCTCCGATATCGACCTGCTGTTCCTCTCGCATGGCCGGGCCTCGCCCGCAGTGGAGAAGACGGTGGAGTTCATCCTGTATTTCCTGTGGGACCTTGGCCTGAAGGTCGGGCACGCGACCCGCTCCATTGATGACTGCCTGACCGAGGCCAAGGGCGACGTGACCATCCGCACCTCGCTGCTGGATGCCCGCTGCCTGTGCGGCGACCGCGCCTTGTTCGCCGATTTCCAGCAGGCCTTCCGCGAGGATTGCACCGCCGACGGCCCGGGCGAGTATATCGCCGCCAAGCAGGCCGAGCGCGCGGCGCGGCACCGGCGCTTCGGCGAGACGCCCTTCATGGTGGAGCCTAACGTGAAGGAAGGCCGCGGCGGCCTGCGCGATTTGCAGACACTGTACTGGCTGTCGCGCTACGTGTTCAACACCTTCGCCATGACCGAGCTGGTGGGCAAGGACGCGCCAGGCGGCGGCATCCTTACCGCCGCCGAGGCCCGGGCCTGCAAGCGCGCCTGGGAATATCTGTGGACCGTGCGCTTCCACCTGCACTACGTGGCCGGGCGCGCCGAGGAGCGGCTGACCTTCGACCTGCAGCCGGTGATCGGCGGGCGCATGGGCTATACGCGCCATGGGCGGCAGAACGGGGTGGAACGCTTCATGCGCCACTACTTCCTGATCGTGCGCGAGGTGGCGCGCGTGACCGCCGTGCTGGAGCCGGCGCTGGTGCGCGCGGCCCTCGGCCCGCCGGCCATCGCCGCGGAAACCGACGCGGCGCTGATCGAGCAGGGCTTCGTGCTGGCTGACGGCAAGATCCTGTTCGCGCCCGGGCATGACCCGGCGACCGATCCCTCCAGCGTGTTCCGCATTCTCATTTGCGCGCGGGACCGCGATCTGGAGCTGCACCCGCTGGCCCGGCGCACGCTGATCCGCTCGGCGCCGCTGGGGGCTGAGCTGCGCGGCGACAAGCAGGCCGCCGCGCTGTTCCTCAATCTGCTCTGCGGCCCGCACGAATCCGGGCATGACCCGGATTGCGAATCCGCCACCTGGATGGGGATTCTCAATGAATCCGGCATCCTCGGCCGCTATCTGCCGGACTGGCGGCGCATTGTCGGGCAGATGCAGTTCGACACCTACCATGTCTACACCGTGGACGTGCACACGGTGCAGTGCATCCGCAACCTCAACAGCATCGAGGCCGGAACGCTGAAGGAGATCGCGCCCGTCGCCTCCGACCTGACCGGGCAGATCCAGTCCCGCCGGGCGCTGTACGTGGCGATGCTGCTGCATGACATCGCCAAGGGCCGCGGCGGCGACCATTCGGTGCTGGGCGCCGAGATCGCCCTGAATGTCGGCCCGGCGCTGGGGCTCTCCGCCGAGGAAACGGAAATGGCCTCCTGGCTGGTGCTGCACCACCTGATGCTGAGCCAGACGGCCTTCTCGCGCGATATCGACGACCCGAAGACGATCCTCGACCTCGCGGATACCATCCAGTCGCCCGAGCGGCTGCGCCTGCTGCTGATCCTCACCGTCGCCGACATCCGCGCCGTGAGCCCCAAGGTCTGGAACGGCTGGAAGGCGACGCTGCTGCGCGAGCTCTACACCCGCGTGGCGGAAGTGCTGGAGGGCGGGCTTTCCACCACCGAGCGCGACACGCGCATCGCCCGGGTGAAGGATGTCGTATCCTCGCTGCTGGCGGACTGGCCGGCGGCGGAGCGCGAGGAGTTCCTCTCGCTCGGCTATCCCAGCTACTGGCTCGGCTTCGACCCCGAAAGCATCGAGCGCCATGCGCGCATGATCCGCGACGCCAAAACCCGCAACGCGCCGCTTACCGTATTCACCGAGCCCCTGCCCGCCCGCGCCGTGACCGAGGTGGTGGTGTACACCGCCGACCATGCCGGGCTGTTCAGCCGCATCGCCGGCGCGCTGGCGATTGCCGGCGCCTCCATCGTGGACGCGCGCATCCATACGCTGACCGACGGCATGGCGCTGGATACGTTCTGGATCCAGGACGCCAATGGCGGACCGTTTGACACACCGCACCGCCTCGCCCGCCTCGCCACGCTGGTGGAACAGGCGCTTTCCGGCAGGCTGAAGCTGGCGGCGGAAATCCGCAACGCGACGCGCAGCGTGGTGGCACAGCGCATGCGCGCCATCCATGTGCCGCCGCGCGTGGTGGTAGATAACCGCGCCTCCAACCGGCACACGGTTGTCGAAGTGAACGGGCGCGACCGCCCCGGCCTGCTGCACGACGTAACGGCCGCGATTTCGGCGGAAGGGCTGCAGATCGCCTCCGCCCACGTAACCACCTACGGCGTGCGCGCCGTGGACGTGTTCTACGTGAAGGACGTGTTCGGCATGAAGGTGGAGAATGAGCGCAAGCTCTACCAGCTGCGCAAGGCGCTGCTGGAGGCCCTGAACCCGGCGCTGGACGAACCGCCTGCCGACGGGAAGAACACCCCCTCGGCGGCATAAGACGCTGCCGCAAACCCGGCACGTGCCGGGGGCCGCGAAACTTTCATTAACCAGGCGGCGCGCCTTCTGCTACGCCAGCGCAGGACGTTTTTATAGGGAAACATCATCGATGAATGGTGGCCTGCGGCGCGACTTCGCTGGTTCGGTGAACATCTGCCTGAACAAATATGCCGATTTCAATGGCCGGGCGCCGCGCTCGGAATATTGGTGGTGGGTGCTGTTCGTCTTCCTGGCGGCGTTGGCCGCCGGGATCGTGGCCGGCGTGCTGGACGGACTCTTCGGCGGCAGGATGTTCGACAGGCTGGTCCGGCTGGCGTTGTTCCTGGCTTTCGTCGTGCCGAATCTGGCTGTCGCCGTGCGGCGGCTGCACGATCTCAACAAATCCGGCTGGTGGCTGCTGCTCGGCTTCATCCCCGCGATTGGCGGCCTGATCCTGCTGATCTTCGCCTGCCTGCCCGGCACGCCGGGGGCGAACCGATTCGGCGCCGATCCGCTGGCGGCAGATACGAATCCCGCCGTTTGACACGCCGGGAAAACCTGCGAAGGGCTTGAAGCATGGCCAAAATATCCCCTTCGCGCGTCGGCTTCATGCTGTGCGCCTTTTTGTTCCCAGGGCTGATCGGCACCTTCGCCAGCTTCTCCATCCCCGCCCCGGTGATCGACGAGATGCACCAGCAGGACGCGCTGGATGCGGTGCTCGCCGCACCCGACGCCACGGCACAGGCGGCTGCGATCGCGGCGCTGGCGGACAAGGTGGACCCCGACACCGCCGCCATCGTGAGCAACGGCACCGGCCCGATCGAGGCGCGCGTGGCAGCAGCGGAACAGAACATGCGCGCGGAGGTGGTGGCGCAGGCACGGGCCGCAGCCTATAAGATCCGGCTCATGGTGATCACCATGACCGTGCTCGGCGCGGTTTTTGGTGTTTTATTGATGGGACCGGAAAAGAAATGACTGAGCACGTGAAATCCTACTACGCGGCCACCGCCAACAAGCAGGATGCGCGCCCGCCCCTGCAAGGGAGCGTCACGGCGGATGTCTGCGTCATCGGCGCCGGGTTCACCGGCACCGCGGCGGCGCTGGAACTGGCGGAGCGGGGATTCTCGGTCATCGTGCTGGAGGCGGTGCGCGTCGGCTTCGGCGCCTCGGGCCGCAATGGCGGGCAGATCGTGAACGGCTATTCGCGCGACCTGGACGTGATCTCGGCCCGCTACGGCGAGAAGGCCGGGAAGCTGATCGGCGCGCTCGCCTGCGAGGGCGGCAACATCATCCGCGAGCGCGTGCAAAAATACGGAATCAAGTGCGACCTCCAGCCGGGCATGCTGGCCACGGCGCTGACGCAGAAGCAGATGCGCGAGCTGGAGCACCATGTGAAGGTGTGGAACAGCTTCGGCTACGACCAGTTCGAGCTGCTGGACAAGAACGGCCTGGCCCCGCATGTGGTGACAGACCGTTACGTCGGCGGCCTGATCGATAAGAAGGGCGGGCATATCCATCCGCTCAACCTGGTGCAGGGCGAGGCCGAGGCTTTCGAGTCCCTGGGCGGGAAGATCTACGAGAACTCGCCGGTCGTGTCCGTGGACAAGGACAACGCCGTGGTGAAGACGGCGCAGGGCGAGGTGAAGGCGAAATACGTGTTCGTCTGCGGCAACGCCTATATGCACAACGTGCTGCCGGAGCTGGAATGGCGGATCATGCCCGTCTCCACCCAGGTGCTGGCGACCGAGCCGTTGGGCGACGAGGCGAAGCGCCTGCTGCCCTCCAACGTGTGCGTGGAAGATTGCAACTACGTGCTGGATTACTTCCGCCGCAGCGCGGATAACCGCATCCTGTACGGCGGTGGCATCGTCTATGGCGGGACCGACCCGGTGAGCATCCGCGACAAGATTCTGCCGCTGATGTTGAAGACCTTCCCCAGCCTGAAGGATGCGCGCATCGACTACACCTGGAGCGGCAATTTCGCGCTCACGCTCACGCGCTTTCCGCAGATGGGCAAGCTGGCGCCGCGGGTGTTCTTCTCGCATGGCGATAGCGGCCATGGCGTGACCACCACGCATCTGCTGGGGCGCATCCTGGCCGAGGCGGTGGCGGGCGATACCTCGCGCTTCGACGTCTTCGCCAACCTGCCCTATTTCCCATTCCCCGGCGGCAAGACCTTCCGCGTGCCGCTCACCGTTATCGGCGCCTGGTATTACCAGATGCGGGACCGGCTGGGAATCTGAGCCTCCCTTGGGGGGCGGCAACTTCCACGCCGCCCCTAAATGGTCTAACCCGCGTGGATGGTTAAAGTTCGCTTCGCTCCCAGCCCCACGGGCTATCTGCATGTCGGCAACGCGCGCGCCGCGCTGGTGAATTTCCTGTTCGCCCGCAACCAGGGCGGTATCTTCCTGCTTCGGCTGGACGATACCGACACCGAGCGCGGGCGGCCGGAATACGAGCAAGGGATCTACGACGATCTGCGCTGGCTCGGCATTTCCTGGGACGAGACGGCAAGGCAGTCGGACCGCTTCGCCCGCTATGCCGAGGTGGCGGAGCAGCTGAAGGCCTCCGGGCGGCTCTACCCATGCTTCGAGAACGAGGATGAGCTGGCGGCCAAGCGCGCCGCGCTGGTGAAGCGCAAGCTGCCCCCGGTCTATGACCGCGCCGCACTCTCGATGACCGCCGAGCAGCGCGCAAGCGCCGAAGCCAACGGCAAGACGCCCTATTGGCGCTTCAAGCTCTCGGACGGCGCGACCTCCTGGAACGACCTCGTGCTCGGGCCGCGCAACATCAAACTCGGCACCGTCTCCGACCCGGTGCTGATCCGCGCCGATGGCACGCCGCTCTACACCTTCACCTCGGTGGTGGACGATGCGGACATGGGCATCACCCATATCATCCGCGGGGAGGACCATGTGTCCAACACGGCGGTGCAGATCGATCTCTTTGAAGCCATCACCAAAGCCCCGGTGCCGCGCTTCGCGCATCTGCCGCTGATTTCGGGCGGGGATGGCGAGAAGCTCTCCAAGCGCATCGGCTCGATCTCGCTGAAATCGCTGCGCAAGGACGGCATCGAGCCCGCCGCGATCACGGCGTATCTGGCACGCCTGGGCACCAACAAGGACCCGGCGGCCGTGCCAATGGAGGAGCAGATCGCCAGCTTCAACCTCTCCGATTTCGGCCGCTCCCCGCCGCGCTTCGACGCGAAGCAGCTGCTCGGGCTGAACCGCAAGTTCCTGCACCATCTGGACTATGAGGCGGTGAAGGACCGCCTGCCCGAGGGCGCCACCGAGGCGTTCTGGCTGGCGATTCGCGGCAATCTGGACCTGCTGACCGAGGCGCGGCGCTGGTGGGAGGTGGTGGCCGACGAGCTGCCGGCGCCGGAATTGCCGGGCAACTCCCTGGTGCTGCGCGCCGCGCTGGACACGCTGCCCGATGAGCCATGGGACGAGGAGACCTGGAAGACCTGGACCGGGGCGGTCTCGGACGCCACCGGGGCGAAGGGCCGGGCGCTGTTCCAGCCGCTGCGCCTCTCCCTGACCGGCGAGGAGCACGGGCCGGAAATGGCGAAGCTGCTGCCCCTCATCGGTCGGGCGCGGGTGGAACGCCGCCTTGCGGCCTGCGTTGCCGCGCGCGGCACGCCCGGCTAAGACATCTCCCGCATAGGCACTTATGGGATTATCGCGTGGTCGATATTTTTGACGAGGTTTCCGAGGATCTGCGGCATGAGCGGGCGGTGGCCCTGGCCAAGCGCTATGGCGGGTATCTGATCGCCGCCATGGTGCTGGTGCTGGTCGGCGTCGGCGCGCAGCAGGCATACAGCTCCTACCAGGCCAAGCAGGCGGAAAAAGCGGCAACGCAATACCTCGCCCTCACCCAGGCGGCGGACCAGCAGGGCGGGCAGCTCACGCCGGACCAGGCGGTGCAGACCGCCCAGGACCTGAACAAATTCGCGGCATCCGCGCCGGAGGGCTACAAGACCGTGGCCAATCTGCGCGCCGCCGGGCTGTACGCCGCCGCGGGCAAGCTGGACCAGGCCAACGCGCTGTGGACCGGCGTGGCCCAGGATGGCGGCGCGGACAAGCTGCTGCGCGACCTCGCCACCCTGCTCTGGGCGCAGCACGCGCTGGGCGCGGTGCCGGATACCGATATCCAGGCCCGGCTGCAGCCGCTCGCCGCCGACACCAACCCGTACCATTCCCTGGCGCGCGAAATCCAGGCGCTGACCTATCTGCACCAGGGCAATGCCGGGCTGGCGAAAGCCTTGTTCACGGAACTTGCCTCCGACCCCACCGCCCCGGCTGGCGTGCGCGAACGCGCCCAAGGCATGCTTGCACAGTTGAACGGATGAGATCCCCCATGATGCGACGCCGCACCGCCACCGCCAGCCTGATGACGCTCGGGCTGCTGGCCTCCTGCTCCAAGCCGAAACCCAAGATCGCGGGCGAGCAGATCCCGGTGCTGCCGGACACCAACGGCATGGATGTGGCCGTGAACCCGCCGCAGGTGGTCCTGCCCCAGGCCACCGCCCTGGCCGACTGGCCGCAGCCGCTCGCCAACCCCGCCCATGCGCCGGGCAACGTGGCAGCCCCGCTCAACTTCAAGCCTACATGGCACGCCGCTATCGGCACGCCGGGCGGCCTCCGCCAGCCGCTGATGGCGAGCCCCGTCATCGCCGAGGGCAAGGTCTTCACCATGGACGCCGACGCGACCGTGCGCGCCTTCTCCCTCAGCGACGGCAGCCTGATCTGGCACGCCAACACCCGGCCGAAGCACGCGACCGAACAGAATCTCGGCGGCGGCATCGCCTATGGCGGCGGCACGCTCTACGCCAGCACCGGCTATGCCGAGCTGCGCGCCCTGGATCCGGCCACCGGCAAGGTGCTGTGGCACCAGCAGCTGGACTTCCCCACCCGCTCGGCCCCGCTGGTGGCGGGCGGGCTGGTGGCGGTGGTCACGCAGGAGGACCTGCTACTGACCTTCGACGCTGCCTCCGGCACCCCCGGCTGGCGCTTCGACGGCTCGGCCGGCCAGCCGAGCACCACCGCGGTGGAAGTCGCCGGGCCGCCCGCCTTCGCCGACGGCATCATCGCCGCCGGGTTCTCCAACGGGCTGCTCGCGGCCATCGATGCCGCTTCCGGCACGCCGATCTGGGAGCAAAGCCTTGCCGCCTCCTTCGGCCAGACTGGCCTGCTCGACCTTTCGGACATCGTCGCCTCCCCGGTCAT
>NZ_JBKQJR010000150.1:0-22525 GCF_052326845.1 Acidocella sp. | reverse complement strand
ATCCGGCCCGCCAAGCGGCGCCTTCTCCGCCGCGATGAGCGCCATGCGCGCCCACATGAAGCCCAGCGCCACCAGCCCGAACAAGCGCAGATAGTCGGTGGCGGCCGCACCGGCTTCCTCCGGGTCGGCCATCCCCTTCTCGGCGATGAAGCTGGTGGCCAGCTGCAACGCACCGAAGGCCCGGGCGAAGCCCTGCACCATCTTGCCCAGCTGCGGGTGGTTCTGGTTGGCCTCGATGAACGCGGACACCGGGTGGAAGAAGCGGCGCAGCGACCGGCCGAAATTGGCGGGCAGCTTGCGGCCCACGAGGTCCAGCGCCTGGATGCCGTTGGTGCCCTCGTAGAGCATCGTGATGCGCGCATCGCGGATATACTGCTCCACGCCGTGGTCACGGATGAAGCCATGGCCGCCATAGGTCTGCACCGCGAGGTTGGCGCACTCATAGCCGAGATCGGTGAACAGCGCCTTCGCCACCGGGGTGAGCAGCGCCACGAAATCGGCGGCCTCGGCATTGCCGTGCTCGGCGTCTTCCAGCGCATTGGCCACCCACACGCCAAGGGCGCGGCAGCCCTCGTTGTAGGCGCGCATGGTGAGCAGCATGCGCCGCACATCCGGTGTCCGAGTTCATCGAGGCCAATCAGAACCACCCGCATCTGGGCAAGCTGGTGCAGGGTTTTGGCAGGGCCTTCGGTGCGCTGCAGCTTGCAACCAGCTTCATCGCTGAGAAGGGGATGACCGACCCGGAGGAAGCCGGTGCGGCCGCCACCGACTATCTGCGCCTGTTCGGGCTGGTGGCGTTGGGCTTCATGTGGGCGCGCATGGCGCTCATCGCCGCGGAGAAGGCGCCGCTCGGCGGGCCGGATGCCGCCTTCTACCAGGCCAAGCTGACCACGGCGCGGTTCTACATGGAGCGGATTCTGCCGCAGGCTGGGGCGCTGCTGTTCACCATCAAGGCCGGCAAGGCCTCGCTGATGGAACTGGCTGACGCCGCGTTCTGAGGCGGGTTCTGACGGTGCGAAAAAAACGGGCTGAACCTGGAAGGGTTCAGCCCGTTACCTTATGTGCTCAACCTTATGTGCTCAGCCCGCCTCGAACGCCGTTTCCGGCGTGGCGAGGGATTTCATCAGGTCGAACATGCGCTTGCGCATCGCCGGGTCCTGGATGCGGTAATAGGCGCGCACCAACTCCAGCGTCTCGCGCTTGGTCAGTTGGTCATCCACCCCGGCGTTGAACGGCTCCTGGTGCTCGGCGAAGCCGTACATACGGCCGCGCGGACCGGAGACCGGGCCCTCGGACATGCCTTCCGGCATATCGTCGAAGAAATAGGAAATCGGCACGTCCAGCACGCGTGAGATGTCGAACAGGCGGGAGGCGCCCACGCGGTTCACCCCGCGCTCGTATTTCTGCACCTGCTGGAAGGTCAGGCCCAGCGCGTCGCCCAGGCGTTCCTGCGACATGCCGAGCAATGTCCGGCGCAGCCGGATGCGCGACCCGACATGAATATCGATAGGGCTGGGACGGCTTTCTCGTTCCGGGCGCTCGGCGGTTTCTTCAGCCATTAAATTAGTCTTCTCCAACTTGCGGTGGTAGGCACCGGCTTGTCTTCTTCTCAGCTTATTGCGAATTAGTTGCAGGCTACAACTATAAGATCAACAACCTAACACGGTATTTTTTTAGCATTACACGTTATGCGAATAATTACCTCGATTTAACGAAATTCTCAACAAAAAACTCATAGATCGAATTATTAAGTAGACGCATCGCATCTCATATCGAAAATATTACATAATATCAAATTAAATCCAGCGTGACACTAGCTTTCCGGCGAACACCGCTACAACTCCCAGTATGGCGGGGAACATGAGCCCAAGCCTGGAAAAAAGCGTCGGCGGCAACGCGCCCGGCAGGGGCGCTACCAGTACGCCCTGGGCATCAAGCGGAAGATAGGCGGTGACATGGCCAAAGGGGTCGAACATCGCGCTGATCCCGGAGTTCCCGGCACGGGCCAGCGGCAGGCCTTCCTCTACGGCGCGCAGCCTGGCGTTGATGAAATGCTGGTGCGGGCCCGCGGAGTCGCCGAACCAGGCGTCATCGGTGATAACCACGATCCAGGCGGGGCGGTGCTGCTCGTCGATCATCTGGCCGGGGAATACGTCCTCGTAGCAGATCATCGGCGCGAAGGGGGGCAGGCCGTCCACGGTGATGTTTTCCGGACCGGTTCCCGGGGTGAAGCCACCGTCAAGCATGTCGGGGATGATCTTCAGCGGCAGCCATTTAGGCATGTACTCGCCGAACGGCACCAGCTTCCACTTGTCGTACACCGCCAGCGCCGGCACCGGCCCGGCCACCACAACCAGCGAGTTGCGGAAATCCGTGTTGCTCTCCACGCGCAGAGAGCCCGCAAGCACCGGCGTGGCGCCGGTCACGGCGGCCAGTTGCTGGCGCGCCCCGGCATCTGAGTCGAGCAGCCAGGGGCTGGTGGCTTCCGGCCAGATGATCGCATTGGCCCCGGCCTGTAGCCCGGCATTGCTCATCGCCAGCATGCGCTGCCAGTTGGCTTCCAGCGCCGGGCGGGAATAATCCGGCGGCTCGGGGAAGTTGGGCTGCACCAGCGCGATGTTGAGCCCCGTGGGCGCCACCGGGGTTTGCAGCCGCAGCCAGCCCGCGCTCGCCCACAGCGCCAATATCCCCACAAGTGCTGCCAGCCCGCGCCTGCCGAACATTGGCAGCCCGGCCAGGATCACCGTGGCCAGGGTAAGGCCATGCACGCTTACCCAGGCCGCGGGCTGGATGAAGACGTCGCCCAGCCGCCCGGGGATGGTCCAGTCCGTGCCCCAGAAATTCCAGGGAAAGCCCGAGAACCAGAATTGCTGCGCGATATTGGAAAGCTCCCAGGCCCCGGCGAAGACCAGCAGCCGGCCGAACCCCGGCTTTACCCAGCGAACCGCCAAGGCGGGGATGATGGTATAGAACGCCACCGCGGCAGACAGCGCCGGCGCGGCGAAGGGTACCAGCCACCAGAAAGTCGACGCCTCGGTCAGCACCGGCTCGGTGATCCAGTACAGCCCTGCGATGGCCAGGCCGAAGCCGTAGCACCAGGCGGTGTAGATGGTGCGCTTGACGCTCCCCGCCTCGTCGAGCAGGCGCAGGAAGGCGGGCAGGGAGAATAGCAGCGCCGGCAGGAAATGCACTGGCGGCAACGCCAGAGCCGCAGCCAGACCCCATAAAAAAGCCCGCATCAGCGGGGCTTTTTTCAGCCAGGCATGTACTGCCTGTATGCCCTCACGTGGTGACCTAGCCATGCGGCAACCCAAACTTCCTTGCCACGTCGTCAAAATCCTTCGCCGTTTCGTGCCGGGCGCTGGCGGCGGTACCGTCCTCGGCCCGCACCAGCTGGCAGGTTTGCAGGCCGGAGGCCTTGGCCGCGTCCAGCTCGGCTTCCACGTCCGAGAGGAACAGCATCTCCTCGGGCGGCACGTTCACCCCGCGCGCGATGTCGGCGTAGCTCGAGGCTTCGCGCTTGGGTCCGACGCGGGTGTCGAAATAGGCCTGGAACAGCCCGGTCAGGTCGCCGGCCGGGGTGTGGCCGAACAGCAGCCTCTGCGCCGGCACCGAGCCTGAGGAGTACACGAACAGCCGCAGCCCTGCGCGCGCCCAGCGGCGCAGGGCAGGGGGCACATCCTCGTACAGCTCGGCGGTGATCGCGCCGCTCTTATAGCCCTTTTCCCAGATGATGCCCTGGATCGTCTTCAGCGCCGTGATTTTCTCGTCCCGGTCCATCCAGCCGAGCAGCGTCTCCAGCCTGGGTTCCGGCACCTCCGCCAGCGCGGCATGGCCGGAGGCGACGAATTCCGCCATGCGCGCCCGCGCATACGGGAACAGCACCCGGTGCACGAAGGCGATCGGGGTGGTGGTGCCCTCGATATCGGTGAGAATGGCGGCGGGCTTCATGCGGCGGGGAAGCGCTTGGAAATATCGTTACCCGTGAAATGCGCCACCCAGCCGGAGGTATCGGTGAACACCCGCAGCGCGGTGAAGTCTGGCTTCAGCCCGGCATCGAACCAGTGCCTGATCCCGGCGGGGACATGGATGAGGTCGCCCGCCTCGCAGAAGGCGACATAGACCTTGCCGTTCTCATGCAGCACGAAATGCCCGGAGCCTGCCACGAAGAAGCGGATCTCCGGCTCTGTATGCGTGTGCTCGGACAGGAATTTCTCGCGCAGCGCCGCGGCCTGCGGATGTTCGGGCGTCAGCTTCACCACATCGGCGGAGCCCGCACCGGTGGCGCCCATCAGCGCGTCCAGATAAGGGCGGTAGGCTTCCAGAATCGCCTCGGCCGGGGCATCGGCGGCCAGATGCACCGGGCTGTTCCAGCGCTCGAACCCGACATTAATCTGCTTCAGCTCCGCCGCCACAGCGCCGGGCTCTTCCGAGTCGAACACTGGCACGCCGGGCGCGTCGGCCTGGTAGACGGTCAGGCGGCTCATTTCATCTTCCTCCGCTCCAGTTCGCACTGGAGCAAGAACTCCAGCGCCTCCAGCCGCCAATAGGCATGTTCCACGCTGGTGCCCCAGGCATATACACCGTGGCCCGCGATGACATAGCCGATCGGCGGCTCGCTCTGCAGCAGCGGCTCGATGAACGCCGCCAGCCGGGCGATGTCCTGGTCGTTTTCATAGACCGGCAGCAGCACCTCGTGCTCATGGGTGGCGTAGCCGAAGGCCTTCAGGATCTCGTAATTGGCGAGGGTGATGCCGCCCAGCATGGAGAGCACCGTGGCCGCCACGGAGTGGCCGTGCAGCACCGCGCCCACCTGCGGGAACAGCCGGTAGAGCTGGCAGTGCAGCAGTGTCTCGGCGCTCGGCTTCTGGCCCTCGACCAGCGGGTTGCCGTCGTAATCCACGGCGATGATGTCGGCCGTGGTCAGCCGGCCCTTGTGCACGCCGCTGCGGGTGATCGCGATCCGGCCGTCATCGATTCGCGCCGAGAGGTTGCCGGCCGAGCCGGGCACCCAGCCATGTGCATCCATGCGCCGGCCGGCCTCAGTCAGCGCCTCCGCCAATTCCATCGGAACCATTGTTCAGCCCTGGTTGACGGTCGTCTTGTTCTGCTGCTCGGGCTGCGGCGCGTTCAACGCGCCGGTATCGGCCATCGAGGCATCCTTCGGCTTGGTCTCATCCTCAGCCAGGTTCTGCTTGAAGGATTTGATGCCCTTGCCGAACTCGCCCATCAGGTTGCTGACCTTGCCGGTGCCGAACAGCAGCAGCACGACGGCCAGTACGATCAGCCAATGCCAGATGCTCAACCCACCCATGGTAACCTTCTCCACCCAGATAATTCAGCATGTTTACGCGGATTGCCGGAGGATGCCAAATCCCCCGCCGCGGGCTAGGTTAGCGCCGCTGCCGCCAGCCCGAAGCCATTATACAGCATGTGCAGCAGAATGCCCGGCCTGATTGAACCATAGCGCAGCCGCAGATGACACGAGGCCAGCGCCATCAGGCCGACATCGAGAAACCCCGGCAGATAATGGATTTTCTCTGGCCCATGCGCCGCCAGGAACAATATGGTGGTGACGGCCACCGCCCCGCCGGGGCCGAGCCTTGAGGCCACCCCGGCAAAGCCGATGCCCCGGAAGGCGATTTCCTCCAGCACGGGGCCGAGCACCAGAACCACGCCGAGCATGGCCGCGATGGTGCCGGGCGGGCCGTTGAACAGCTTCGCCGAGGGCAGGTTCTCCAGCGATTTCAGGTCCGGCGGCACCAGCTTGTACATGCCCACCACCACCCCGGCGAGCAGCAGCGCCAGCAGCACCGCCTGCGCATAGGCCGCGGTGGGAGCGCTGCGCCATGCCACGCCGCTTGGGCTGCCATCAGATAGATGCGGCGGTCCCAGCCGGCGCATCGACCATGCCAGCCACAGCGCGGTCATCAGTTCCCCGGCCAGCACCGCGCCGGTCAGCGTCAGGGGGTCGGTAAAGCTCGGCCGGAAGTCTGGGTGTTGCAGGATCAGGTAGAACGCTGCCGTCATCCGCACGTTTACGAACAGCCCGCCGCCCGCGCCCATGGTCAGGCCGAAGCCGAACATGCCCCACAGCCCCTCCACGAGGCCGAGGCGTGGCCGGAAGTGCTGCGGCATGCGCGCCCCGGGCAGGCGGGCGAAGCAGAGTGCCAGTAGCCATAGATTGATCCCGAACTCCCCGCCCATGCCGCCCAGCATGGCCAGCGCTTTCACCGGCACCGGGTGGTGCGGTGCCGCGAGGTCTCCGGCCACATCCATCGCCAGCCCGCCCAGCAGCGTGAACAGCAGCAGCCAGCCAAGTGCTGCGAAGACTCGTCTCATGTCGCGGCCTCGAATTTTTGTAGAATTGTCTCGGGTTTCGTACCGGCGGCACGCATTTCGCGCAATGTCGCCGCCTTGTCGCGCTTGGCCAGGCGCCTGCCGCTAGCATCCGTCAGCAGACGGTGATGCGCGTAAACTGGCGTGGGCAGGCCGAGCAGCGCCTGCAGCAGTACATGGATATGCGTGGCCTCGCGCAGATCTTCGCCACGGATGACATGGGTGATTTCCTGCAGCGCGTCGTCATGCACCACGCAGAGATGGTAGCTGCTCGGCGTATCCTTGCGCGCCAGCACCACATCGCCCAGGCGCTCCGGCTCCGCCTCGATCCACCCTGTGTCCTCCTCGAAGAATCGCAACTCTCCCACGCATTGCCGGGCCGCCGTCACGTCCAGCCGCAGCGCATAGGGCGCACCGGCGGCGATCCGCGCCGCCCTGGCCTCGGGCGGGAGCGCGCGGCAGGTGCCGGGGTACACGCCCTCAGCGCCGTGGGGGGCGGATTGCGCCCGCGCGATTTCCGCCCGCGTGCAGAAGCACGGATACAGCAGGCCGCGCTCCTGCAACCTGCCCAAAGCCGCCGCGTATTCGGCGAAATGCCGGGACTGCGCGCGCACCTCGCCATCCCAGTCCAGCCCCAGCCAGCGCAGGTCTTCCAGGATCGCCGCCGCGTATTCCGGGCGGCAGCGCGTGGTGTCGATATCCTCCAGCCGCAGCCGGAACACATCCGCCCGCCGCCAAGCCATCCAGGCCGAATAGGCGTGGCCGAGATGCAGATACCCGGTTGGGCTAGGGGCGAAACGGGTGATGATGCTCATGCGCCGCCAGCTTATACAGGGGCGTGGCGCCTTGGCGAGGCAGATGACAAAACTCTTACATTCGGCGCAACATCTTGCGGCGCGGCCGTTACTTTGCCATAAAACCCGCATGACTCGAAGGCACTACCATATGTGGGAGCGTTTCGTGACTACTCCACAACATTTGGTCCCGTTCTGGGACAGGTTCAGTAATGCCTGACGGCGGGCTCCATTTCCCCGCCCTTGTTCTCAATGCGGATTTCCGTCCGCTATCCTATTTTCCGTTATCGACCTGGACCTGGCAGGATGCCGTGAAAGCGGTGTTCCTGGACCGGGTTTCCGTACTTTCCGAGTACGAGAAGGAAGTTCACTCGCCCAGCTTCTCCATGCGGCTGCCGAGCGTCATCGCGCTGCGGGACTTCATTCCCTCGGCCCGCACCCCGGCCTTCACCCGTTTCAACGTGTTCCTGCGCGACACCTTCTCCTGCCAGTATTGCGGCGGCAAGCGGGCCACGCAGGAGCTGACCTTCGACCATGTGATCCCGCGCGCCAAAGGCGGGCGCACGAGCTGGGAGAATGTCGTCACCGCCTGCGGCCCATGCAATCTGCGCAAGGGTTCCAAAATGCCGCGCGAGTGCAACATGATCCCGCGCCAGGAGCCCCGCCGCCCGACCAGCTACGAGCTGCAAGACCGCGGCCGCCACTTCCCGCCTAACTACCTGCACGAAAGCTGGCGGGATTTTCTGTACTGGGACTCCGAGCTGGAGGGGTAGTTTTCCTCAGCGGCACAAACTACGGCGTAGGGTGGGTGGAGCGAAAGCGTAACCCACCATTTTGGCATTGGCTGTTTCAGAGATGATGGGTTGCGCTGCGCTCCACCCATCCTACGGCTTGCTGGCTAGTGACTAAGAACATTTGCTAACTTGGTCTTAGACTTTATTGCATGGGCGAAGCGCAAGAGCGGGGGTATTTTAGTTATGTTGATGCGATTACGCACCTCGCCGCCGAAACTAGCTAGAGCAGGGACCGCCGCAGGGCGCGGGAAACTGTCGAAATCAAAGGTCAGCCGCTTTTCACTGGCCATTTTCAGGGCTTCCCAAATCAGCAATTTCATAGAACCCGAGCTTGCCGGATCGGGATCACGGGTGGCGAGAAAATAATACATCACACCATGTCCCCAAACCAGCATGATAGCAGCGCGTAGCACATTTTTTTCATCGCGAACGGCCACCAGGCACCCAGCATCCTGCGCCCGGCATGCCTCATAGAGTCGGATCTTGACTTGGTTGATGTGCTTCTCGGCTGCATTTGTCGACCAGATCTTGCGGTCGGCTTTAAGGTTGGCGTTGAAGAAATGGCAAAATTGATCGATGCCAAGATCATGCTGGATTGAAAACTTTTTTTGTGCACTTTTGATTTCGAAACGGTGTTGCCGGCGTATGCCCTTCCAGGTCCTTTCCAGGGACTGGGTTGCCTCGATGCGCAGGGTATAGCTTAGCGAACTATCATAGCCCAATTCATATAGCGACAAGGCATTTTCTATGATTGGATCGAAAACCTGGTAAAAATAATCATGACGGGGCAATTGCGCCACCAATCCTTTGAGCAACTTACGATGATCCGATTGTTGGAACTTGGACGTAGCACCGAATAAAGGCAATTGAGGGCCGAGAGTATGGGTCAATGGGGGCATGCCGATGCCGGTTATGCCGATGCGGCGCTTAATAATGTAAGGCAGACGGGCAATCGCTGTCCCATTTGAGCTTACCGTTGCTTCGCACCAATTTCCTTGGGTCACTGCATCAAGCCACCAAGGCTCGTGGAAAATTGTTGTGAAACAGGGCGCAGTGGTGCGCATGGTAAAGTCTGCCGAATGATTCACGAATATCACTCTCCCGAAAAGAAATAAAAAATACGAATTATTCTAAGTTTCGCCGAGCTAGCGTCCAAGCGAGGGGCAGCAATCTTCCAGCATATTGAACGAAACGATTGCAAAATGCAACGTTTGGAATCCTTAGTGTCCGTTCGAAAACAACTTGAATTTATAGCAAGCCGTAGGATGGGTGGAGCGTAGCGCAACCCATCGGTCATGAAATAGCCAAGTCGAAATGGTGGGTTGCGCTTTTCCCCCTACACCCCACCACCCGGTGTGAACGCGTTGAACGCGATCATCGTGCTCGTATCTGCAATTTCTGGTACCTTGTGCAGCTTGGTGTTCACGAACACGCCGGGGTCGATCTCGTCGTCCAGGTTGATGATCGCCAGTAAGTCGTAATGACCTGAGATCGAATAGATATGGCAGGGGATTACCTTGTCGATAATGTACGCCGCGACATGGTAGGCCTCGCCAAGCTGGCACTTGATCTGCACGATCAGCGTTTTCATCGGAAAGTCCTCCTATAATCCCAAATCAAGCTGTGCGGTTTTTTTCTCCGCCCGAACCGCCACCTCGCCATCCGCGAAGCGGAGCGACAACGCAGCGCCCGGCGATACCTTCGCCGCACTCGTCACCGCAGCACCTTTTGCATTTGTCACCAAAGCAAAACCACGCGCCAGCACGCGTTCGTAACTCACCGCTTCCAGCCTGGATGAAACATTTTCCAGCCGCAGGCGCGCTTCGCGCAGGCGGCCGGGCAGGGGGGCGTCCAGCCGTTGCGCCAGCAGCCCCACCTTGCCGCGCCGTAGCGCGATCTCCGCGCCTGGATGCGTCAGCCGATAGCCCGCCGCGTCCAGCCGTTTTTGGCCCGTGCGCAGCAGATTGGGCAGGCCGTCCCGCAGGCGGCGTTCGAGCAGCTGCACATTGCCGCGCAGGCGGAGCAGAAACTCGCGCGGGTGCCGTAGCGCGAGGCGCTCCACCCGCGCCCGGCGCGTGGCGAAGAAATTGGGCAAGGCGAGGGCCAAGCGTTCGCTCCGGTCGTCCAGCCGTTGCCGCGCCGTGCCCAGCATGGCGGGCAGGTCGGGCAGTTTCGCCCCGGCCCGGTCCAGCCCGGCGCGGGCCAGCCCCATCAGCCGGGCAAGTGCACCTTCCAGCCGCGCCGTGCGCTGGGTGAGGTCCGCCAGCAACTCCAGCCGCGCCGGCACCGCCATCTCGGCGGCGGCAGTGGGGGTGGGCGCGCGGCGGTCAGCGGCGAAGTCGATCAACGTCGTGTCCGTCTCATGCCCCACGGCGGCGATGAGCGGGATGCGGCTCGCCGCCGCCGCCCGCACCACGGCTTCGTCGTTGAAGGCCATGAGGTCTTCCAGACTGCCGCCGCCACGCGCCACGATCAGCACATCCGGCTGCGGCAATTCAGGGGGCAGGGCGTTGAACCCGGCAATGGCGGCGGCGATCTTCTCCGCGGCACCCTCGCCCTGCACCGGCACCGGCCAGAGCAGGATGGGCCTGGGGAAGCGCCTTGCGATGGTCGTCTTGATATCCTGCAACACCGCGCCCTGGGCCGATGTCACCACCCCCACCACGCGGGGCAGCATGGGCAGCGGCCGCCGCCGCTCGAACAGCCCTTCGCCCTGCAATTTCACCCGTAGCGCCTCGATGCGCGCCAGCAGCGCCCCGGCCCCGGCATATTCCAGCCGCTCGACGATGAGCTGGTACTCCGACCGCTCGGGGTAGGAGGTCAGCTTGCCGGTGGCGATCACCTCGACGCCGTTCTCCGCCTTCAGCCCGACTCGCGGCACCACGCCCTTCCAGATGATGGCGCGGATCTTCGCCCCCTCGTCCTTGAGGGCGAAATACTGGTGCCCCGAGCCGTAAGCCTTGAATTCCGTGATCTCGCCGCGCACCCGCACGCGGCCGAACGAGCCTTCCAGCGTGCGCTTCACCGCGCCCGCAAGCTCGGAGACGGAGAATTCCGGTGTGTTTTGTCCCATTTCACTCATGGCGCCAGACTATGATACAGCGCGCCTGGGTAACAGTAGGGGGCAGCACATGCGCGTATTGATCATCGGTTCCGGCGGGCGGGAGCACGCGCTGGCCTGGGCGATCGCCAAGAGCCCGCAGCTGAACAAGCTCTACATCGCCCCGGGCAACCCCGGCACCGCCGAGCTTGGCGAGAACGTGATGCTCCGCACCACCGACATCCAGGGCATCGTCAGCTTTGCCGTGGAGCATAAGATCGACCTCGTGGTACCCGGCCCCGAAGCCCCGCTTGTGGCTGGCATCGCGGACGCGCTGGCCAAGGCGGGCATCGCCTGCTGCGGCCCTACCGCCGCGGCGGCGCAGCTCGAGGGCAGCAAGAAATTCACCAAGGAAGTCGCCGAGGCCGCGCAAATCCCCACCGCGAAATGGGCCAGCTTCACCCACGCGCTGGAGGCGCATGAATATATCGAGGCCGTGGGCGCCCCCATCGTCATCAAGGCTGATGGCTTGGCGGCGGGCAAGGGCGTGGTTGTGGCGCAAACGCCCGAGGAGGCGCACGAGGCCATTACCGCCATCATGGAGGACAAGGTGCACGGGCAGGCTGGGGCGCTCGTGGTTATCGAGGATTGCCTGGTGGGCGAGGAGATTTCCGTGTTCGCCCTCTGCGATGGCGAGGACGCGCTGTATTTCGGCACCGCCGCCGACCATAAGCGCGTGGGCGACAACGACACCGGCCCGAACACCGGCGGCATGGGCGCGATCTTCAACCCGCCCTGGGCCACGCCCGAGGTCGTGCAGGCCAGCATGGACCAGATCATCCGTCCCGCGCTGAAGGAGATGGCCCGGCGCGGCACGCCGTTCCGCGGCTTCCTGTTCGCCGGGCTGATGGTCGAGGAGGATGGTCCGAAGCTGATCGAATTCAATGTCCGCTTCGGCGACCCGGAATGCGAGACTGTGCTGCCCATGCTGGAGAGCGACCTGCTCGCGGCGCTGGTGGCCGCCACCAATGGCACGCTGAAGGACGCCAAGGTGGAGTTCCACACCGGCAGCTCCGCCACGGTGGTGATGTGCGCCAAGGGCTATCCTGGCGCTTACGCCACGGGCTCGGAGATTTACGGGCTCGAGGAGGCGGGAGAACTCCCCGGCGCGCACATCTTCCACGCCGGGACTATGGCCGACCAGGGCGGGATTCTCGCCAATGGTGGACGCGTGCTGGCGGTGAACTCGGTGGGCGCGGATCTGCGCGAGGCGATCACGCGGGCCTATGCGGTGGTGGATGCCATTGACTGGGAAGACGGCTTCTGCCGGAGGGATATCGGGAAGCGGGCGCTGTAACCAGCCCATCATCAGCACCAATCCGCGATAGCGGGTTTGTCCTTGGCCCTGGCGGGGGACAGTCATGGACACCGTCCGAGACCGATCGCGACCTCACCACGTCGCGAACATGATCACAACTGCCACCGCCATCACGCCGGTGCAGAGCCACCCCATTGCCCAGAGCGGTCGCGGCAGGGTGAAGGCGCCCATCACCTGCTTTCGCATGCTCATGATCATGATCATCACCATCAGCGGCACGGCGACGACGCCATTGATCACCGCGCACCAGAACAGTGCCTTGATCGGGTCGAGATCGACGTAGTTGATGAGGATGCCGATCAGCGTGCCGACCACGATCGTGCCGTAGAACGCCTTGGCGTCGCGCGGCAGCCGTGCGAGGCCGGTCGGCCAACCGAGCGCCTCGCCGAGCGCATAGGCGGCCGATCCAGCGAGTACGGGCACAGCAAGCAAACCGATGCCGATGATGCCGGCGGCGAAGATGACGAAGGTGAAGGTGCCCGCGATCGGTCTGAGTGCCTCCGCGGCCTCGGCAGAGGTGTTGATATTGGTAAGACCGTGCGCGTGCAGCGTGGCTGCAGTGGTGACGATGATGAACCAGCTGATGAGGTTCGAGAATCCCATGCCGACATAGGTGTCGAGCCGGATACGCCAGATCTCGCGCGACGCCTCCTCCGGCGCCTCCAGCAAGGTATGCGCTTTGGGATCGATACGCTCCTCTTCCGCCTCTTCGGAGGATTGCCAGAAGAAGCAATAGGGCGTGATGGTGGTCCCCAGCACCGCGACGATCGTGACGACGTAGTCCTGCCGCCAGACGAGGCTGGGCACGAAGGTGTCGAACGCGACGCGCCCCCACGGCACATCGACCACGAGCGCGGTCGCGGCATAGGCCAGCAGCGACAACGACGCCCATTTCAGGATCGAGGCGTAGCGCTCGTAGCGGGCGAACGTCTCGAGCAGGGCGCAGAAGATGGCGAAGGCGACGACGTAGAGGCGTTCGGGCCCGGCGACCAGCAGATGCAGCGCCGCCCCCATCGCGCCGAGATCGGCACCGAGATTGAGGATGTTGGCTGCGAGGAGGAGAGCCACAATCGCGCGCAGCAGCCAAGGCGGATAATACGCGCGGATATTGCCCGCGATCCCCATGCCGGTGACGCGGCCGATCCGCGCGCAGATCTCCTGGATAGCCGCCATCAGCGGCCAGGTGAACAGCATCACCCAGGTCATGCCGTAGCCGAACTGGGCGCCCGCCTGGGAGTAGGTCGCGATCCCGCTCGGATCGTCGTCCGAGGCGCCGGTGATCCAGCCCGCGCCAAAATAGCGCAGGAATTGCCTCTCGCCTGCAGCGAGGCGGCCCCAATGGCGCGCAATCCGCGCCGCGAGCGGCGGTGTGGTGCGGGATGCAGCCAGGGGACGGGCGGGAAGGCGATCTGGTTGCGGGCTCGCCATGAATGGCCTTCTTTGTTGTGTAAGCGCTTTCGCTATGCGCGATACTGTAGGCATTGAGGTGGATCAACTAAAGCCATCATTGCCCGCGAGGAGAACAAGGCTCGCTACGGCCGGCTTTTGGAAGCCGTTCATTTACCCGCGGCCAGTCCTGGTCGCCTGTATCGTGCCGCCTCAAGATCACTCATAGCGTAACGCCTCTATCGGGTTGAGATGCGCCGCCTTGCGGGCCGGGTAGTAGCCGAAAAACACCCCCACCGCGACCGAGAAGAGAAATCCGCCGAAGATCGCGAACAGCGAGACCGGCGCTGGCCAACCACCAATGAACGTGATGGCCACGGAGATGCCGATGCCAAGAATGATTCCGGCAATGCCGCCGGTGACACTAAGGAACACCGCCTCTGCCAGGAATTGCAGCAGCACATGCAGGCGCTGTGCGCCGATGGCCATGCGCAGTCCGATCTCGCGCGTGCGTTCGGTGACCGAGACCAGAAGGATGTTCATGATCCCGATGCCGCCGACGAGCAGTGAGATGGAGGCGACCGCCGCCAGCAGCAGCGCCATGATACGGCTCGCCCCTTGTGCGGCCTCGGCGATCTGGCTGAGGTTATGCACGGAAAAATCCTGCAATGCCCCCGGCTGGATCTGGTGCCGGACGATGAGTGTCTGCGTCACCTCGCGCATCGCGGCATTGACCGTACCGGCCCCGGTTGCCTGCACGTAGAGCTGGTTGACGTAACCAGTGAGCCTGAGCTGCAGCCCGTACGGGTTTGGCCAAGGGGGATAGGGCCAGTTGAGTTGCGTCTGCTGCTGCGTCGGCGCTGCGGTGCCGAGCACGCGCTGCTCCGCCGTGGAGAATGGCAGCATCACCACATCATCCTGGTCCTGGCCGAAGGCGGTCTGGCCTTTCGCACTGAGCAGCCCGATCACCCGCAACGGCGTGCCATCCACGAGAATGGTGGCGCCGACCGGGTTTTCCCCGGCGGGAAAGAGCTGCTTGTACACCGTCTGGCCAATCAGCGTGACGAGCGCCGAGCCGCTCTCGTCCTCCGCCATGAACAGCCGCCCGGTATCGACCGTCCAGTTGGTCATGGCGGCATAGCCCAGACTCACGCCCTGAATGCTCGTCGTCCAGTTCTGGCTTTCATAGCGGACTTGGCCGAGCGAGCGGATCAGATAGCTAACATTGCCAACGGCTGGATCTTCCCGCCCGATGGCCGTTGCGTCGGCCACAGTGATGGTGGAGGCGCTGCCGAACCCGGCGCGCACGCCGCTGGTGGTTGCCGCACCGGGCAAGATGACGAGCAGATTGGTACCGAGGCTCTCGATTTGCTTGTGCACGGCCTCATTCGCCCCTTGCCCCACCGCCACCATGGCGATGAGCGCTGCCACGCCGATGAACACGCCCAGCATGGTGAGGGCCGAGCGCATGCGGTTGCGGCCAAGGGCCTGCAGCGCCGCGCCGACGATCATCCGCCCGAACGCCAGAGCCGCTCCAACGTGAAAGCCGCTGGCAACTTCACTCGCCGCCGCCTCCTGTTGCTTGCCCGTCTGCACCGCTGCCTTGCGCTGGTCCGCGACGATCTCGCCATCGCGCATCGTCAGTATGCGGTCGGCATAGGCGGCGATGTCGGCCTCATGGGTGATTACCAGAATGGTCACGCCCTGCTCGCGGTTGAGCCGCGTCAGCGTCTGCATGATCTCATGCGAGGTCTTCGTGTCGAGATTGCCGGTCGGCTCATCGGCCAGTAGCAGATCCGGCGCGTTGATCAGCGCCCGGGCAATGGCCACGCGCTGCTGCTGCCCGCCGGAGAGCTGTGCTGGCGTGTTGTGCTCACGCTCGGCCAAGCCGAGCCTGGCCAGCGACTGGCGGGCGCGCTCCAACCGCGCCGCGCCGCTCACCGGCCCGTGGGCGGCGTAATAGAGCGGCAGCGCCACGTTCTCCGCCGCGCTGGTCCGGGCCAGGAGGTTGAAGCTCTGGAACACGAAGCCGAGGCGCTGGCTGCGAATGCGTGCCAGTTCCGGCTCGGGCAGTGCTGCGACATCCACGCCCTCGAAAAAATACCGGCCACCGCTTGGGCGGTCCAGGCAGCCAAGGATCGCCATCAGCGTGGATTTGCCCGAGCCGGACGAGCCCACGATGGCGACGAATTCCCCGCGCTCGACCGTCAGGCTGACGTGGTTGAGGGCGCGGACCTCGACATCTCCCGTGCGGTAGATCCGGGTGACATCCTCCAGCCTGAGCAGCGGTCCGGCCACGGCCCGTCCCGCTATTGCTGCGGCGCGGGCGTTTGTACGCCCGATCCGCGCTGGTCGCCGATGATCACCTGATCCCCCGGCTGCAGGGCGCCGCTCGTGATCTCGGTATTGACGTCATCATCGAGCCCCGTCGTTACCGGCACCGCGACCGGGTTGCCGGTACGCAGCACCCATACCCGTGCCCCTGTACCCGCGGCGGCGCCAGCCGGCGTATATTGCAGGGCCTGGTCCGGCACGCGGATCACGCCTGTCCGCTGCGTGGTGACGATCTGCACGGAAGCGGTCATGCCGGGCTTCAACACCAGGTCGGTGTTGTCGACATTCACCACCACGTCGTAGGTCACGACATTCTGTACGGTCTGCGGCGACTGGCGCACTTGTGCCACGACGCCATGAAACACCCGGCTGGGAAAAGCGAGGACGGTGAAATCCGCCGGATCTCCGTCCTGCACCGCGCCGATATCGCCCTCGGCGACATTGGTATCCACCTGCATCTTGGTGACATCAGTGGCGATAAGAAACAAAGTCGGCGTCTGGAACGAGGACGCGACGGTCTGTCCCTCAGTAACATCGCGCGACACAACCAATCCATTCACGGGGGAAACGATGCTGGTGTACTCCAAATTTACCCGCGCCGCCGCAAGGGAGGCCTGATCCAGCTGGATCTGTGCCTGATCAAGCACCACCTGCGCCTGTTCTGCCTCGAAGGCGGCCTTCGCGGCATCGGCGGTGTCGGCCGAGATGGAATCCTCCCTCTGCAGCTTCTGGTCGCGCTGATTGGTCACAGTGGCATAGCGAAGATTGGCTTGGTCCTTGGCCAAATTGGCACTATCCACCGCCTGCTTCGCCACGTCCTGGTCAACAGCCGCCTGATATGTGCGCGGGTCGATCTTGGCGCAGATCTGCCCGACCTTCACCACCGTGTTATAGTCGCAATAGAGCTGCTGAATGATGCCGGACACAGCGGCGCCAACAATGACGGTGAGGTTGGGATTCACCGTGCCGGTTGCCGTGACGGCGCGGGCGATGGCGCCACGCGAAACCTCCGCCGTCAGATAGCGGACGGTTCCTTGCCTGCTCATATGCCACCAGGCGAAACCGAGGCCGGCAACGAGCAAGATCACCACCCCACCCAGGACGCGCCATGTCCGCAGCCTGTTCGGCGGCTTGAGCTCCGGCACCCCACCTCCCGCCTGACCGTTCATTTCCTCCCGCTCTCCGTGCCGCGCGCTGCGGCGGACCAAAGAGAAACTTTAGCACCCGGCAGGGAGGCAGCGGTTGACCTGGGTCAACCCCCGGCAGACAGACAGGCTATGGACATTGATGGCGCTGCGGTTGCACTCTGGTCTTCCCCTCACCCGAGGCCGTCACCGATGACATCATTGCCGTCTCCGCCCGCCGGGCTGACACCTGACAATCCGCCTCAGCATGCGGAAGCGGATGGCGATGTAGCCGCCTCAGGCGGCTGATATCGGCAGAAACCGGACAACGTCTTTGAGGCAATAACAACGTAGGCAACGATTGCAACAATATCCGGCCAAACACACTGCATACCGGGGCGGCACCCGTGGGCGGCGCCGTCTTGCCGCCGGCTTCGGCCTGCTCCTGGCTTGCCTTGCTTTAAGCGGGTGCCAGAGCGTGCCGCCGCCCCACCGCATCACGGCGGAAAACCCGGCGCTGCTCGCTGGCATCGCCGCCATTGCGCAGGATGAGATCGCCCGTGGCGACATTCCAGGCACAGTCATCGAGATCGGACATCGCGGCCGCATCGTCTACCGGGCGGCCTTCGGCTACGGTGCCGATGCGGCACCGCTGCACCCCGATGCGATCTTCGACCTCGCCTCGCTTACCAAGGTGGTGGCGACCGCCCCGGCGATCATGCAGCTGCAGGAGCAAGGCCGTCTGCGCCTGGATGACCCGGTGGCCGCGTACTGGCCCGCCTTCGCCGCCAACGGCAAGGGCCAGATCACGATCCGCCAGCTGCTGACCCATACCTCCGGCCTGCGCCCCGATTTCATGGGCATGGACTGGCATGGCGAGGCCGGGGCGCTGGCGAAGATCGCGGCGGACCATCCCGTGGCAGCGCCAGGCGGCAGCTTCATCTACAGCGATCTCAATTTCATCGTGCTCGGCGCCCTGGTGGAGAAGTTTTCCGGCGAGAGCCTGCCGCTCTACGCCGCGCAGCACATCTTCACGCCGCTGCGCATGACGGACACCGGCTTCGATCCGCCATCCGGCGACAATGCCCGCCTGGTGCCGACGGATGTCCAGGACGGCGCGTTACGCTGGGGCGCGGTGCAGGACCCCACCGCCTACCAGATGGGCGGAGCGGCTGGCCATGCCGGACTGTTCTCGACGGCCGACAATCTGGCGCGCTTTTGCCAGATGCTGCTGAATGGCGGCGAGCTGGATGGCGCGCGGATCCTTAGCCCCGGCAGCGTGGCGCAAATGACCGCGCCAGAGGCTCTGCCCGATGGTGTCACGCGCGGGCTTGGGTGGGACATGGCCTCGCCCTACAGCAGCTGGACCGGCGGGGCATTCAGTGCCAACTCCTACGGCCACACCGGCTATACTGGCACGGCATTGTGGATCGACCCAGCGACTGGCACCTTCCTGATCATCCTCACCAGCCGGCTCTATCCATACGATGAAGGTGATGCGATGCCGCTGCGCCGGCGCGTGGGGCAGGTGGTGGCAGCGGCATTTCCTCCGTGAGCATCGCCCGATAGCGCGCTATTGACGTTGTTGTGGCGATATGAAAGTGGGAATCTGGCGCCCGGCGATGCCGTTCATAGTAACGAGGACGTGTTTAAGCGGCGTGAATCCGCCGGTGCCCTGATCTTGCTGCCGTTAGCAGAGGTACATTGATGTCCCGGCCGGTTTGGCTAAGGCCGCTGCCTTCCCTGAGCCGCCTCGGCGCCGGTCTGCCCGGCCGGGCGGATGTGGTGGCCGTCGCGCTGGTGCTCACCCTGGCGGTGGTGCTGGCGGTGGGCGCAACCCGGACCTTCGGGCCGATGCCCGGCATGGCCAAAATCTCGCTCGATCCCCTCCTGCTGCCAGGCTACGCGGTCAGAACCGTGCTTCGCATGCTGGCCGCCATGGCCGCGTCGCTGATTTTCACGCTGACCTACGGGACGCTGGCAGCCAAAAGCCGGCGGGCCGAAATCGTGCTGGTTCCGCTGCTGGACATCCTGCAATCAGTGTCTATCCTGGGTTATCTTTCATTCACAGTTACATTCTTCCTGTTTCTTTTTCCGCATCGCGTGTTTGGGGCGGAACTTGCCTCGGTCTTCGCCATCTTCACCAGCCAGGCGTGGAACATGGCCTTCAGCTTCTACCAGGCGCTGCGGACCATCCCCACCGACCTCGACGAAGCAAGCCGGGCGTTCAGGTTCTCGGCGTGGCAACGCTTCTGGCGGCTGGAATTTCCCTTCGCCGTCCCCGGGCTCGTATGGAACATGATGATGAGCATGTCCGGCGGCTGGTTCTTCGTCGTCGCCTCCGAGGCGATCACAGTCGGCAACCAGTCCATAGCGCTTCCCGGCATCGGTTCCTATGTGGCGCTGGCGATCCAGCGGCAGGATCTCGCCGCCGTGGGATGGGCCATCCTCGCCATGACCGGTGTGATCGTCATCTATGACCAGCTCATGTTCCGGCCGCTCGTCGTCTGGGCGGATAATTTCCGGGTCGAGCAGACCGCCGCGCAGACCATGCCGCATTCCTGGTTCCTCCAGCTCCTGCGCCATTCCCGCCTCATCTACCTTGCCGGGCGCCCAGTGGGGTTCTGCCAGCGCCGGCTGCTGAGAGCCAGGCTACTCAACCGTCTTCCGGCCGTGGGCCTAACCTCCATCCCCACACGGCGCGGGCGGACCCGCGATATCATCTGGTACGCGGTTGTGGGGTTGGGGGCGGCATATATCGCCAGCATCGCCATACGTTATATTGCGAGCGAAGCTGGCTGGGCCGATGTCCGGACGGCACTCTGGCTCGGCGGAATCACGCTGCTGCGCGTGGCGGTCCTCATCGTGCTGGCGTCTCTCGTCTGGGTGCCCATTGGTGTGACGATCGGGCTGCGGCCGAAGCTCGCGGAACACATCCAGCCATTGGCGCAGTTCTTCGCGGCCTTCCCGGCCAATCTGTTGTTCCCCTTCTTCGTCATCCCCATCGTGAGGTTCGGCCTCAACCCTGATATCTGGCTCACGCCACTGATGATCCTGGGCACGCAATGGTACATTCTCTTCAACGTCATCGCCGGCGCCACGGCGTACCCGACCGACTTCCGTGAAGCCGCCACGAATTTCCGCTTCCATGGCTGGCAGTGGTAAAGGACCGTGATATTGCCGGGTATTTTTCCGTATTATGTGACCGGGGCGATCACCGCCTCCGGCGGCGCGTGGAACGCCAGCATCGTCTCGGAAGTGGCGTCATGGGGTTCCGACCATCTGACCGCTCACGGGCTTGGCGCCTATATCGCCCAAATGACCATGGCCGGTGACATGCCGCGCATCGTACTCGGCATCGCCGTGATGTCGGGCTTCGTAGTCCTGTTCAACCGTCTGCTCTGGCGGCCGCTCTACGCCTACAGCGAGCGCCACTTTCGGCTGGACTGAAAAGGGAAGACAATGCCCGAAGCCATCACCACGGACGGCGCTACGAGCGGAGTTGAGCTGGACCTGCGCCACGTCGGCCAGACCTATCCGCGGCCCTCAGGCGAACGGCTCGTGGTTTTGGAGGATATCAGCCTGACCCTGCGCGAAGGCGAGATCGTGGGGCTGCTCGGACGCTCGGGCTGCGGCAAGTCCACGCTGTTACGGATCGTCGCCGGGCTGACCCCGCCAACCTGCGGCGAGGTCCGCTATCGCAGCAATATCGTGCGAGGGCCCGCTGAGGGGATCGCCTTGGTCTTTCAGAGCTTCGCCCTGTTCCCCTGGCTGACGGTGCTGCAAAATGTCCAAGCTGGGCTGGATGCGATCGGCGTGCCCGAGGAGGAGGCACGCAAGCGGACTCTCGCCGCGATCGACCTGATCGGCCTCGACGGGTTCGAGAACGCCTATCCCAGGGAATTGTCCGGCGGCATGCGCCAGCGCGTCGGCTTCGCGCGGGCGATGGTCGTCGACCCCACGATCCTGCTGATGGATGAGCCATTCTCAGCGCTAGACGTGCTCACCGGTGAGACATTGCGGAGCGATTTCATGGGGCTATGGACCACTCGGCATCTGCCCATCAAGTCGATCCTGCTGGTCACGCATAATATCGAGGAAGCGGTGTTCATGTGCGACCGCGTCCTCATCCTCTCATCGCATCCAGGCCGCGTCGTAGCCGAGATCGAAATTCCGCTTCGCCACCCGCGCCAGCGTCTCAGCCTTGCCTTTCGCGACGTCGTGGACGACATCTACAGCCGCATGATGGCCGGCCCCGTGCCCGTGGTGGAAGGCCAGCAGCCCGAGCCGATCGCCAGCATCGCCACGAGGTTGCCGAACATGTCGGCGATGCGGATCACCGGCTTGGCTGAAATGCTGGCGGGCTCGCCTTTCAATGGCCGGGCGGATTTGCCGGCGCTCGCAGCACGGGCGCCTCTCGACGTCAACGCGCTCTTCCGGCTGGCGGAAGTGGCGCAGGTGATGGGCTTCGCCGAGTTGCATGGCGGCGGCCTGCATCTCACCACCGCGGGACATGCCCTTACCGAGGCAGACATGGCCGGGCGCAAGCGGCTATTCGCCGAACACCTCCTCCGCTCGATCCCGCTCGCGGCGCATATCCGCAGGGTGCTGGACGAGCGGCCCGGCCATGCCGCACCGCGCGTCCGTTTCGTCACCGAGCTGGAAGACCATCTGAGCACCGAGGACGCCCAGCACACGCTCAGCGCCGTAATCAACTGGGGACGCTACGCGGAATGCTTCACTTATGATCATCCGCGCAGATTATTCAGCTTGGAAAATCCCGAATGATGGGGGGCAGGAGGCGTCCCGGCCAGGCTGATTAGAGCATGATAGCTTTAAGTTGAATAACCTGCTTCTGTAAAATAGTTGATGCATTCAGTGGGGGTAATTTGGTCGATGAGCCTGCCGATGCAGGCGGTCGTTTGCTCAACGGTGCGGGCGTTTTCCTTGCGGAGCAGTGTCTTGAGTTTGGCGAATGCCTGCTCGATTGGGTTGAGGTCGGGGCTGTAGGGCGGCAGGAAGATGAGCTTGGCGTCGGCGTCCCTGATTGCACGGCGGACCGCGCTGGATTTGTGGCTGCTGAGATTGTCCATCACCACGATGTCGCCTGGCCGTAGGGTTGGCACCAAGAACTCGATCACCCATGCCAGGAAGCTTTTGGCGTTGATCGGCCGGTTGAACATGCAGGGGGCAACGATGCCGTCACATCGTAAGACCGCATGTCCGTCCCGGCTGGGCGGTTTAGACGATAACGTACCGCTCGGCGCTAGGCGGCTGCAATTGTGCAGCTCCCTTTGTCGCTGGGAGATGACCCATGGGAGAGCATATCGAGGTAT
>NZ_JBKQJR010000149.1:0-7888 GCF_052326845.1 Acidocella sp. | reverse complement strand
ATTCGCGCTCATCCCACCTCTACGCTGCCAGTCGCACGGTAATAGGACAGCGTCATGACCATGGCCACGCCATCGCCTGATCGTCCGCTGCGCGTCGGCACGCGCGGTTCGCCGCTGGCGCTGATCCAGGCCCGCGATTTCATCGCCCGGATGCAGGCTGCCTGGCCCGAGCACCGGTTCGAAGAACAGGTCATCCACACCACGGGTGACGCCACCCAGGCGGCGGGCACGCGGCTCGCGGATATCGGCGGCAAGGGGCTGTTCGCCAAGGAGATCCACGAATCCCTGGCCGAGGGGCGGATCGACTTCGCGGTTCACAGCCTGAAGGATCTGGAAACCACGCTGCCGCCCGGCATCGCGCTGGCCTGCACGCTCAAGCGCGAGGATGCCCGGGATGTGCTGATCCTGCCCCCCGGCGTGGCCCCGAAGGACCCAGCAGACCCGTACGGCGCCCTGCCCCAGGGCGCGCATGTGGGCTCGGCCAGCGTGCGGCGCCAGGCGCAGCTGAAATACGCCCGGCCGGACCTGAATTTTTCCCTCTTACGCGGCAATGTCGGCACGCGGCTGGGCAAGGTGGAATCCGGTGAGCTGGACGCCACGCTGCTCGCCTATGCGGGGCTGCGCCGCCTGGGGCTGACCGAGAAGGCCAGCGTGGTGCTGAGCCCCGAGCAGATGGTGCCCTCCGCCTGCCAGGGCATTGTCGGCATCACCGTGCGTGAGGCCGATACCGAGCTGCTGTCGCTGCTCTCGGGCATTGAGGACCCGGAGGCCAAGGCCGTCTCCACCGCCGAGCGGGCGCTGCTGAACGCGCTGGACGGCTCCTGCCGCACTCCGATCGGCGGCTACGCCCGGCTGCTGGAAGATGGCAACCTGCACCTCACCGGCCTCGTGGCGCGGGCGGACGGCACATTCCTGCTCAAGCGCACGGCCACCGGCGCTGCGGCGGATGCCGAGGCGCTGGGCCGCGAGCTGGGCCGCGAGCTGAAGGCGGGCAGCCCGGCGGATATCTTCCTGCCATGAAGCTTCTGGTCACCAGGCCGGAGCCGGGGGCAAGCGCCACGGCGGCGCGCCTGGCGGCCATTGGGTACGAGCCAGTGGTTGTGCCCTGCCTTACCATCCGCACCACAAAACCGCGCATGCCGGAGCACCCGGCAGCACTCGTCATCACCAGCGGCCAGGCCGTTCCTGCCCTGCCCGCCACTCTGCATCACTTACCGACCTTCTGCGTGGGGGACGCCACGGCAGCCAAGCTGCGCCAAGCCGGGTTCACCCGCGTGGAAAGTGCTGGCGGCAATGCCGAGGATCTGGCCCGGCTGGTGGTGGCGCGCCATGTGCCGGGGCTGCATCTCCTGGCGGTAGGGGAGCGGCAAGGGCTGGCCCTGGCCGGGAAACTGCGCGAGGCGGGCATCCCGGTGCTGCGCCGCAAGGTCTATACCGTGACCCCGGCCCGGCATCTGCCTGAGCCCGTGGCAACGGCGCTGGAGGCGGGGGAAATCGCCGGCGCGCTGTTCTATTCGGCCGAGACCGCCCGCGCCTTTGCCCGGCTGAATCCGCCCGGCACGGCGGGTATAACCGCATATGCCCTTAGCGAAATGGTCGCGATTGCGTTACAAGACTTGCCCTGGGCGCGAATCCGTGCGGCAGTGGTGCCAACGGAAGCGGATCTGATGGCATTGCTGGCATGAGCGAAACAGAAACAACGAGCGAAACCCCAAGAGAGACACCAATCGAAACCACTCCCCCGGTTCCCGCAACGGCACCCGCGCCCAGCGCGCCTGCCGCACCGCGCCCCTCGCGCTCGGCCTGGCCGGTGGCGTTCACGCTGGGCTTCCTGGTTCTCGGCGCGGGCGAGGGGTATCTCTGGTACAACCAGCAGGCCCACCAGGCCGATGCCACGCAGCTTGCCGTGCTGCACACGCAGATGGACGACCTGCGCGCCGAGACCGCCCACACCGCCCCGGCCCCGAACAGTGTGACGGTCCAGGCCGATCTGGCACAGAAATACGTCGACTTGGCCGCGCAGGTGAACGCTATGCAGGCGCAGGAAGCCGCCGACCATGGCCAGCTCAGCCAGATGCAGGCCAACTCCACCGATCTCGGCAAGCTGACCACGCGCATCGCGCTGCTGAACGCGCTGGCGACGGCGCGCATGGCGCTGGATGCCGGGCAGCCGCTCGGGACCATCCCGAACGCGCCGCCTGCCCTGGCGCAATTCGCCACCGCCGCGCCGCCAACCGAAGCCGCCCTGCGGCAGAGCTTCCCCGAAGCGGCCGAAGCGGCGGCAGCGGCGAGCCTCTCGCCCAGCGGCAATGTTGGCTTCTGGGCACGGGCGAAACTGCGGCTGGAAGGGATCATCACCATCAGCAACGGCAACACTGTGCTGTTCGGCCCGCCCGCCGCGGCTGTGCTGAACCAGGCCGGGGCCGCGCTTACGGCGGGAGATCTGGCCGGGGCGGTGGCGGACCTGCAGGCGCTAAGCCCGCCGGCCCAGGCCGCGATGGCGGGCTGGCTGGCCCAGGCGAAGGCGCTGCTCGACGCGCGCGCCACGTTGATAACCATGGCACAGGGCGCCTGACCCCATGCTGCGCGCGGTGAAATTCATGCTCCTGGCCACGCTGCTGCTGGCGCTGGTGTGGTGGGTGGGCGGTCTTCCCGGCACGGTCACGGCGCATGCCGGGCCTTATGCGGTCACCACCTCCACCCCGGCCGCCCTTCTGTTGCTGTTCATCATCGCCGTGCTGCTCACAATGCTGCTGCGCGTGCTGGGCGGCATCCGCCGCGCCCCCGGGCAGCTTGGCGCATGGCGCGCCGGCAAGCGGGCGGCGGCGGGCGAGGCCGCCACTCTGCGCGGACTGGCGGCGCTGGCGGCTGAGGACGCGAAGGCCGCAAAGGCCGAGGCGGCACGGGCGCTGAAGCTGCTGGGGGAAACCCCGCTCGCCCTAATGCTGAGCGCCGAAGCCTCGCGCCTCTCCGGCGATGCCGCGCAGGCCAAGGCCGCGTTTGCAAAACTTACCCAGCACAAAGAGCTGAAATTCCTCGGCCATCGCGGCCTGCTGCGCGAGAGCCTGGCGACGCAGGACCACGAAGCGGCCCGCCAGCACGCCCAGGCGGCGGAGGCGGCGTATCCGGGTGCTGCCTGGACCCGCGCACAGCAGCTGGAACTGGCGCTGCGGGAGCAGAATTACGCCACCGCGCTGGGCCTGACGCAAAACAAGCATGAGATTGCAGCACTTGCCACGGCGGCGGCACAGAACGCGGCCAGCCCCTCCCAGGCTCTGGGTTTCGCCAAGCAGGCGGTAAAATCCGACCCCCAACTGGCCCCGGCCGTGGTGGCTCTGGCCGTTGCACTGCGCGCTCTGGGCAAAACCCGGGCGGCAAAAAAAACGCTGCGCATGGGGTGGAAAGCCGCCCCGCATCCGCTGATCGCCGACGCATGGTCGCTGCCCGGGGCAACGCCGCTGGACCGCGCGCGGGAAGCGCCGGAGTTGGCCGCCGCCAATCCGGGCCATGTCGAATCCGAATTGCTGCTGGCGCGCGCGGACCTGGAAGCCGGGTTGACCGGCGAAGCCACGCGCCACGCCCAGGCGGCGCTGGACGCCGGGGCCGATGACGGCCGGGCGCAGGGCATTCTCGACCAACTGGCCGGCCAGCCTGCCCAGCCCACGCGCTTCGCCTGGATCTGCGAGTCCTGCCATCACGCGCAGCCGGATTGGGCGCCGGTCTGCCCGGTCTGCCACAAGATCGGCTCGCTCAGCTGGCGCGCCCCCGGCACGGCGCTGGTGTGAGTGCCCGGCCCGGGCGATGACGGCACCGCAACACTGAGCGGCGCGGGCATAAGCCGCCGCCTCGCCCGGGCTGTCACCGCCCTGGCATTGCTGGCGGGCGGGGGGCTGTTCCTGCTGGGTGTATGGGCGCAGGCAACACGGTTGTGGCTGTATCTGCACCAGGGGTTGGGCTTTGCCGACCCGTTCTGCACCACCGGCTACTGCGATTACGGCATGTTCTGGCTCGCGGGCGTATTCGCCCGCCACGGCCAAGCGGCCTTGCTCTACGACCATGCGCGCTACGCCGCGCTGGCGGCACAGCTCCTGCCCTACAAGTCCGGCTGGTGGCCCTTCGTGTACCCGCCGACCATCCTGCTCCCGGCCTGGGTGATCTCCGCCCTGCCGCTGGTGGCGGGGTATTATCTCGTCTCCCTGGCGCTGCTGCTGGCCTCGGTGGCGCTGCTGCGCCGCGCCGGGATTCCCGGCTGGTGCATCGCCGCAGGGCTGATCTCCTTCCCGGCCATGTGGAATCTGTACCTCGGCCAGTTCGGACTGATCTGCGGCGCGCTGCTGGTGTTCGGCCTCTCACGGCTGCGGGCACGGCCGGTGCTGGGCGGGGCGGCGCTCTCGCTGCTGGCAATAAAGCCGCAATACGCGCTGCTGGTGCCGGTGGCGGTGCTGGCGGCGCGGCGCTGGAAGGCCGTGGCCGCGGAGGTTGCGGGCGTGGCGGCGCTGCTTGGCCTTGGCTGGGCGCTGGGCGGCACGGCGATGTTCACCGCCTATCTCGGCCCGGGGCGCGCCGCCATGCATGCCCTGCTGACACAGGCGCCATCGCCGCACGGCTATCAGGCCATGGGCATATCGGTGTTCTGGCTGCTGCACGGACTGCATTTTTCCACACTGGCGGCTTATGCCGGGCAAGGGCTCGTCTCCACCGCCTGCGCGCTGATCCTGTGGCGGCTCTGGCGCAATGGCGAAACCCCGCTCGCCGCCACGGTGTTCTGCACGCTACTCGCCAGCCCTTATGGCTTTACCGATGACCTCGCCATCTATGCCGTGCTGCTGCCTACCCTCGCCCGGCGGGAGACACCCTGGCGCAACGCGGGTCTGGCTTGGCTCTGGGTGCTGCCGGCTTGCGCGCCGAGGGTCTTCAGCCACAGCGGCGTGCTGATCGCGCCGCTGCTGCTGCTCGCGGCGTTAATTGTGGCAGGCTGTTCGGAAACTCGCTCTGGTGAGTCAGTCAGCGTGTTTTTTCGAGCTGCGAAGCGTGCGCCATTGGTTCGAGCACGCTGAGCAGTGAGCGGAGCGTACGTTAAGTACGTGAGCACCGGAAGCGCAGAAAAGCGCGCTGAATGGCCGCCAGAGTAGAGTTTACAAACAGCCTTAAGCCTTGCGGAGGAGGAACAGCCCTTGCTCGCCAAACAGATTCGCCAGCCGGCGTGAGCGCCGCCACGGCGTGCGCGCGCCCTGCTCATCCGCCGCCAGCCAATCTTCCACGATATAGCCGTCCTGATCACACAGGGTGAAGAAATCGCTGATCGTGCAGGGGTGGATGTTCGGCGTCTCGTACCACATGCGGTTCCAGCCCGCGGTCATCGGCATGCGCCCATTCAGCAGCAATTGCAGGCGCAGTGTCCAGTGTCCGAAATTCGGGAAGCTGACGATGGCATGCGTGCTGATGCGCAGCATCTGCGCCAGCACGTCGCGCGGTTTCTCCACCGCCTGGAGCGTGCGCGAGAGGATCACATAATCAAACGCATTGTCAGGATAGGTGACAAGCTCGGTATCCGCGTCGCCCTGCATCACCGGCACGCCATGCGTGACCGCGCGCTGCACCTCCTGCATGTCGAGCTCGATGCCCCGCGCGTCGCAGTTCTTCTCGCGGAACAGATGGTCGATGAGCGTGCCGTCGGCGCAGCCGATATCGAGCACGCGCGAGCCCGGCGCCACCAGCCCGGCAATCAGCTCGAGATCGACACGGATCTTGCGGGGCGCGCTCATGCTAGCCTCGCATGCTCGGCGCAGCCGGCCAAAAAGCCGCGCACCGTCTGATGGAAATCCGGCTCGTCGAGCAGGAAGGCGTCATGCCCCTTGTCCGACTGCACCTCGACGAAGGAGACATTGGCCGCGACATGGTTGAGCGCGCGGGCGATGGCGCGCGACTGCGCGGTGGGGAACAGCCAGTCGGACGAAAAGGACACGAGCAGGAACCGCGTTTTCGTGCCCTTGAAAGCGTCTCCCAGCACGCCATGATGGTCCGCCGCCAAGTCGAACAGATCCATGGCGCGGGTGATGGTGAGGTAGGAATTCGCGTCGAAGCGCTGCACGAAGCTGGAGCCCTGGTATTGCAGATAGCTCTCCACCGCGAACTGGTCGCCCAGCGCCGAGAGTCCCTCGGCATGCTGCAGCTTGCGGCCGAATTTGCGGGTCAACGCAACCTCGGAGACATAGGTGATATGCGCGGTCATGCGCGCCACGGCCAGGCCGCGCTCGGGGCGCACGCCCTCGCGCCAGTAATGCCCGCCGTAAAAGAACGGGTCGGCCGCGATGGCCTGACGGCCAATCTCGTGGAAGGCGATGTTCTGCGCCGAATGGTAGGAGGCGGTGGCGACGGGCACGGCGGCGAACACCGCCTCGGGGTATAGCGTCGCCCAGGCCAGCACCTGCATGCCGCCCATCGAGCCGCCAATGACGGCGAACAGCCGGGCGATGCCGAAATGGCCGACGAGCAGCTTCTGCGCCCGCACCATGTCCTGGATCGTCACCTGCGGAAAATCGGTGCCCCAGGGCCGGCCGGAACCATCCGGATGCGCGCTGCGCGGGCCGGTGGAGCCCATGCAGCCGCCCAGCACATTGGCGCAGATGACGAAATATTTGTCCGTATCCACCGGCTGGCCGGGGCCAACCAGATATTCCCACCAGCCGGGCTTGCCGGTTTCCGGGTTCCGCTCGGCCACGTACTGGTCGCCGGTAAGGGCGTGGCAGATCAGGATGGCGTTGCTCTTCTGCGCGTTGAGCGTACCATAGGTGCGGTAGGCCACGGTCACGGCGGGCAAATGCTGGCCGCAATCCAGCGTCAGACCCTGGGGAAAGGTCACGCTCTGGTGCTGCGTCTCCGGAAAGGCGGGATTCTGGTCCATGCTACAACCTCCGCATATGCTCTGAGCGCCCCTGGCGTGCAACCCTGCGAGCCCCCCGATTCCGCAGGGCTGGCTTGGCGGCACCCGCGCAATTGAGTAACAGAAACCGGCGATGACCCATTCCCTCCCCCAGAATACCCGCCTCGGTGAACTTCGCGCTCAGTTGGACGCGCTGGACGACCAGATTCACGACCTGCTGATGCAGCGGGCGCGGGTGGTCGAGGGGGTCGCCGAGACTGGCGGCAAGACCGGCACCAAGATCCGCCCGGGGCGCGAGGCGATCATCCTGCGCCGCATGCTGGCCCGCCATTCCGGCGCCCTGCCGCGCCAGGCGATCATCCGCTTCTGGCGCGAACTGTTCGGCGCGGCGCTGATCATCGAGGGCGGGCAGACCATGGCGGTGTGCGACGGCGAGGGCGGCGAAACCCGCCTGGCCCTGGCGCGCGAGCATTTTGGCCCGCTCACCCCGGTGCGCCGCCACGCCAACCCGGCCCAGACCATGGCGGACCTGACCCGCGAGGGCGGGGCGCAGCTGGCCGTGCTGCCGCCCCTGGCCGAGGATGACGAGGCGCATGGCGGCTGGTGGCCGCTGCTCACCGGCACCGGATCGCAGCGGCTTTATGTCATCGCCAAGATCCCGTTCTGGACCAAGCGGGCCGAGGGCCTGCCCCTGGGCGACGCCTATGTGGCGGCCACCGTGCCGCCCGACCCCAGCGGCGATGACCGCGGGCTGATCGCGCTGCAATTCAACCCCGACACCTCCCGCGCGCGCATGATGTCGCTGGTGCGGGATGCCGGGTTCCAGCCCACCGCGCTCTGGGTGCGGCGCCTGCCCGGCGATACCCGCCTGCACGCGCTCGTCGAGGTGGCGGGGCTGGTGGAGGATGCCGACCCGCGCCTGACCGCCATCGCCGGACTGGATGCGCCGCCGGTGGTGATCGGCGGCTTCGCCGTGCCGCTGGGAGAGACCGCATGAAAAAGCCC
>NZ_JBKQJR010000148.1:0-4787 GCF_052326845.1 Acidocella sp. | reverse complement strand
GGCCGCACCATGCCGGACCCGGCCATCATGAACTCGATGTCGATGTAACCTGTTTCCGCCTCGGCGGACTGAGAGACGCGGCCCCGCAAGGGGCCGCGTTTTTTATTTCCCGTGCCTCAGGTGCTGGCGCTGTCGTCCGGCGCAGGCGCGTTCTGGGCAAGATGCTGGGTGATGGCGGGGAGATGCTGGGCGATGAGCTAGCTCGCCTGCTGCGGGTCGATGCCGAGCTTCGCCGCCACAGCCTGCACCGCCGGCTGGCCCAGCACCTGCTGCACCGTATCGGCGTCGATGGGCAGGCCCTGCCCGCCGGTCCAGGAGGCGATATGCGCCCCGAGCCCGCTCTGCTCGAACTGCGCCGTAAGCCCGCCCAGGCCGCCTACGCCCTGCTCCTCCAGGCTCTGCATCAGCGGCCCGGCCACTTGCCCGGCCTCGCTCCCCAGGGCGTTGTGAACGAGATTGGAAATGCTGTCGAAAAGGCCCATGGTACCAACTCCCTCGTTTTGGAGCCGCCACTCTACACGCAAACCCTCAGTCTGTACCGGATTCCAAATAATTTCACGTGCGCCAGAAGGTCATCAGCAGCCCGCCGGCCAGAATCAGCCCGCCCCCGGCAAGTATCGGCAGGCTCGGCCGCATGCCGAACGCGAACAGATTGATGAGCTGCGCCACGACGAAGAACAGCGAAACATACACGCCCAGCAGCCGCCCGAAATCCCAGGGCGGCAGGTTCACGGTCACGCCATAGGTGAACAGCACCAGCGCCGCGGCGCCGAAGATGCCAAGGCGGACAAGCGGCACGGCCTGGGAATGCAGCGCCGTGCGGGCCAGCGCATCTCCCCCGGCCTCCAGCGTGGCGGCGAGCGCGAGCAGCAGCAAAATCGCGAAGTTGTTCATGTCCGTCACGGCAGCTTGGCAAACACCCACCCGTCTTGTTCGGTGACGGCGATGATCTTTAAATCCGCCGGGGGTTTGCCCACGGCCAGCACCTTATGGCTCCAGCCCGGCATCTTCGCGCCCAGCACGGAACTCGCCCAGGCCAGGTTCTTGCCGGAGCAGATATCGAACCTGGAGCCGTGGAACGGACAGGTGATGGCACCGCCGCTGATCTTCCCCCGTGCCAGCGAGAGTCCCATATGCGGGCATTTGTTCTCGAACGCGCATACCGTGCCGTTCACGCGGGTGATCGCCACGTTGTGCCCGGCGGCGCTGGAGATACGAACGATGCCTTCGATGATCTCAGCGGATCTGGCGACTTCAATCAGGCTCATACCGGCAGCTCCTGGATTGTGAGGCAAGCAGGGCCAGCATGCCCCGGAAATGTCAGACCGGGTATGAAATATTCGCGCGGGAGCCCTGCAACGGTGCGCCGTTGCAGAATGGCTACAGAGCCGGAGCCTAAAAATTCTTCCGGTACTGGATGAAGCCCGATTTTTCGGCGATCTTGTCGTAGAGCGCCTGCGCTGTCTTGTTGGTCTCGTGCGTCAGCCAGTACACTCGGGAGGCCTTCTTCTCCTGCGCCTTGGCGTACACGGCCTCGATGAGCGCGCGGCCCACGCCCCTGCCCCGCGCCGGCGGCGCGGTGAACAGGTCCTCCAGGTAGCACACATCATCCAGGCACCAGGTGTTGCGGTGGAAGATGTAATGCACCAGCCCCAGCAGCACGCCATTGGCCTCCGCCACCAGCGCATGCACCGGCTCGGCGGGGTCGAAGAAGCGGCTCCAGGTCTTCTCGGTAATCTCCGGCGCCAGATCAGGCACCTTGTAGAATTCCAGATAGCCCTGCCACAGCACCGCCCATTGCGCGCGGTCTTCGGGGCGGATGTCACGAACCAGCATCATACATCTCCATAAACGCGCCCCCCTATGATGGTAAATTCGAGATTTACCATCAGGACGCGCACGACGTTACGAAATCCGCGCCAGCGCCGCTTCCAGCCGCTTCACTTCTTCACCAAAATTTCGAAGCCTGTCCTGATGCTCCATCAGCACTTCCTCTGGAGCGCGGGCAACAAAATCGGCGTTCGCTAGCTTGTGTTCAACTTTAGAGAGTTCGGATTGTGCTTTAGCTAGCGCGTTGGCCAAACGCTTACGCTCAGCGTCGAAATCAATCAGGCCTTCTAGCGGTAAGACGATAGTAGCGTCCGGCAAGATCACTTGCGCAGCTGCCTTTGGCACTTCCCCCGAAAGCCTCTCAATTTCCGCGGCCCGAGCCATCCGTGAGAAGGCCTCATGCCACCGATTCACTAATCCCCAGGTAAAGTTATCAATATCCTTGAACAAAAGCGGCGACTTCACCGAGGGGGGCACATTCATTTCCGAACGAACAGTTCTGACTTCAGAGATCATATTCATAATCATCTGAACTTCTACGCTATCTAGCGCAGCCTTCCCCTTCGCTTCGGAATCTGGCCATATTTCCTTCGGCCAGGGCGCGTTGATCAGCGAGCACTCAGGCCCGTAGCCAAAATAATCCCACAACTCCTCGGTCACGTACGGGATCAGCGGGTGCATCAGCCGCAGCAGCACGCCCAGCACATAAGCCGCAGTGTCGCGGATTTCCGCCGCGTCGTCAGTCGCAAAACCCGGCTTGGCGAATTCGATGAACCAGTCGCAGAAATTGTCCCACACGAGGCGGTAGCAGCTCTGCGCATAGGCGCTAACCTGGAAAGCGTCGAGCGCCGCCGTTCCAGCCGCGACAGCCTCGTTCGTCTGCGCCAGAATCCACCGGCAGAGCGGCAGTTTCGCCTCTTCTGGCCTGAACGCCGGATTCGGCTTCACCCCGTTCATCTCCAGGAAGCGCGCGGCGTTCCAAATCTTCGTGATGAACGCACGGTTATTCTCGACGATCTTCTGCCCGAGCTTCACATCCCGCCCCTGCCCGGCGGCAGCGGCCACGGAGTAGCGCAGGGCGTCGGCGCCATAGGCGTCGATCAGCGTCAGCGGGTCCAGGACATTGCCTTTGGACTTGGACATCTTTTGCCCCTTCTCGTCGCGCACCAGGCCGTGAATGTACACGGTGCGGAAGGGGACATCGCCCATGAAGTGCATGCCCATCATGATCATCCGGGCGACCCAGAAGAAGATGATGTCGAAGCCCGTCACCAACGTGTCGGTCGGGTAGTACTTCTCCAGCTCCGGCGTCTTTTCCGGCCAGCCGAGGGTCGAGAACGGCCACAGCGCCGAGCTGAACCAGGTGTCCAGCACGTCCTCGTCCTGCGCCAGCTTCACACCCTCGCCCGCCTGCGCCTGCGCCTCGGCCTCGGTGCGCGCCACGTAAACCTTGCCGCTCTCATCGTACCAGGCCGGGATGCGGTGCCCCCACCAGAGCTGGCGCGAGATGCACCAGGGCTGGATGTCGCGCATCCAGGCGAAGAAGGTGTTCTCCCATTGCTGCGGCACGAATTTGATGTCGCCGTTTTCCACCGCCTTGATGGCCGGCTGCGCCAGCACCCAGGCGTTGCAGTACCATTGCGTGGTCAGCAGCGGCTCGATGACGGAGCCCGAGCGGTCGCCATGCG
The DNA here is from genome assembly GCF_052326845.1 of Acidocella sp. Taxonomy (GTDB): domain Bacteria; phylum Pseudomonadota; class Alphaproteobacteria; order Acetobacterales; family Acetobacteraceae; genus Acidocella. The sequence goes on along the minus strand of NZ_JBKQJR010000148.1, from coordinate 1,269 downwards.
GCACGGTATGCGGGTGCGGCTTCACCTCCACCAGCAACTCGCGCGCCTCCAGCTCCGCCACGATCTCCTTGCGCGCCACGAAGCGGTCCTTGCCCTCCAGCGAACGCACGAATTCCGGCAGTTCGCCGAGTTCGGCCAGCGTCACCTTGCCCTGCCTGTCCAGCATCGAGGGCATGGGCAGGCCATGGCGTTTGCCGACCTCGAAATCGTTGAAGTCATGCGCCGGAGTGATCTTCACAGCACCCGTGCCCTTCTCCGGATCAGCATATTCATCCGCGATGATGGGGATGCGCCGCTCCGTCAGCGGCAGAACCACATGCCGGCCGATCAAATGCTTGAATTTCTCGTTCTCAGGGTGCACCGCCACGGCGGTATCCGCCAGCATCGTCTCGGGCCGGGTGGTGGCGACGATGATCTCCTCGCCCCCATCCACGGGGTAGCGGATGTGCCACATATGCCCCTTGGTCTCGCGGCTCTCGACCTCAAGGTCGGAGATCGCGGTTCCCAGCACCGTGTCCCAGTTCACCAGTCGCTTGTCCTGGTAGATCAGCCCCTGCTCGAACAGGGTGCAGAACACCTCGCGCACCGCGTCGGAGAGCCCGTCATCCATGGTGAAGCGTTCGCGTGCCCAGTCCGGCGAGGCGCCGAGCCGGCGCAGCTGCTGCGTGATGGTGCCGCCGGATTCCGCCTTCCACTGCCATACGCGGGAAAGGAACGTCTCGCGCCCAAGCTGCTTGCGGCTCACGCCTTCCTTGTCCAGCAGCCGCTCCACCACCATCTGCGTGGCGATGCCGGCATGGTCGGTGCCCGGCTGCCACAGCACATCGCGCCCCTGCATGCGGCGGAAACGGACGAAGATGTCCTGCAGCGTCATGGTCAGCGCGTGGCCGACGTGCAGGCTGCCCGTCACGTTGGGCGGTGGGATCATGATGGTGTAGGGCGAAGCGGAGGATTCCGGGTTGGCCGCGAAGGCGCCGGACTGTTCCCAACCACGATAGAGCCGCGCCTCAACCGAGGCCGGCTCGAAAGTCTTTTCCAATGTCGTCAAGGCAAACTCCGGCGCCGCCTGGGCGGCGCGCGCATAAGCGGTTGTCGTGCCGCCCGGAGGGCGCCGCGCGGCACGGAAGGCAGATTACATACGGTCGATGACGCGCCCGATCTCGGCGCGCACCACGCGCTCGACCAGGCTCGGCAGATGCGAGTCCAGCCAGGACTTCAGCACCGGCTTGATCTCCTCGCGTACCAGGTCCTCGATCGTCACACCCGGAC
>NZ_JBKQJR010000147.1:0-13698 GCF_052326845.1 Acidocella sp. | reverse complement strand
TCCTCACCGCCATCGCCGCTGGCAACCCGGACCCGAAAACCGAGCTGCATTACCAGACCCCGTTCCAGCTGCTTGTCGCCGTGGTGCTCTCGGCCCAGACGACCGACGTGGCGGTAAACAAGGTGACACCCGCGCTGTTCAAGGCCGCACCCAATGCAGCCGCGATGGCCGCGCTGGGGGCGGAGGGGATCGGGCCCTACATCAAGTCCATCGGGCTGTGGAGCGCCAAGGCCAAGAACGTGGCGGCGCTGGCGCAGCTATTGCTGGAGCGCCATGGCGGCGAAGTACCCGGCGAGCGCGAGGCGCTGGAAGCTCTGCCCGGCGTGGGCCGCAAGACCGCGAATGTGGTGCTGAACGAGGTTTTTGGCCAGCCGACCATGGCGGTGGACACGCATATCTTCCGCCTGGGCAACCGCACCGGCATCGCCCCCGGGGCCACGCCGCGCGCGGTGGAGGATCAGCTGATCAAGCGCATCCCCAGGGATATGCTCAAGCCCGCGCATCTCTGGCTGATTCTGCACGGGCGCTACGTGTGCAAGGCGCGTACGCCCGAATGCTGGCGCTGCCCGGGTGCGGCTTATTGCACGTACCCGGATAAAACGCCGGTACCGGCGGGGAAGAAACCCCCGCCGAAGTGACGCCCGCCCTTACTTGAGCGCGGCGCAGAAGCGCTGAATACGGGTGCAAGCCTCACGCAGCGCCTCGGTGGAGGTGGCGTAGGAGATGCGGAAATGCCCCGGATAGATGAAGGCCGAGCCATGCACGGCGGCGACACCTTCCTCATCCAGCAGGGCGATGACGAAGTCTTCATCATTGTTGATCTTCGCGCCCTTGGCCGTGGTCTTGCCGATGCAGCCCTGCATGGACGGGAACACGTAGAACGCGCCTTCCGGCTTGGCGCAGGTCAGGCCCTCGGCCTGGTTCAGCATGTCCACAACCAAGTCCCGGCGTTCCTTGTACACCTTCGTCATCTCGTGCAGCGCGTCCTCGGGGCCATTGAGCGCCGCCACGGCGGCGGCCTGGCTGATGGAGGAGGTGTTGGAGGTGGACTGGCTCTGCAGCTTGTCCATGGCCTTGATCAGCTCCACCGGGGCGCCGCAGAAGCCGATGCGCCAGCCGGTCATGGCATAGGCCTTGGAGCAACCGTTCATGGTGATGGTGCGGCTGCGCAGCGCGGGCTCCACCTGCACGATGGTGGCCGGCTTGAAGCCGTCATAGGTCAGCTTTTCGTAGATATCGTCGGTGAAGACCCAGATGTTGGGGTGCTTCAGCAGCACGTCGCAGATCGGGCGCAGATCTTCGGCGGAATAGGCGGCGCCGGTCGGGTTGCTGGGGGAGTTCAGGAAGAACCACTTGGTCTTGGGCGTGATCGCCGCTTCCAGGTCCTCCGCGCGCAGCTTGAAGCCGCTGTTCTGGCTGCACGGCACGAAGACCGGGGTGCCCTCGGCCAGGGCCACGATATCCGGGTAGGAGACCCAGCACGGGGTGGGGATGATCACCTCGTCGCCCGCCTGCACCGTGGCCAGCATGGCGTTGAAGATGACCTGCTTGCCGCCGGTGGAGACGATGACCTCCTCCGGCTTGTAGTCGATGCCGGAGTCCCGCAGGAACTTGGCGGCCACAGCTTTGCGCAGCGCCGGGGTGCCGGCGACGTCGGTGTACTTGGTGTCACCGGCATTGATCGCGTCGATCGCGGCCTGCTTGATATGCGCGGGCGTGTCGAAATCCGGCTCGCCAGCGGAGAGGCTGATGATGTCCCGGCCGGCGGCTTTCAGCGCCCGCGCCTTGGAGGAAATGGCGATGGTCTGGCTGGGGCTGATGCGATTCAGCCGGTCGGCGATCAGGGTCATTTTGTTACGTCTCGATGAAGTTGAAGGCGGGCGCCTTCTAAACCCGCCACGCCCGGCACGCAAATCACGAGATGACCAATCTCTCCGCTTGCGGCGCAAACAAAATCAGCATAGGCGCTATCTGTCGCCAAGTGTAACAACCGTGGTGGCAACCCGACACACCAAGCGTCCGCCTTTTGGATGAGCGGCGTTACTGCAGGAGAAGAGAAGAGATGAAGTTCACCAAGCATCTGCCGGTTTTCACCTTCGCATGCGCCCTGGGCTTCGCCCCGGTTGCCTTTGCGCAGACCAGCACCGGCGGCACGATGGCCCCGATGCCCAACTCCACCATGGCGCCGGCCGCTCAGGCTCCCGCCATGGCTGCCCCGGCTGCCAAGCCGGCTGCTCCGGCCATGAAGCCCACCGAGCTGGCCAAGACCAGCGAGTTCAAGACCCAGGCTGAAGCCACGGCGCACTGCCCGAGCGACACCGTGGTGTGGAGCACCCTCTCCAAGAGCAAGACCTACCACACCAGCACCTCCAAGTATTTCGGCAAGACCAAGCACGGCGCCTATGTCTGCAAGGCCGATGCCGACGCTGCTGGCTACCACGAGGCCAAGAACTAAGTATAACGCGCCGGGGAGGCCAGCCGGTCTCCCTGGATGCAATTGCGTAAAGGATTGAAAAATGGCCGAAAGCGATATCGTCACCCTGCCGTCCGGCGTGCAGTACCAGGACCATGTGGCGGGCACCGGCGATACGCCGAAGAAAGGCCAGATGGTGACCGTGCATTATACCGGCTGGCTGTATGAGAACGGCGCCAAGGGCAAGAAGTTTGACTCCTCGCGCGACCGCGGGCAGCCCTTCACCTTCAAGCTGGGCGTGGGCCAGGTGATCTCCGGCTGGGATATCGGCGTATCCACCATGCAGGCCGGCGGCCAGCGCACCCTGATCCTGCCGCCCGAGCACGGCTACGGCCAGCGCGGCGCGGGCAGCGTTATCCCCCCCGGCGCGACGCTGATGTTCGACGTCGAGCTGATTTCCTTCAAGTAACCCGAATAGCGCCGCCGCGCGGCTCTTACCGGGTCGTGCGCGGCAGGTATTTCACCGGCGCCTCTGTCCCAGGCCGGCGGCTCACTCGCCGGCGTTCACGCGCCAGCCGCACCATGTCCTGAAAACAGTTCTGCAGCGCCGCCGGGTCACCCGTGCGGCGCTCCAGCGCGCGCAGGCAGAAATGCACCCGCGCCATGTTCTGGTAATATTCGGTGAAGGCGTAATTGAGCGCAGCGCCCGCCAACGCCCCCGCGACCGGTACCGCCTGGGCCAGGAATTTCTCCGACAGGGTGATCCCGAGCTGGCTGGCCGCGTTGCTGATCAGCAGGTTCACCGTCAGGTGGTTCACGCCCAGGCGCGTCGCCCAGTAGCCAGTTTCCACATCGTCATCCGCCGTGCCAGGCCCGCCGAAGGCGAGCACCTGCAGACAAGCCCGGCGCGTGTCCTCCTCAGCCAGATCCTCGCCGGAATCCCGCGCGACCTCAGCGATCGAGCGTAGAATGGTGGTGGTGGTGAAGGGAATGTCGAACAGCACGCCCGGCAGGCCGACAAAGCCAGAAGCGGCGCCACTCGCCGTGGTGGCGAGGCGATGAAGCGGATTGTTGCGTGGGGCTTTCGGCCGGGCCAGATGCGGCACCGCCTCCAGCCCGAAGGTGGCGTAGCGGTAGCTGGACCAGAGCGTATCCTCCACCGTATCCTGCACGCGCTGGATGAGGCCGGTCCACGCCGCGCCGCCCAGGCGCTCGCCGGTCTGAGCCACGCTCGCGCGCAGCGCCTCGATACGGCGGCCGAACACGCCGGCCAAACGCAGCAGAACACCGCGCGAATCCGCCATTATGACGGCAGCGCGCCAGAGCTGTTCCTGCTCGTGTGGGGTAAGGAAAGAGGCCTGATCTGCCAGATTGTCTGGCATGGGGGCATAAGTCTTCATGTCCGGGGGAGGATGCACCGCCGCCCGGACATGAGACAAGTGAAGTTTACGGAAAATTATTCCGCGGCGGCGGCGGAAACGCCCTTCACCGCCTGCACGATCTCCGCGAAGGACGCGGGGTCATCAAAAGCAATGGCCGAGAGCACCTTGCGGTCCAGCTCCAGCCCGGCCTGCTTCAGGCCGTAGATGAACTGGCTGTAGGTGAGGCCATGTTCACGCACTGCGGCATTAATACGCTGGATCCAGAGCGAGCGGAACTCGCGCTTCTTCACCCGGCGGTCGCGGTAAGCATAGCGCAGGGCCTTTTCCAGGCGCTCCATCGCGATGCGATAATTGGTCGACGAACGGCCAACATAGCCCTTCGACAGTCCCAGAACCTTCTTGTGGCGGGCGTGGGTGGTAACGCCGCGTTTCACACGTGCCATTTTCTATCCTCTTCCCTTATTCCAGACCGTACGGGGCCCACTGCTTCACGGTCAGGCCGTCAGCATGGGTAAGGACTTGGCTGCCGCGGTTCTGGCGCTTGGCCTTCTGGCTGCGGGCATAAAGGTTATGGCGCTTCTTGCCCGGGCCGGCGAGAACCTTGCCCGTGGCGGTGATCTTGAAGCGCTTCTTGACCGCTGACTTGGTCTTAAGCTTCGGCATTTTGGTCTCCTGTCGCTACAACCCGTTCGCACGGGGGTCCCGGATATCGGGGCGGCGGCCAGGCATGCCTAATGGCCCGGACACGCGCGCATCACGTTTTACGGTGAAGCGGGCCGTATAAGGCGAGTTCCGCCGCGTGACAAGAGACTCAGATGCAGGCAGATTCCGCGCATGGCAGGCAAACCACCTGACGCGGCTTTACTATACGAGGCAGCACTGAACCACATGGCGCGCTACGCCGCCACCGAGGCCAGTCTCGCCCGCGTGCTGGCACGCAGGGTGGAGCGCTGGAGCCGCGCGCAGGAAGACGCCGAGCCGGAGGAGACCGCCCGCGCCCTGCGCCGTGCCAAGGCAGAAATCCCCGGCGTGCTGGCGCGGCTCAAGGAGCTGGGCGCGTTGAACGACGAAGCCTTCGCCGCCTCCCGCGCCAAGCGCCTGACGCGGGAGGGCAAGTCGCGCCGCGCCACGCTGGCGCATCTGGCGGCCAAGGGCGTGAAGGCCCCCACCCTGCCTGATGACCCGGAGCGCGAACTTGCCGCCGCCTGCGCCTATTTGCGCCGCCGCCGCGCCGGGCCCTTCGGCGATGCGCCGGAGCAGAAGGTCCTCGCGGCCATGGCCCGGGGCGGCTTCGCCCAAAGCACCGCCCGCCGCGCCTTGGCGCTGGACCGCGAGCACGCCGAGGTCCTAATCAAGAGCCTCTCCGCTAGCCCGGAATTTTAACCCCCGCCCAGGCAGGGGTGAGGCGCGGGTCAAACCCGGTGCCACCCGCCGGCGGCAAGCGCGACTGGCGGAAGAAATATGCCCGCAACGCCTGTGCCAGATCCTCCCCCTCCGCCCGTCCGGCGGGCCGGGCCACGGGCGGGTTGAGCTTCTCGCTGGACCCAGCGCCCGGCTCAACGCCGCGCCCTACTTCCGTGGCGAAGGCCTGAGAGATCGGACCGCGCCCCCTCCATCCCGGCATCGTCTGCGCAAGCCGGACAGCCGGCAGCGCAAACTCCGGCCATCCCATGGCCTGTTGGCCGCGAAGCAAATCCGGCGGGCTGGCGGGCAGGTTGCGCCGCACCGGGGCAAAGACTTGCCGCAACGCCTCCTCGCCCCGTGGCGGAAGATAGGTGGCCACGCGCTCCCTCGCCCGCCGGTCGCGGGATTGCGCCGCCTCCCGCCGTGCCGCCGCCAGCACAAAACGGAAGCCCTCTGGCGGTACCTGCGCGTCAGGGCCGCGCTTTGCCGCATCCGTCAGGGCCGCCTCCTGTGCTGGGCTTGGCGAAAGGAAAACCCCACCCTCCGCCTCGCCCGCACGCCGCGCCGGGCAGGGCATGCGCCGGGGCAGAACCGGGGCGATGCCCGCAATCCCCGGCGCGCCAAGCCGCATTGCCAGATCCTGCACCGTCACCCCTGCCCCGCCATGGCGCCTGACTGGCCGGGCGCCCCGCAACCCCGCCAGGCGGGCAAAGTCTTCGCCCGTCAATTCCGCCATCCGGGCAGCCCCGTTACAGCCCGAAGATCGACTTCAGATCAGCCAGGATCGCCTGCAACAGGCCAAGCCCTGCCTTGGCCTTGGCGGCATCCGCGGCAGGCAGCGTGGCCAGCACCGGCTCGGCGGCAGTGGCCAGGGTGCTTGCGGCAGTCGTCGCCGTATCCAGCGCGGTGGCATGGGCCGACTGGCTGGCCACCACCGAATTCACCACCGCCTCGCCAACCTGCAAGCCCTCGGCAACATCCGCGCCAATCGGCCCGCCGGCAGCCGCGCCAATCGCCGCCGCCGCGTTCAACCCGGTTTCGATATTCGCAATCTCACTCATGGCATACTCCTCGTTTCGCTGCGGCGATCCGCGCCGCACGGCAGGCACTCAACCGTGGCCGTCCATCACACCGGCCGCGATCGTGCCCATATCCGCCGCAACCACTTCGATCTCAGCGGGATTCTTCGTCCTGATCAGCTGCGCGGCATCGGCGATCGCCGTTTCCATCTGCGCCACGGTCACCGCTGTCTCAGGCTCAACAATCTTCACAAAGCCCAAAATAATCCCCAGAAAATCCTCGGAAGGCAGCGTCTGCTTGAGCACGAAATACTGCACCACCGCGGTCATCGCCGTACCCAGCCAGATCGCCAATCCCGTCCGGTTTGTGGGCGACTGCAAAAATGCCCTGATCGAATTCATTCTTGTCTCCTCAGTGAATAATCTCACCGGCAAGGGCGATCACCCGGCGTGTCCAGCCCAGGCTGAAATTCGCCCAGCCCGGCGCGCGGCTGTAGAAATCCAGCCGCCGCGCGAGCGCTTCCCGCGCCAGCGCCAGCGCATCCATGTTGTTCAGCGCCGCCAGCGTCTTCGGCCCCAGCACGCCATCCGCCAGTACTCCCACGGCCTGTTGCAACCAGCACACGGAGCGCCTCAGCCAGGCATTCACCGCCGCGTCGAACGCCACCATCGCCACAGGTAGTGCCAGCTCATCGCCATGCAGCGGCGCGTAGAAATCGCGGCGGTAGATCGCCTGCGCCTCGTCCTCTGAAAGGTTGGCGATATCCAGCGCTGGATACGCCGCCGTGCTGATCCCGTACTTGGTGCCGCGCAACGCGCCACGGCCCACGGTGCCCCCGGTCCAGTTGCCCGGGTCCGCGGGGTTGTCGGTGTAGCCGCCCTCAGCCCCCAGGGTGAAGGCGAAGCATCTGGCAAAATTATCCATGGAACAGCCTCGCGCACAGCCCGCCGCACACGGCGGAAAGCACACTGATGATCATCATGCTGATCCGCCGCTCCGCATCTCGCTCACCGCGCATTCGCGCCAAATCCGCCCTCATATCGCTTAATCCCGTGACCAGCTCATCGATTTTTCCAAACAGCTTGCCGATGACCAGATCTTCCTGGGCCAGATACAGAACCCGCCAGGTTTCGAGTGAATCGGCCTTGGCCTCCAGGATTCCGATATCCTGCCTTATGCCGCTTATATCGTTACGAAGTCCCGCTATGTCCGTACGCAGCAGGGCAACATTGTCTGTGTCCATATTGGTTCCTCAGTCTGGCGTGTCAGACAGCGTGATCGGATAACTCGTGGCCTGGAGCGGGAAATTGACATTCCAGGCGGAGCCGAGATCATTACCGATGCTCCAGTTCGCGGGCGGGGTCTGGCTGGCGGCGTTGTCGGCCACCGCATTGCCGCGGCCGATCTGCGTGCTGCCATACGGATAGAAAAACAGCACCTCGGCGGACGGATTGGTAATCGGCGCCGCCATGGTCACGGCCAGATGCGTCGCATCCACCCGTGATGCCGCCGTGCCGGTGATGATCGTGCCCGGCGTTGCCACCGAGCCGCCATCCATCACCGCAAAGCCCGCACCGTTCGCCGCCTGCAGCGGCACCAGCAGATCATTCCCCGCATCATGCGCAACCGTTAAAATCAGTTCCGTATCGGATTCGCGGTAAACATGCGTAATCTGCGGCCCGCCCTGCATCGGCAATCCGCTAGCAGGCGCCTGGACCGCCGGAATCGTATCGCTCAGCCCCATCGCCAGCGCGGCCCTCCCGGCAGCATGCGCGCCGATCCGCCCATAGCGCAGCAAGTCGGGCTCATCGCGATGCTCCGGATCGCCCCCGGAAAATAGCCCCGTGGCCGGATCGTAAGACGCATTGAGCGGGTTGGAATCCGCCGTCTGCACTGCAAACACCACAATGTTGTTGCCCGCGTCCGCTGCCAGACCGGCGATGGACTCGCGCACCATCTGCACGCCGTCATTGGTCTCGTACGGAATCGCATTCCAGGCCAGCAGTGGCAGATTAGCCGCTGTGCGCCCAAGCAGGCTCCGCGTCATCGAGAGCAGTTGCAGCACACTGCTCTCGTACAGCGCCTTGTTCGCGTAGGGCATGGTGCTGTCCTGCTCTGACCACGGCCAGACGAGAAACGCGATGTCGCTCTCATCCACCGCGCTCACAACCGCGCTGCTGCCGGTCAGATACGCACTCAGCGCCGCGAAGTCCGGCCCCGCCGCCCAGGTGGAGGGATCAGACCCATCCCCCGGATTGGTCAGGAACGTGCCGCCCGAACTCCCTGGCGGAAACAGCGGCGGCGAGGAGTTGGAGATCGGATGCCCAGGAATCACCGAATACCGGTTCGGTGACAAATACGTGCCGGATTCCGCCGCCGTGTATCCATAGGCCGCGGCGCCCAAATACCAGGCCACACCCTGCGCCAGCGCCAGCGCGCCCCCGGCGGCAATAAACCAGGCGGCGTTGGACTGGCCCATGACCAGCAGGTTCACGCCCCGCCTCGTCCCCAGCACCCAGCGCGCCTGCGCCGCGATCAACGTCGTGATCTCCCCTGCGCTCAGCGCGCGTTCCCATGCCGCCGCCTCATGGAACCAGCATTGCGCCGAACCCTGAATGCTGCCGTCATGCAAAAACAGCACCTGCGCGTTGGCACTGGCCGCCAGCGGATTGGCCACGCCAGCCGCCACTTGCACGCCATCCAGCCACACATCCACGCCACTGCCCGGCGTGTTACGCAAAATCACCGCATGGCTGTGCCGCCTCGCCAGTGTGGAGGACAGCACGGTTTGGCTCGCGGTGCCGGGAAACAGCGTAAGGTTCGCTCCCTCGGCGCTATCCGCCTGCAGGATCATCGCGCCAGCGCCAGCAGTGGTGTGGATCAGCGGGATCGGCTGGTTATTGACGTAATACGTTCCCTGCCGCCAGTTCGGCCGCGTCCACACCAGGTACCGCGTCCAGGCAGCACCCGAACCCAGCTCCAGCCCCGGATGCGCCAGCCCCCAATCCGGGTCCAGGCTCGGCCCGTAATTCACGATGGCCGCATCCGGCGCGCCCACCGCCCCGAGATACCCGTTCACCCGAGGTGCTGCGATGGTAGCGGCCGGCGCGGTATCCGCGGCAATGTGGTACGGCATCAGGTTGTTGCCGTTGCTGGACTTGTCCTTCACCGCACCGACAACGCCATTGCTCGCCAGCATCGCAGCACCGCTTACATCCAGCAGCCCGCCCGGCAGCCCCGCATCCCACCAGCCCGAGATCCCGCTGATCGCGGACGGATACGGCCCGGTGAACAACCCTTCCGGCGGCGCGCTCCCTGCGGGTAGCGGTCCGGCGAGCACGCGCATGCCCAGCCCGGCCGCCAGCGGCGAGCCAGGTATGTTGAACAACATGGCCATTGGCTAGGTCACCTTGACGGCGAAGCTGCTGACAGCGGAATCGGTACCCGCCGCAGTCTGCACCCACACATAATAGTTCCCGGCCGTGGCAGGCGTGTTGTAGTAAACTGCCCACAGCGAGTTGGAGTAGATGATCGACGCTGCCTGCCAGCCGGAGCTGGGCACAACGGTGTTGGACGTAGAGAGCGCCACCTGCGTCGCCACGCTCTGTGCCGGCGTCACCGAGCCGTTCAGCGGAATCGTGCTCACGCCATGCACATAGCTGCCGCCCGGATTGTTGAAGCCATAGACAACGCTGGGCGCCGCCGCCACGGTAATCGCGGCGGAGACGGCGGTCAGGCCGCTCGCCGGGTCCTGCGCCCAAACGTAATAGGTCCCGGCCGCGCTCGGCGTGAGCGAAGCGGAGAAGCTGCCGCTCGCATTCGGCGCCGCCATCCAGCCGGAACTCGGCGCCGCCGTGTTCTGAACATCCAGCACCACGTTCACCACATCGGCCGCCGGGCTCACACTGCCCGTCACCGCCAGGGCGGTCCCGGCAGTTCCGGTAGCGGGCGCGCTCACACTCAGCGTCGCCGCCACCGCGTTCACCGCCGAGGACACCGCCTGCACCGCAGTATCCGTATCCTGCTGCGCCCACACGTAATATGTGCCCGCAACCGTCGGCATCAGACTCGCGGTCCAGGCGCCATTGTCGGTCACCGCGTTCACCCAGGCAGAAGGCGCCGTGGTACCGCTGGCCGAGAGCCCCACCTGCACCGCGCTGTTGGCGGGAGACACCGTGCCGGAAAGCGCGATCGCACTGTTCACCATCACGCTCGCCGGCACGCTGCCCAGCGTAATCGTCGGCGCCGCCACCGTGAAGCTGTTGGACACGCCCATAATCGCAGGGTTGTTATGGTTGCGAACGCGGACCGCATAGCTCCCCGCCGGAAGTCCCGCGGCGGTAAAACTGTAGGCGTTCGTAGTGATCACCGGGTTCGGCACGGCAACCCAGGTGCTGCCGCCATCGATGGAATAATCCAGCGCCGTCGGAGCGTCATTGAAGATGCCGCCGCTCACGATGAACGCCGTATTGAGCACAGGGGGGCTGATCGTCCCCACCGTGATCGTCGGCGCATTCGGCACTACGCCGCTCCACCATACCAGCGAGCCGCCGGAGTAGCTCAGCCCCAGCAACTCGGTCGCGGCACCCGGCGGCAGCGTCGTGGAGCCGGAGCCAGAGGTGATGCCGGTCCCCATGGTCACGGGCCCGGCAGCCAGATTGATCAGCGTGCAGGAAAATCCCGAGCCCATATTGGCGAAGTTCGCGCTCAGCGTAATCGGCGCGCTGGCCACCAGCACGCGGTTATTATGGTCGGTGGTGTCCAGCACAGTGTTGGCGGTCAGCTCCACCACCTTCGGCTTCACGCCCGGCAGCTTGTTCTGCACATAGGTCCACACCGCGCCGAAACTCTGTACACTGAGCGTATTACCATCGCCACGCCATCGATGACCTGCACCAGGCTGTCCTTCGGCGCCACATCATCGGCGGCCATACCCGCGAAATCACCCTCGATCAGCGCACCCTGCCCGCACACGATCGGCCGGCGCACATAAAGCCCGCCAATGCTCGGATGGCTCTGCACATAGGCCTCGGTGGTGGTAATAAAGCGCAGGCCGAGGAAGTCGCTCACCATGCCCTGGCGGAACACCGGGTTGGCCGAGGTGCTGCCCTGGAACAGCTGCTTGAAATCCGGATCGGAGAACAGCTGCCGCGCGGAAATCGGGTCGAGATAACAATTATACAGCCCGTCCACCAGCGGCACGGCATTGCGGCGCAGCAGCGCCACGGCATCGAGCAGATTGCTCATGGTCAGCGTATCGGTGGCCTGCAGCGCGGCGGTATTGCCACGGCTGGCCGGGCGCACGATGGAACTCGCGGTCGCCGCCTGCACGGCATTGCCCGCGGTGCCATCGGCCACGGTCACATTGCTGGCAAACAGCAGCTGGCCGGAAATACCACTGGGCGCGGTCGAGGCATTAACCGCATCCGGCGTTACGCCGACAATGCTGTACACGTTGGAACCCACGGTCACGGTCAGCGGATAGGTCGAGGACACAGCCTGCTGCACGCCGTTCACGAACACAGTCTGGAAGCCGCGAACATCGTCCACCTCCACGGCAGGACCAGCAGCGGCAAGCGTCGTCACCACGCGGGTATTGCCACCGAAATACGGCGCGAACAGCGCATTGCGCGCCAACTCATCCAGGCTGCGCGCGGCCTGCTCGCCGTTAATCGCGGCATTCTGCAGGAACTGCGAGGCAATGCCCACACGGCTGGTCACCATGTTAAGGTCCTGCGTCGCGGCATAGAAGTTCAGCGAGATCGTGTACTGCTCCACACCCCAGTTGGTGGAGGCGAGCCCGTTGTCCAGGTTGGTGTTGGACGAAGCGGCCAGCGGCGTGGTCACGCTCGGCTTCAGCCCGGCGCGGGTCTTGGTCAGCGTCTCACCGATCCCCACCGCGAATTCCTCACGGTCGGCGATCAGCCGGTAGCCGAGGCGCGATGTCAGCGCCTGCTCGAACTCCCGCTCAAGAAAACCCTGTTGAATAATCGGCTGCAGCGCAGCTGGGAAATTCTGAATACCCATCCTCTATACATTCCTCTGTTTGAGCATGACTCATCATCCAGCAACGGGTGCGCCCCATGGCCGGCTTTTCAGACGCAACTTGTAACGAGTTATTTTCTAATATTTCAAAAGTCGCTCTGGTGAGCTGAATAGTCGTGCATTTCGAGCATCGGAGCGGAGCGTACGTTGGAGTACGTGAGCACCGAAGCGCATAAATGCACGGCTAGGCAGCCGCCAGAGTAAACTTCAGCGGCGGCGGATCAGCGCGGCCCTGGCGCTCAGCCATTCCTCATGGCTCAGCTCATTGGCATGCCGTGTGCGCGGCGGCTCCGGCCTGGGCGGGTTCGCCGCCGCCGAGGACGACGCCCCCGCCCCGAACAGCCACGGCTTCTCCCGCTTCATCCGCGCCAGCAGGCTCGCCGCATCCTCGATCTCGCCATTCTGGTTGAGCCGTATCGATGCGGCATCAATCAGCTTCAACCCGTCGAGGTCGATCATCCCGGCCCGCACGGCCTCCGCCTTCAGCTCGGCGCGCGCCACCCGGGCAGCCATCTCCGCCTGCATCTGGCTTAGCGCCGCCTCAGCACTTTCGGCACGCTCGCGCCAATCCTCTGTGTTTTCGTTTTTCTCAGTCATTGCGCATCCTGGTCAATGGCTTCCAACTCCGCTTCCACATCCGTAATCCTATGCGCCGCGGCCACGGTTTTCACCGCTGTCTCGCGCGAGAGCTGCCCCGCGTTCACCAGCGCCGAAACCGCCTGCGCCTCCTTCAGCCGGTCATCGGCCGAGAGCGGATACCAGCGCGGCCAGCGCAGCTTCAGCCGCTGCGTCACATCCAGCGGCGGCACGCGTTCGCCCATCACCGTCAGCGGGAATTTCCGCGAGGCCCGCGCCACCATCTTCATCAGCGGCAGAATCCCGCCATCGCCGTAGGATATCCGCAGATTATCCGCCAGCCAGATCAACCCCTGGTTCAGCGGATCCACACCACCGGCACGAAGCCCAGCCCATGCGTCACGCTGCGCTGCTCATCCTTCACGGGCCCGCCCAGCGGATCATTCACCGCCCAGGGAAGATACCAGGTCTCTGCTTCCGTATCCCAGATGCGCTGGAACCAGTACATCGATTGCGCATCGATATTGTCATAGCCCTGCGCGACGAGGTCGGCGCCACTCACCTTGTAGCGCTCCGTCACCTGCGCCAGCGTATCAGGGGCCGCGGCACTCCATACCGGCGTCAGATACAGGCTCTCCAGCACCGAGAAGAACACCCGCCCCTGCAGCACGCGGAACAGCACCGCCACCGAGCCAACCGAGCCCCGGATCGCCGCATCGATCATTACCTCGTTCAACCGCGATTCCGCGGTGACATCCTGCAAGCACCGCACCAGCGCCGGATCATCAGCCTCGATCGCCGGAAAATGCCCAGCGCTGAACAGCAGCGCCACGGAATCCTCCACCACCACCCGGCACA
>NZ_JBKQJR010000146.1:0-11929 GCF_052326845.1 Acidocella sp. | reverse complement strand
CCACCGCCAGCCGCGTTCATAGGCGCGGCGCCGGCCACAGCAAAACCAGACCAGCCACCATGCATTTAACTACATTGGACCTGGATTACCGTTCGGGGGCTTGCCAATGCCGGGTTTTTGCTGATTTTAATCCTGCAAAAACGGATTGCTCCGCCGCTCGGCCCCGATGCTCGAATCCGGGCCATGGCCACAGATAAAGTGGAAATCATCCGGCAGGGTGAGCAGCTTGGTGCGGATGCTCTCGATCAGCTGCTCATGGTTTCCGTAAGCGCCGAGATCGGTGCGCCCGATCGAGCCATGGAACAGCACATCGCCGAAAATGCCGAATTTCAGCGCGTCGTTGATGAACACCACATGCCCGGGCGTATGGCCCGGGCAATGCCGCACCTCGAATTCCGCGCCGCCAAGGGTGACGATATCGCCCTCCTTCACCCAGGCATCGGGCGTGCAGTTGCGGCAAACAAGGCCGAAGCGCGCGCCCATCGCCTCCATGTCGTCGAGCAGGAACTTGTCGGCGATGTCCGGGCCGGTGACGGGCACGCCAGTAGCCTCCGAGAGTTCCGCCGCCCCGCCCGCATGGTCCATATGGCCATGGGTGATGAAAATGCCGGCGAGCGTCACCCCAGCCTTCTTCAGCAGGTCGAGCAGGTCCGGCACGTCCCCGCCGGGGTCCACGATGCTGCCGAGCATCGTCTCGTCATCCCACAAAATCGTGCAGTTCTGCTGGAACGCGGTGACGGGAACGATGCCTATCTTCAGCGCCATTATTCGGCGCCCCGCAGGTCGGGCGCGGTGGCCTCGGCCTTGAGCAGCGCCACAACCTCGTCCAGCCCCAGGATCTCCTGCGCCGCGCCACCCAGGCGCCGCAGGGCAACCTTGCGCTCCTCAGCCTCTTTTCGTCCTACGACCAGAATATTGGGAACATGGTGCAGCGAATGCTCGCGGATCTTCGCCTGGATCTTCTGGTTGCTCACATCCAGCTCAACCGAGAGCCCGGCCTTGGCCAGCACCGCCGCCACCTCGGCCGCGTAATCATCGGCGTCGGAGACGATGGTGGCCACCACAACCTGGGTCGGCGCCAGCCAGAGGGGGAAGCGCCCGGCATATTGCTCGATAAGGATGCCGAGGAAACGCTCGAACGAACCGATGATCGCGCGGTGCAGCATCACCGGGCGGGCGCGGCCGGATTCGGAGGTGACGTACTCGGCGTCCAGACGCTCCGGCAGCACGAAATCCACCTGGATGGTGCCGCATTGCCAGTCGCGCCCGATGGCATCGCGCAGCACGAATTCCAGCTTCGGCCCGTAGAACGCACCCTCGCCCGGGTTGAGCGTGTATTCCACGCCGGCCTTCTCGCAGGCGGCCTTCAGCGCGCCCTCGGCGCGGTCCCACACCTCGTCGGCCCCGGCGCGGACCTCGGGGCGGTCGGAGAACTTCACGGTGAAGCTCTCGAAGCCGAAATCCTTGTACACGCTCTCCAGCAGCTCAACGAACTTCACCGTCTCGTCGGCGATCTGGTCTTCCGTGCAGAAGATATGCGCGTCGTCCTGGGTGAAGGCGCGCACGCGCATGATGCCGTGCAGCGCGCCAGAGGGCTCGTAGCGGTGGCAGGCGCCGAATTCGGCCATGCGGATGGGCAGCTGGCGGTAGGAGCGCAGCCCCTGCTTGAAGATCTGCACATGGCAGGGGCAGTTCATCGGCTTCAGCGCCAGGGTGGATTCTTCCTCCACCACCTCGGCGATGAACATGTTCTTGCGGTACTTGTCCCAATGGCCGGAGTTTTCCCACAGCTTGCGGTCCACGAGCTGCGGCGTGCGCACTTCCTCGTAGCCATTCTGCTCCAGGCGGCGGCGGATATAGGCTTCCACCGTGCGGTAGAGCTTCCAGCCCTTCTGGTGCCAGAAGATGCTGCCCACCGCCTCTTCCTGGATGTGGAACAAATCCATCTCGCGGCCGATCTTGCGGTGGTCGCGGCGTTCGGCTTCCTCAAGCTGGTGCAAATAGGCGTCCAGTTCCTTGGTGTCGCGCCAGGCGGTGCCGTAGATGCGGCTCAGCATCGGGTTCTTCGAATCCCCGCGCCAATAGGCCCCGGCGGTCTTCATCAGCTTGAAGGCCGTGCCGACATCCGCTGTGGAGCGCAGATGCGGGCCACGGCAAAGGTCCAGCCACTCGCCCTGGCGGTAGATGGTGATGGTCTGGTCCTCGGGCAGGTCGCGGATCAGCTCGGCCTTGAAGCGCTCACCCTTGGCCTCGAAGAAATTGATCGCCTCGTGGCGCGTCCACAC
Organism: Acidocella sp.; assembly: GCF_052326845.1. GTDB lineage: Bacteria > Pseudomonadota > Alphaproteobacteria > Acetobacterales > Acetobacteraceae > Acidocella. The sequence continues at coordinate 9,644 of NZ_JBKQJR010000146.1, read as the reverse complement.
CTCGCGCACGAATTTCTCGTTGCGCGCCACGATCTCGCGCATCTTCGCCTCGATGGCCGGGAGGTCGTCCGGCTTGAACGGCTCGTTGCGGTAGAAATCGTAATAGAACCCGTTCTCGATGGAGGGGCCGATCGTCACCTGCGTGCCGGGGTAGAGTTCCTGCACGGCCTCGGCCAGGATGTGCGCGGCATCGTGGCGGATCAGCTCCAGCGCCGCCTCATCCTTGCGGGTGACGAACTTCACCGACGAATCCTCGGTGATCTCGCGCGCCATATCCATCTCGGCGCCGTTCACCACCATGGCCAGCGCGGCGCGGGCCAAGCCCGGCCCAATCGCCTCGGCGATCGTAGTGCCCGTCACCGCGCCCTCGAAGGAGCGAACGGAACCGTCGGGCAATGTGATTGCAGGCATGTCTCTTCTCTTTGGCTAGAAATTCTAGGGCGTTATGGCAGGGCGGCAAGCACCTGCGCAACCGGGAGGTCTTGCAGATTTGGCGCGCGCAATATGGTGGGCCAGCCGCCATCCGGGGGGCGCGGCGCGGTGAGCGCCGGGTCGGAGGCCGCCGAGAACAGCGAAATGCAGCGCGTGCCCAATGCGGCGGCGAGATGCATCGGCCCCGTGTCGTTGCCGATGGCAAGCTTCGCGCCACGCAGCACCGAGGCAAGCTGAAAGAAATCCGTCCGCCCGGTCAGGTCCACCCCGCCGATGGTCCTGGCGAGATCGCGCTCACCCGCCGTACCAACCACCACCACGGGCAACCCGAGCCCGGCCGCCACCTCGCGGAATTTTTCAGCCGGAAAGCGCTTTTCCGGCCGGTGCGGCGCAGCACCTGGCACCAGCACGGCGTAGTCCGGCGGCAGGGCAAAGCCGGAGATATCCCCAGCCAGCCAGGAGAGGTCCGGCACCGGCACGCTGGCAATCCCGGCATCGCGCAGCTGGTCTTCAAGCCGCTCGCGCGTGTGGACATGGCCGCGATTCGCATCGCGGTGCGGCAGGGCGCAGCCCGGAGCGATGCCCGACCATTCCGGCCGCCCGGCCAGGGCGAAATAGCGCGAGGACCGGCCGGAGGTTTGCAGGTCGTAAACCAGATCGAACCCGCGCAGCTGGCGGCGCAGGCGCAGCAGGCCGGGCAGGTTCCAGGCTTCCGGCTTGGCGTCCACCTCCACGCGATCGAACCACGGGCTTTTACCCAGCAGCCCGGCATAGGGTTTGGTGGTCAGTAGCGTGATTTGCCCCCCCGGATGCGCCGCGCGGATGGCGGCAAAGGCGGGAAAGGCCAGCACGATGTCGCCGAAGGCGCCGTGCTTGATGACGAGGATTTTCACCCCAGCAGCTCCGCGTACACGTTCAGCAGCCGCGTCTGCATCACCGGCAGGGAGAAGTTGCGGGCGATATGCCCGCGCGCCTGCCGCCCGAACTCAATGCGCGCCTCGGCCGGCATGTCCAGAATCGCATCCAGCACCGCCGCGAGTGCCGCGGCATTGCCCGGCGGCACGAGAAACCCGCTCTGGCCGTCCAGCACCGTCTCCCGCGCGCCGCCATGGTCCGCGGCGACGACAACGCGCCCCATGGCCTGGGCCTCGACGATGGTGCGGCCGAATGCCTCGGGCTTGGTCGAGCAGTTCACCACCACATCGGCCAGCATCATCGCCGCGGGCACGTCGTCCACATGCCCCGCCATGCGCAGGCGCGGCCCCAGGCCCAGCTTTTTGGCCAGGGCGACAAGGCTGGCGGTGTAGGCCGTGCGCCCCTGGTCCGAGCCCACGAGAATGCCCAGCACATCCTGATGCCGCATCCAGGCCAGCGCCTCGATGAACAGCTTCTGTCCCTTCCAGCCGGTGAGCCGCCCGGGGAGCATGATCGTGGGCTGCCCGGAATCGGCCCGCCAGGCGCGCGCGAGGCGCACGGAACGGTCACCCAGCACGGTGGCGGGGTCGAAAATCTCCACATCCACGCCGCCATGCACCACGCGCACGCGCTCGGGGCCGATGCCGTAACGGGACTGGATCAGCTCCGCGACATAGTTGCTGACCGCGATCACCCGGTCGCCACGCGCCATAACCTCATTGTAGCGGCGTTTCAGCGCGTTCTCCTCGCCATAGACGCCATGATACGTGGTGACGAACGGGATCTTGCGCCGCTTGGCGGCGTAATAGGCCGACCAGGCGGGCGCGCGGGAGTGCGCGTGAATCAAGTCGACCTCGTTCTCCTCGATCACTTCTTCCAGCCGGCGGACATTGCGCCAAATGCTCAGCGGGTTCTTGGTGTTCAGCGGCAGGAGCACCAGTTCCGCCCCGGCGCGGGCGGCCAGCGGCGCCAGCGGCCCGGCCCCGGCGGCGATCAGCGAGCGATGGCCGCTTAAGTGCACGGCCTCCGCGCCTTCCACCGCCACCCGCTCCGCGCCGCCCATGCCAAGTTGTGGCAGCACCTGGAGAATCGTTAGGCGTCGATTATTCATGGCCGCCGCGCTAACATGAATTTGGGGGTAATAGCCAATGCCGAATATTTGCCGCGTAGCTGGTGTGAACCTGGAATATGAGTACCTGCCCGGCGCCGGGCCTGTGGTGGTGTTCTGCCCCGGCTATGCCTCAGACATGAACGGCACCAAAGCCACCGCGCTGCTGGAAATCTGCCAGCATGGGCGACTGGCGATGCTGCGCTTCGACTATTCCGGCCATGGCCGCTCCGGCGGTGAATTCATCAACGGCACCATCGGCAGCTGGCTGGAGGATGCAGCCTTCGTCATCAGCCAGGTGGTGCCGCAGCAGGAGTTGCTGATCGTCGGCTCCTCGATGGGCGGCTGGATCGCCCTGCTGCTGGCGCTGCGGCTCAAGGCGCGGCTGCGCGGGCTGCTGCTCATCGCCCCGGCACCGGACTTCACCGAGCGGCTGATCCTCCTCGAACTCAGCGCCGACCAGCTGCACATCATGAAGACGCAAGGGGTGTTGCGCCGCCCCTCCGAATATGGCGAGCCGCTGCCGCTGACATGGCGGCTGCTGGAGGAAGGACGCGCGCATCTGCTGCTCAACACGCCGATCGCGGTGGATTGCCCGGTGCGCATCCTGCACGGCATGCAGGATGCCGACGTGCCCTGGGGGTTGAGCCTGGAACTGGCGAAACAGCTGGAAACCCCGGATGTACGGCTCACCTTCGTGAAGGATGGCGACCACCGGCTTTCCCGCCCACGCGATCTCGGCCTGCTAGAGGGGACGCTGCGCAGCCTCCTCCTGCAGAATGGCTGCTAGCCCCGCCCGGTAATCCGGGTATTTCCAGGCAATGCCCAGCGCCGCCTTGGTTTTGGCGGTGGAGACCTTGCGGTTCTCCGCCCAGAAGCTGCGCGCCATGGCGGACATGGTTTTCACCGCTTCCTCATAGGGCACGGGCGGCGGCGGCTCCACGCCGAGCAGCCGTGCCGCCTCCACCACCACATCGGCGCTGGCGGCGGGCATGTCATCCGCGAAGTTGAAGATGCCCCCAGCCTCGCGCGCCATGGCGGCGAGCACGCCATGGGCAATATCGTCACGGTGGATGCGCCCGAACACATGGCCGGGCTTGACCACATGCCGCCCCTGCCCGGCGCGGAGATCGTCGAACATCGAGCGCCCGGGGCCGTAAATTCCCGCGAGACGAAAGATGCTTATGGCGCGTCCCGATGACGGAGCGGCGTCAGCCGCGAAGTCTGAATCGGGCCGCGCAACACTTAACCATGCCGCCTCAGCCTCCACCCGGCGGCGCGTGCGCTCGGAGCCGGGGTTGGGCGGCGCGTCCTCATCCACCCAGGCGCCACCAGCATCGCCGTAAACTCCGGTGGTGGAGAGATAGCCGACCCAGCGCAACTTTCTGGCGTGTTCGATGGCCTCTCGGTAACGCGCCAGCACCGGATCGCCATGCTCATCCGGTGCCGCGGTGACAAGAATATGCGTGGCGGTGGCAATGGCGCTATCCGCCGCGTCGAAGGGGACCAGCATCACCCCAGGCTCAGGCGTTGCCCCGCCGCGTGTGGTGGCGGTGACCACGTAACCCGCCGCCAGCGCCGCCTTGGCTATGGCGCGGCCGGAATAACCGAGGCCGAAGATGAGAAGGTGTTTTTCCATGCCGCATCATCGCGTCGCATATCGCAACGTCAACCCGGTCATTGCGAGCACAGCGAAGCAATCCATCTTGCCGCACCGCACGAATGGCTCACTTGGCATCGGCCCTCCTGACCGAAACGCTGGTTCAGTTTAACGACAGATGCCAAACGAGGTAGCATCAAGAGATGGATTGCCGCGCCGCGCAAGCGCGGCTCGCAATGACGGGCTAAAAATCGAGATCCGCGTAATGCGGTGGCGGGGCGATGCCGTTCACCTTGTCCACCAGCACGGCGCGGAAGCTGGGACGGCTCTTGATCCGCGCGTACCAGTCCTTGGCTGCGGCGGAGGCCGACCAGTCAACGTCGCCCAGATAGTCCAGCGCGGAAAGCTGGGCCGCGGCGGCAAAATCCGCGAGCGACAGATTGGCCCCGGCCAGCCAGCGCCGGTGCTCGGCCAGCCAGCCGATATAAACCAGATGCTGCTTGAGGTTGGCGTATCCCGCGCGCAGGGCGTTGGCATCCGGCGGCCCGAGCTTCAGCGCCTGCTTCATGGTCTTTTCCCAGAGCAGATGGCGCGTCACCTCGGAGAAGAATTTATCGTCGAACCAGGCCACCAGCCGCCTTGTCTCCACCCGCTCCGGAATGGAGTGGCTGAGCAGCTGCACCTCCGGATAGGCTTCCTCCAGATACTCGCAGATGACGCGGGAATCCGGGACGACCAGGCCGTTATCCTCGACGAGGAGGGGCACGGTGCAGGCCGGGTTGAGTTCCAGATAGCCGGGCTGGCGCTCCCACACCTTCTCCACCTTCAACTCGAAGGGCAGGCGCTTTTCCGCCATCACCAGCCGCACCTTGCGCGAATAGGGAGAGAGCGGGAGATGATACAGGATTCGCATAGCTCCCATCTATGCCACCGGTGCCGCGCAACTTAAAGCGGCACCGGCGGATTAGTTTCAGGCCCGCTCGGCCTGGGGCGCGTCGTCCAGCGGCTCGGAGAGATACTTGATGTACTCCTTCGGCACCACCTGCCAGAAATGCGGGAACTCCCGGTCCCAGTCATTCAGCAGCGTGGCGGCGTAGCGGCTTTCCGTTTCGGCCACGTGGCGCTCGACCAGGCCCTTCAGCACCTCGGCCCAGTGGGCGGAGGCGACGCGCTGCCAGTGCAGCGTATCCGGGTTCAGGCGCAGCTCGAACTTCTTCTCGCGGTCGTAGACGAAGGCCATGCCCCCGGTGAAGCCGGCGCCGAAATTGTCGCCCACCTCACCCAGCACCACCACGGTGCCGCCGGTCATGTACTCGCAGCCATTGCAGCCAATGCCCTCGACCACCGCCATGGCGCCGGAATTGCGGACGGCGAAGCGCTCGCCCGCCATGCCGGCCGCGAACAGCGCGCCCGAGGTGGCGCCGTACAGCACCGTGTTGCCGATGATCGTGTTCTCGTTGGTCTTAAGCTTGGAGGACGGCCCGGTGCGCACCACGATGGTGGCGCCGGAAAGCCCCTTGCCCACATAGTCGTTGGCATCGCCGAAGACTTCCAGCTTCAGCCCCTTCACGCCGAAGGCACCGAGCGACTGCCCAGCCGAGCCGCGCAGGCGCACCGTCACATGGTCCGGCTGCAGCTTGGCCTTGCGGTACTTGGCCACGATCTGCGAGCTGAACTTGGTGCCGATGGCGCGATGCGTGTTGCGGATGTTGTACTGCAACTGCATCTTCTCACCGCTCTGGAAGAACTGCTGCGCGTCCGCGATCATCTGCGCGTCCAGCGTCTCCGGCACCTCGTTGCGGCCCACGCGCGTGCAGTAGCGTGCATGCGGGCCCGGGTCGGCCTGCGCCAGGATCGGGTTGAGGTCGAGGTCGTCCAGGTAATCCGCGCCGCGGGAGACCTGGTGCAGCAGATCGGCACGGCCGATGATGTCCTTGAGCGACTTGAAGCCGAGCGAGGCCAGGATCTCGCGCACTTCCTCGGCCACGAAGGAGAACAGGTTGATCACCTTCTCCGGCGAGCCCTCAAACTTCTGGCGCAGGGCCTCGTCCTGGGTGCACACGCCCACCGGGCAGGTGTTCGAATGGCACTGACGCACCATGATGCAGCCCATGGCGACGAGGCTGGCCGTGCCGATGCCGAACTCTTCCGCGCCCAGCATGGCGGCGATCACCACGTCGCGCCCGGTCTTGATGCCGCCATCGGTGCGCAGCACCACCTGGTGGCGCAGACGGTTGAGCATCAGCACCTGATGCGCCTCGGAGAGGCCCATCTCCCACGGCATGCCGGCATATTTCACCGAAGACTGCGGCGAGGCGCCGGTGCCGCCGACATGGCCCGAGACCAGGATCGCATCCGCCTTGGCCTTCGCCACACCAGCCGCGATGGTGCCGATACCGGAGCGCGAGACCAGCTTCACGCACACCGTGGCGCGCGGGTTGATCTGCTTGAGGTCGTAGATCAGCTGCGCCAGATCCTCGATCGAGTAGATGTCGTGATGCGGCGGGGGGGAGATCAGCGTCACACCCGGGGTGGCGTGGCGCAGCCTGGCGATCAGCTCCGTCACCTTGAAGCCGGGCAGCTGCCCGCCCTCGCCGGGCTTGGCGCCCTGCGCGACCTTGATCTCGATCTCCTTGCAGTCGTTCAGGTATTCGGCGGTGACGCCGAAGCGGCCCGAGGCGATTTGCTTGATGGCCGAGGAGGCGTTGTCGCCATTCGGGCGCGGCTCGGCGCGGGCCGGGTCCTCGCCGCCCTCGCCGCTATCGGAGCGCGCGCCGATGCGGTTCATGGCGATGGAGAGCGTCTCATGCGCCTCGGGGCTGAGCGCGCCGAGCGAAATGCCTGGCGCCAGCAGGCGCTTGCGGATCTCGGTGATGCTCTCAACCTCGTCCACCGAGACCGGGGTCAGCCCGTCGCGGCGGAAATCCAGCAGGTCGCGCAGCGCGATCGGCTTCTGCTTGCGCACCATCTCCGTGTACTTCTTGTACATCTTGTAGGAACCGCTGCCGACAGCCGTCTGCAGCAGGTGAATGGCGTTGTTGTCGAAGGCATGGGCCTCGCCGGTCCGGCGCAGGCGGTACTGGCCGCCAATGTCCAGCGGCATGACATTGCCGCTCCATGCCGCCTCGTGCAGCTCCAGCACCTCATGCGCGATGCCGGGCAGGCCGATGCCGGAGATGCGCGACGGCATGCCGGGGAAGAACTCGCCAACCAGCGCGCGGGAGAGGCCGATGGCCTCGAAGTTATAGCCGCCGCGATAGGAGGAGATGACCGAGATGCCGAGCTTGGACATCACCTTCAGCAGGCCCTTGTCCACCGCCTTCTTGTAGCGGGAAACGCATTCCTTGAGGCTGAGATTGCCGAACAGGCCGCGCGCATGGCGGTCGGCGATGCATTCCTGCGCCAGGTAGGCGTTCACCGTGGTGGCGCCCACGCCGACCAGCACCGCGAAGTAATGCACGTCCATGCACTCGGCTGCGCGCACGTTCAGCGAGGTGAAGGTGCGGAGCGACTGGCGAACCAGATGCGTATGCACCGCGCCAGTGGCCAGGATCATCGGGATCGGCGCACGTTCGGGGCCCATCGCCTCATCGGTGAGGATGACGTGGGTGCAGCCGGCGCGCACGCCCTCCTCGGCCTCGCGGCGGATGCGCTCGATGGCGCGGCGCAAACCGCCCTCCCCGTTCGCCACCTTGAAGGTGCAATCTACCACGCAGGCGGAGGCGCCCATGGTCTTGCGCATCGCCTCGAATTCCACGGTGGAGAGCACCGGGCTGTCGAGTTGCAGCAGGTTACACTGGGTCTCGTCTTCCTCCAGCACATTGCCGAGATTGCCCAGGCGGGTCTTCAGCGTCATCACCCGCGTCTCGCGCAGGGAGTCGATGGCCGGGTTGGTGACCTGGGAGAAGCTCTGCCGGAAGTAATGGTGCAGGCCGCGATATTTCTCGGAAAGCACGGCAAGCGGCGCGTCGTCGCCCATCGAGCCGATGGCCTCCTGCGCGTCGTCCACCATCGGGTGAAGGATCAGCTCCATCTCCTCCAGCGTGAAGCCGACGGCGAGCTGGCGGCGGCGTAAGCCCTCGGCATCGAGCCGCACCGGCTCAGGCGCGTCCGTCTTCACGATATGGTCGATGACGGTGATGCGCTTGGTCCAGGCGCCGAAATCCTGGCGCGCGGCAAGTTCGTCCTTGAGTTCCTCGTCGTGGTAGAATTTCGCTTCCTGGAGGTCGACGGCGATGGTCTGGCCGGGGCCGACCGCGCCCTTCTCGACGATGTCCTCCTCATCCAGCTTCACCATGCCGGTCTCGGAGCCCACGATCAGCATCTTGTTGCGGGTCATCGAGTAGCGCAGCGGACGCAGGCCGTTGCGGTCCAGCCCGGCGATGACGAAGCGCCCATCGGTGGCGGCCACGGCGGCCGGGCCGTCCCAGGGCTCCATCACGGCGTTGCAGTAGGAGAACAAATCCTTGTGCGCCTGCTTCATCGTCGCGTCCGCGCCAGTGGCGGGCGGGATCATCAGCGCCTTGGCCATCGGCGCATCGCGCCCGGCGCGCACCAGCAGCTCGAACACATTGTCCAGCGCCGCGGTGTCCGACCCGCCCGCCTGCACCACCGGCTTCACGTAATCCAGGAACTCGTCCAGCCCCTCGGCGCCCAGGCGGGTCTCGTGGCTCTTCATCCAGTTGATGTTGCCGGCGACGGTGTTGATCTCGCCGTTATGCGCCAGCATGCGGAAGGGCTGCGCCAGCTTCCAGGTGGGGAAGGTGTTGGTGGAATAGCGCTGGTGATAGATGGCGAAGCGCGAGACGAAGCGCTCATCCAGCAGGTCCGGGTAGAAATCCGTCAGGCTCTCGGCCAGGAACATGCCCTTATAGACAATGCTGCGGCAGGAGAGCGAACACAGATACAGATCCGTGATCTGCGCCTCGATCGCCGCCTTCTCGATCTTGCGGCGGATGATGTAGAGCTCGCGCTCGAACTCGTTCTCCGAGATGCCGCGCGCGTTCCAGAGCATGATCTGCTCGATCTCGGGCCGGGTGGCGTTCGCCTTCTCGCCGATGCAATCCACGTTGATGGGCACCTGGCGCCAGCCATAGATGCGGTAGCCGAAGCTCAGGATCTCGGTTTCCACGATCTGGCGGCAGCGCTCCTGCGCGCCGAGATCGGTCTTGGGCAGGAACACCATGCCCACCGCGATCGGGCCTTCGCGCAGGCGGTCGCCGCCGCGCTTCACCTCGGCGCCGAAGAAATCCTGCGGGATCTCGATATGGATGCCAGCGCCGTCGCCGGTCTTACCGTCGGCGTCCACCGCGCCGCGGTGCCACACGGCCTTCAGCGCGTCGATGCCCGCCTGCACGATGTCGCGGCGCTTCTTGCCGTCAAGTGCTGCCACCAAGCCGACACCGCAGGCGTCATGCTCCATCTCCGGCTGATAGGTCTCGCGCAGGATGTCCTTGTTCTTCTCCCAGGCGGCGAGGAATTCGGGGGCGGTTTCGTGGTTCATTGTTATCTTACTCCGCGGCTTCCGCCTGGGTGGCGGCAGTGAAATGCTTGTGGATGGCGGCGGCGGCATCGCGCCCGTCACGGATC
>NZ_JBKQJR010000145.1:0-28355 GCF_052326845.1 Acidocella sp. | reverse complement strand
GGCGGGGCGGCGAACAGCGAGCCGAACATCACCGTCACCGCGGCGCCGGCGGTGCCTCTCACCGTCACATCCAGGTACAGCAGCAGCGCGGTCACCCCGAGTCCGCCGCCGAGCACGATCCCCGCCGCCAGATCCCGCCCCGCCGCACGGCGGGTGCCAATGGCCTCCAACGCCAGCGCTCCCAGTACCGAGAGGCTAAAAAACCCCAGCAGCGGGTTGATTCCAAGCAGATAGGCCATGGCCCCGCCCGCGCTGCTGACATCCGCCAGCGCGTGCCCGGCGAAGGACTGGCTGCGCAGCACGGTGAACACACCCGCCGCGCCCGAGAGCAGCGCAGCACCTGCCCCGATGAGCAGCGCGTTCTGCACCGGAACGCTGGAAAAGAACCCCGCTTGCAGCAGTGTCATGGAATCGCCGCGACGTGCTCGGCTCCGTGCGCGCCGTGTTCGCCGGCCACCACCAGGATGCGCTCATGCACGCGGATGACGTCGATATGGTATCCATACAGGGCGGAGAGCACCTCGGTGCGCACCACCTCCGCCGTGGTCCCGCTCGCGGCCCGACCATTGGCGAGATAGACGATACGGTCCATGGCGCTGAGCAGCGGGTTCATGTCATGCGCCGAGATCAGCACCGTCACCCCCCGTGCTGCCACGCTCTTGAGCAGGGCGATGATCTCGGCGCCGGCGCGCAAGTCGAGGTTGGCCAGCGGCTCATCCAGCAGCAGCAGCTTCGGCTGGCGGATCAGCGCATGGGCGATGAGCACGCGCTGCTGCTGCCCGCCCGAGAGTTCGCCGATGCGCTGATCGGCGAATTTTTCCGCGTCCACGGCGGCCAGCATCTCCGCCACAAGCGCCCGGCGCGCGCGCGAGGGAAACGGGAAGCCGAAGCGGTGCCCGTTCAGCCCCAACTCGATGAAATCCCGCGCCCGCACCGGCATGTCCGGGTCCAGCTGAAGCTTCTGCGGCACGTAGCCGGCCGGCCCGGCCAATTCCACACGGCCGGCGCTTGGGGCGGTAAAGCCGAGGATGGTGCGCAGCAGCGTCGTCTTGCCTGAGCCGTTGGAGCCGATCAGCCCGCAAAACGCCCCCGGCTTCAGGGAGAAGCTGACATCGTGCAGTACCTCCCGCCCGCCGAGCGCGACGCTAAGCCCGGCAACGCTGAGCGCCGGCATCACTGCCCGCTTGCCGCCAGATCCTGGGCCAGGGTCTTGGCCTCGCCCAACATCCAGCCCTGGTAGCTCTTCGCGCCCTTCGGCATGGTCTCATACACGCCAAGCACGCGCAGATCGCTCTGCTGCGCCAAAGCGCGGAAGGAGTCGGAGAGCGTGTCCTGCACCTGTTCGTTGAAGACGTAGACCATGACCTTGCGGGAGACGAGCAGGTCCTGCTGGGTGGACACATCCTGCGGCGCGGGGTCCGTGCCGTTCATCGCGGCGGCTTCCAGGGTGAACGGCGTGGCGATCTTCATCCCCGCCGCCTGCAGCATGTAGTCCGCCACCGGCTCGCTCACCGCCACCTCTGTCCCGGCGTAATGGGCCTTGATCTGCGCCAGCTCGTCGAGCCAGGGCTTCAGCGAGGCATCGAAAACCGGCACCTGCGCCTGGTAATAGGCGGCATGGGCCGGGTCCTTCGCCGCGAAGGCGGCGGCCACGGCCTTTGCCACCGCCGGCATGGTGGCTGGGCTGTACCAGAGATGCGGGTTGGGGGTGTCATCCGGCAGGTTGAGCACATGCTGCGCGCTGATCACCTCGGCATGCGCTCCGCTCAACAACTTGTCGGCCCAGGCATCGTAGCCCAGCCCGTTTTCTACCACGACGTCCGCACCCGCGAGTTCGCCCGCCACGTGCGGACTGATCTCGAATTCATGCGGATCGGTATTCGGGTCGGTCTCGATGGCGGTGACCCGGACATAAGGGCCGCCGATCTGCGCCATCACATCGGCATATTCGTTCTCGATGCCCACGGCGTGCAGCACCGGCTGCGCCTGCGCCACTCCAGCGCTCAACACCAGCGCCACCCCACACGCCAACACGCCTAAACGCATGATTCCCGCTCCCCTGCTTACACGGGAAGCAATGATATATTATATCATCTCCCCCGTCCACAGGGGGCAACTGGCCTGCTCAGCCGCACAAATTCCGCAGCGCCGAACGGTCCATGAGTTCGATCCGCCGTGCCGCCGCCAGCCTGATCACGCCATCACGCTCCAGATGCGACAAGGTGCGCGACACGGTCTCGATGGTCAGGCCCAGGTAATCGGCGATATCCTGGCGGGTCATCGCCAGTTCCACCTCTTCGCCGCGACCGCCGGCCAGATCCAGCAGGAACACCGCCAGCTTCTGCGGCGCGCTGCCCCGGCCGAGCAGCTGGGCGTGTTGCCGGGCCCGCTCCAGCGACTGCATGGCATAGGTGTAGAGTTGCAGCGCCATCGTCTCATCGTGCCCGGCCTTGGCCTCCAGCGTACGCCGGCGATATGGCACCACCACGCAATCGGTCACTGCCTCGGCGGAAAGCGCATGCTCGGTGCCGAGTTCGAAGCCGACCACGTCACCCGACTTGTGGAAGGCGTCGATATGCCGGCGCCCGTCATTCTGGAACTTGCAGGTCCGCACCATGCCGCTGACGACCTTGTACATATAAGTCGCCTCGCCGCCTTCGGCGTAGATTTCGGCATCCTGGGCAAAATGCAGGGCCGCCGGGTTGAACGGCGCTTCGCTCGCGCGCTCGACCAGGCCAAGCGCCGGCCTGGAACCCAACCCCCTGGCGACCTGCGGGATAGCAAAGCTTTTATCTCCACGCAGTGCAATGCTGGCTGACATCCTGGCGCTCCTCATCCTGATTCGACGGTGGGAGGTGTAGCCGGGCGCCGTTAAGCCGCGGTATCCGGTTTGTCCCTACGGGATTCTACGTAGGCTTGGCGGCATGGTGGTCTGCCAGCGCATCGGCGACTGCTTCCACCAGCCGGTTATCGAGGATCGGCTTCTCCAGTACCTTCCAGATTCCCGCCGCCTGCGCCTTGCCGCACAGCGCGGGGCTGGCAACACTGGTAAGAAGAATGGCCGGCGGCGATAATGCCCGGGCCCGCAACTGCTCCAGCACCTCGAACGCATCCATGCCCGGCAGCCGGTCCTTCAGGATCAGGCATTTCGTACGCGGCAGATCACGGCTAGAGAGCAATGCAGCGCCATCGGCATGCACATGCACGTCCAGCCCTTCCAGCCGCAGGACGAATTGCAACGCATCCCGCATGGCCGCATCGTCATTGACGACCATGACCAGCGGCCGCGCCTCGGCCGTCTCCCATACCCCCGCCTCGAACACTGGCACCACGCATCTTCATGCAAAGAAATTAATCGATGCCCGATAACAGAGATCGGAACCGCACCAATTGATCCAGCGCAAATGTTCGGAAAACTATACGCCCGGGGCTCGGGAAAGGAGCACCATGCGCACCAGCTCAGACAGGCTGGCAGCGCCCATCTTGGTCATCAGATTCGCCCGGTGCACCTCCACGGTGCGGGCGCTGATGTTGAGGTCGTAGGCGATCGTCTTGTTCGGCCGCCCGGCGATCAGCCCGTCCAGCACCTCGCGCTCGCGCGGGGTGAGGGTTTTCAGCCGGGCCCCGACGGCATTCGCCACATTGCTCTGCTGGGCATCGCGGGCGTAGCGGTCGAAGGCGGTGCGGATCGCGGCGATAAGCGTATCGTCCTGGAACGGTTTCTCGATGAAATCGACCGCCCCGGCCTTCATCGCCTCGACCGCCAGCTTCACATCGCCATGGCCGGTCATCACGATCACCGGCAGACCGATGCGGCGGCTGATCAGCTCGCGCTGCAAATCGAGCCCGGAGAGGCCGGGCATGCGCACATCGGTAACGATGCAGCCAGGCTGCACGGCCATCAGCGCATCCAGGAAGGCCGTGGCAGAGGCATAGGTGCGAATGGCGAATCCAGCGCTCGTCAGCAGGAACGCCAGGGATTGCCGCACGGCCTCGTCATCGTCGATCAGATGCACGACCGGGTCAGGCAGCATCTTCGTCCATTCCGGGCTGCCCGCCCCCAAGCAAGGTAAAGGAGAAGACCGCGCCGCCCCCCGGGTTGGGCTCGACCCAGAGCCGCCCGCCATGGGATTCGATGATGGTGCGGGACACGGACAGCCCCACCCCCATGCCGTAGCTCTTGGTGCTGATGAAAGGCTGGAACAACTGCGCCATGATCTCCGGGGCGATGCCCGTGCCAGTATCGGCGACGGAGATGCGCACCATGCCTTCCGAGGCCGGCGCGGTGCTCACCAGCATGTCGCGCAACTCGGTATCCTCCATCGCCTCCATGGCGTTGCGGATCAGGTTGAGCAGCACCTGCTGCACCTGCACCTTGTCGGCGATGACGGAGCCGCACTCAGGGTCGAAGGCGAAGCTGACGCGCACCCCGCTCTCCCGGGCGCCAACCAGAGCCAGGGCGCTCGCCTCTTCGACGAGCTTGGGCAGATTCTCCCGGCGCCGCTCGGTCTCCCCGCGCGAGACGAATTCACGCAGGCGGCGGATGATCTGCCCGGCCCGCAGCGCCTGCTCCGCGGCACGCTCGATGCCGTCGCGCAGCATGCCGAAATCGGCCGCCTGCCCGCGCTCCAGCAAGCGGCGGCAACCGTTCAGATAGGTCGCCACGGCGGTGAGCGGCTGGTTCAGCTCATGCGCCAGGGTGGAGGCCATCTCCCCCATGGCGGTGAAGCGCGACATATGCGCCAGTTCAGCCTGCAATTCGTGCAGCCGGGCCTGGGTTTCCTGGCGTTCCGTCAGGTCGCGCAGGAAGCCGGTGAAGGCGCGGCCGTCGCGCGTCACCGTCTCGCCGATATACAGCTCCATGGGAAAGGTCGAGCCATCCTTGCGCAGCCCCATGACCACGCGGCTGGCCCCGATGATGCGCTTCTGCCCGGTGGCGAGGTAACGTTCCAAATAGGCATCGTGCTGCTCGGCATAGGGCGAGGGCATGAGCAGGCTGACATTGCGCCCGTTCACCTCCTCGGCCTTGTAGCCGAAGAGCCGCTCCGCTGCGCTGCTGAAGGAGCTGATGATACCCGCCCCGTCGATGACGATCATCGCATCCGGTACGGTGGCGAGAATGGAGCGCAGATGCGCCTCACGCTCACGCAAGGCGGCCAGCGCCAGACTGGCCAAATCCCCAGGCTCGCCCGTCTTCGTGGACTGTCCTGCGCTACTCAATTTTTCACCCATGCGGTGTGTTGTTACCCCAGCCCGGACAGCTTAGCGCTTACGGGTTAAAATACAACAAACCGATGGAGTTAACCCTACTTACGGGTTCTAGAGTGCGATCGCCCTCTAACTTATTGATGAGAGGCTGATTCACGTTTTAGGTTCAATCGCAAAGCGATTCAACCTAAAACGATCAGGCTCTAGGACAAAACCTCATCATAGGATCTGTCGTGGAAACTGATCCGGCCGCTCTCCGCCGAGACCAGCGTGCCGCGCCGCCCGGCCAGGATTTCCGCCAGATCCTCGGGCTTGCCGATGGCGGCGGGCTCGCCCGTCGCCTGCACGAAGGAAAAGGCCGCGTGCGCCTTGGGCCGCAGCGTCCATTCCGGGAAATCTTTCAGATGCGCGGCCAGATCCCGCGGCCCAACCGTGGCGATCAGCCGCTGCTCCTCACCGCCGAAATCGAGGTAGAGCCCGCCAAGATCGGATAGCATGAGGAAGAAATCCGCATCGATGCGTTCGGCCAGCAGAGCGCCAGCGGCATCCTTGTCGACCACCGCCTCAACGCCGTGCAGCCTGCACTCGGTATCCCGGCGCACCGGCACACCACCACCGCCGCCGCAAATGACGGTGACACCCGTATTGGCAAGACGGCGTATGGAATCGACCTCGATGATATCAACCGGCTTCGGCGAGGGAACGAACCTGCACCAGCCATTTCCGGCCTGGCCGATTGTCCAGCCCAGCTCTGCCGCCAGACGCTCCGCCGTAGGCTTGTCGAACACCGGCCCAACCGGCACGCCACGGCCGTGAAAGGCATGATCGCGCGTGTCCACCAGCGTCTGCGTGACCATGCTGACGACCAGCGCACCTTCCGGCAGAGCATTGCGAACGGCGAGTTCCAGCTCATAGCCAAGCCAGCCAACCGCCTGCGCCTGCAAAACGTCCAGCGGCATCAGCGCCTCGCGCGGGCTGTTCAGTGTCTGCAACCCGAGCAGGCCGAGTTGGGCAGCGTCGCCAAAGGTAATGACAAGGTGATGTCCGGCCATCACCGCCCCAGCCAGATGCCCGGCAACTTCAGTAATGCGCTGACGCAGCCCAGCACGAGAGATATGCTCATGGCGGCGCAATAGCGCCGTATTTCCCAGGGAAACCAAAATCCTCATGTGCGATCGTTAACACAACGCTTGTTTTTTGTTCTTGATAAAGAGCAAAATATTACAATTTAACAAAATTATCTTGAAGTGTGCGCGACATTAAAATTTTTGTGACATTTAAGCTTGCTCGCTGGGGGCATCCGCCCCCCATACAGACTATCAGGGGCTCAGATAGGCGAGGAAATGCCGCTCCGCCCTGCGGAACAGGAAGATCAGCCCGAACGACACACAGAGATAGATCAGCGCGGCAACGCCGAAGCAGTCGAACGGGTCATAGGTCGCCGAATAGGCGTCGTTGGCGACTTTCAGAATATCCGGCACCGTCGCGGTGAAGGCCAGCGTGGTGGCGTGCAGCATGAGGATCACCTCATTGCTGTAGACCGGCAGGGCGCGCCGCAGCGCCGAGGGGATGATGATGCGCCGGTACAGCGTGAAGCGGGACATGCCCATAGCCAGCCCGGCATCCACCTCGCCATGCGAGGTCTCCTTGATCGAACCGGCGAAGATCTCGGTGGTGTAGGCGCCGGTGTTGAGCGCGAAGGAGAGAATGGTGCAGTTGAGTCCCTGGCGGAAGAATTCGTTG
This sequence comes from Acidocella sp., assembly GCF_052326845.1. Lineage (GTDB taxonomy): Bacteria > Pseudomonadota > Alphaproteobacteria > Acetobacterales > Acetobacteraceae > Acidocella. The sequence goes on along the minus strand of NZ_JBKQJR010000145.1, from coordinate 21,404 downwards.
AACGGCGCGGTGTTATGGATGAAATCCAGCCCGTAAATGCCGGTGTAGATCAGCAGCAGCTGCACATAGAGCGGCGTGCCGCGGAACAGGAACGTATACAGCCACACCGGGAACCACAGCAGCGGGTTACGCGCATTGCGCAGCACGGCCAGCGGCACCGCCAGGCAGAAGCCGATGCCGCAGGAGATCACCAGCAGCCAGAGCGTCATGGCCAGCCCGGTCATCCGGTAGCCATCGGAATACAGCAGAGCCTGCCAATAGGCTTGGATAATGCCGATCATAGCGCCGCCTTGCGCACGCCGACCGCATATTTGCGTTGAAGAAACATGAGCACGCCGTTGGAAATGACCGTAAGCACCAGATAGACAAGCCCGGCGACGGAGATGAAGAAGAAGGTGCGGAAGGTCGCCTCGCCCGCCGCCTGCGCCGCCTTCACCACATCGGACAGCCCGATCAGCGAAACCAGCGCCGTGGCCTTCAGGATCACCTGCCAGTTATTGCCGATGCCCGGCAGGGCGTAGCGCATCATCTGCGGGAACAGGATGCGGCGGAACACCAGCATCGGCCGCATGCCAAAGGCGCGGGCGGCCTCCAACTGCCCCTTGGGCACAGCCAGGAAGGCACCACGGAAGGTCTCCGTGAAATAGGCGCCATAGATGAAACCCAGCGTGATCACGCCGCTGGTGAAGGGATCAAGCGGAAACTCGAAATCGATGCTGTTCTGGAGCGAGTCGAGGTAATCGGAGAAATCGTTCAGCCAGATCTGCAGCGAGTAGAAGATCAGCAGCATCAGCACCAGGTCCGGCACACCGCGGATGAGGGTCGTGTACACCGTGCTCATGCCGCGCAAGACCCGGCTTTTCGCCAGCTTGGCCGAGGCGCCGAGCAGCCCAATGATAAAGGACAGGATCAGCGACAGCACGGACAACTCGATGGTTGTCACCGTGCCGGAAAAAATCTGCTGCCCGTATCCGGCCAGATCTAACATTCTATTTCCCGAAGCAGAAATGGCCCCGGCGGTTGCCGCCGGGGCCGGAGAGAACAGAGATTACTTCGCGGCCGGCGTGGCGCCGTAAACGTCGAAGTTGAAATACTTCGCCTCGATCTTCTTGTACGTGCCGTTCTTGATGATCTCGGCGATCGCCTCGTCGATCTTCTTCAGCAGCTCGGGCTCGTCCTTGCGCACGCCAACGGCGATGTAAGAGCCAAGCACGTCCTGCGGATCGTAGGTGACATTACCGCCGAACGCGTAATCAGCGCCCTTCGGCGTCTTGAGGAAGCCGTAATCGGCCTCAACCGAATCCTGCAGGGAGGCATCCAGGCGGCCGGAAAGCAGGTCGGCATAGACCTGGTCCTGACCCGGATAGGAGACGACATTCACGCCCTGCGGCTGCCAATAGGTCTTGGCGTAGGTCTCCTGGATGGTGCCGGCCTCAACGCCCACGGTCTTGCCCTTCAGGCTGGCGGCGGTCGGCTCCAGGCCAGAGCCCTTCTTGGTGATCAGGGCGGTCGGCTCGTTATACATCTCGGAGGAGAAATTGATCTGCTTGGCGCGGTCCGGCGTCACGGTCATCGAGGACAGGATGGCGTCGAACTTGCGGGCCTCCAGGGCGGGGATGATGCCGTCGAAGCTCTGGCTGACGAACACGCACTTCACCTTCAGCTCGGCGCAGATTGCCTTGCCGAGATCGATGTCGAAGCCCTGGAACTCACCGCTGGGGGAGAGGCTCTCGAAAGGCGGGTAAGTCGCGTCCACCCCGAACTTGATCTCGGTGAAGGCCTTGGCATGCGCCGCGCCCGGCGCAGCAACAATGCCAAGCACGCAAAGCCCGGCAACCACCGGCGCGAAAATCTGCTTCATCGCATTCTCCCATGTTGATAGATACATCAATGCGTCAGCCGCAATGACGTAACAGCCATTATCATTACCGAAATCATCTGCGCGCGCAAATGCGGAGCCGCCCTGCAACCCGCAAGAAAAAAGCCAGGGACCTCGGCCCCTGGCTTCGTATTGTGGCAGTGGCGGAGCTTAAGCCCGCAGCGCAACCGGCACGCCGGCAATGGCGTGGTCGACGAGCGCGGCATCGGCCTGCGCACCGAAGCTCTCGCGCAGCAGTGCGGCGGAGGCCGTGGTGGCAATGTCGATGGCGGCGGCACGCACCTCGTTCACCGCAGCGGCTTCCGCGGCGGCGATGCGCTCAACCGCCATATGCTCGCGGCGCTTGGCGGCGGCTTCCGCCTCGGCAGCCATGGCAGCGGCCAGGCTGATGGCTTCCTGCTGCGCTGTCTGCAGGATCTTCTTCGCGTCTTCCACGGCCTGGGCCTGGCGCACCTTGGCATCGGCGAGGATGACCTCCGCCTCCGCCTTCAGCTGCGCGGCTTCGGCCAGCGCGTCGCTCACGCTTTTGGCGCGGGCATCGAGCATGGAGGTGATGGCCGCCAAAATCTTGCGCCCGGCGAGGAGCGCGAAGATGGCAACCGCCACGAAGACCCAGAACGAGCCGTGGGTGTAAAAGGCGCCGCCGGAGAGAGCTTGGTATTCCATAGCTTATGCCGCCTTGCGCGCGGCCAGCGCTTCGTCGAGGCGCTGGGCGAGCCTATCTTCCGCGGGCTGGCTGCCCGTCAGTTTCAAAAGGATGGAGCTGACTGCCTCCGCGGCCACGGGCTTGATGGCGGCCAGGGCCGCGGCCCGGGCGGCTTCAATCCGCGCCTCGGACTCCGCGAGCTTCGCCTCCAGCTGGCTGGCCAGCGCAGCGGCTTTCGCCGCCGCATCGGCCTTGGCCTCGGCCACGGCTTTCGCCACCTCGGCCTGAGCGGCGCTGCGGGCCTGGGAGATGGTCGCATTGAGTTGCGCCACCGCCTGGTCCGCCCCGAGCTTGGCCGCGCGCGCCGCGGCGAGATCGCTGGCGATCACCCCGGCGCGGTGTTCCAGCACCTTGCCGATTTCCGGCAGGCCCCAGCGCGAAAGCAGCAGATACAGCACCACGAGGATGACCGCCATCCAGCCCACCTGATCCAGGGTGAGCGGGTTGGCGAAATCCATCTGCGGCATGGTGCCCTCGGCCAGTGCGGCCGAAGGCGCCAGAACCAGCAGGAGAGCGGTGCTAAAGCGGCGCATTAGGTGAACAGAATGACCAGCGCGATGACCAGGGCGTACAGCGCGACGGCTTCCGTCAGCGCGAAGCCCAGCAGTACGTCCTTGAACAGGCCGTCGCGCGCCGCCGGATTGCGGCCAGAGGCGGACACGAACGCGCCGAACAGGTTACCGATACCGACACCGGCACCGGCGACACCGATGGTGGCGAGACCCGCGCCAACGTCCTTGGCGAGCAGAGCGGCAGACTGAGGATCCATGTAACTATTCCTTTCCGAGAAACTTTATTGGCGAAGTCTTAGTGCATATGCACGGCGTCGTGCAGATACAGGCAGGTGAGAATGGCGAACACATAGGCCTGCAGCCCGGCAACCAGCAGCTCCAGCGCCGCCAGGGCCACGTTCAGGCTGAGCGGCACCACGGAGGCGAAGGCGCCGAGCACGCCGAGGCTCGCGGTGAGCAGCAGCATGAAGCCAGCGAACACCTCCCACATCACGTGCCCGGCGGTCATGTTGGCGAACAAACGAACCGAGAGGGAGACGGGACGGGAGAGGTAGGAAATGATCTCGATGGGCACCAGAAGCGGCAACAACCACACCGGCACGCCCTCGGGCACGAAGAACTTCAGGAACTTGAAGCCGTGCGTGTAGAACCCCACGCCGGTGGAGAACACGAACACGAACAGCGCCAGCGCCAGCGTGACCGCGATATGGCTGGTGAAGGCGAAGAAATAGGGGAACAGCCCGATCAGATTACCGAGCAGGATGAAGCTGAAGATGGTGAACACCAGAGGGAAGAAACGCAGCCCTTCCTCGCCGATCGTGTCCACGCACATGCTGTGCACGAATTCGTAGAGCATCTCGACCAGCGACTGCGCGCGGCCCGGCACCAGGGCGCGGCTCTTCAGGCCGAGGGCAAACACGGCGACGATGATCACGGCAGCGCCGAGCATCGCCTCGTTGGAATTGGTGAAGTTGACGGCACGGCCAAGGCTGCCAAGGCCCGTGGTGAGGCTGAATTGTCCCAGCGCGTCGATCGTCGGTCCTGCCATGTCTATCCCGTTCAGCCGCCTGTTTTTCCACCGGACGCGCGAAGCAAGTTGCGCAACCCGGCCACCATACCCACTGGCACCATGAGGATCATCAGCCAGGGTGAGGTATGAAAGAGCTTGTCCAGCCCCCAGCCAACCACCACGGCGATGACCATCGCGGCCACCATCTCAACGCCCAGACGCATAGCCAGCTCGATCGCGCGACGCGCGGAACTGGCATTGCCTTCAGCCGCTTCGCGCTTGGGGCCCGCCGCGGCGTCTTCCGCCGCTTTGAGCCGCTGTTCAAACGCAGCTTTATCCCGACTTTCGTTCATGCACCTGTTTTCAGCGGTTTTAACCGCCTAGACGTTGGCGGGTTGCTACCCATCCCCCCCTGACCTGTCAAGAATACATAGCCGTATAATCTTGCTCTTTAACACCACCGACCCAAAATCTGCCCGCCCGCTGTTGACGCGGTTACGGGCCAGAAGCCAGTTTAAACGATATTTCCGTAATTTTGAGGATCCGCCTTGCCCGTGGAAGTGCTGCGCGAATTGCCGCTGGACCAGATATTGCTCGGCGACGCCGGGACAATGCTGCGCATGCTGCCTGACGCGTCGGTAAACTGCATTTTCGCCGACCCGCCGTATAACCTGCAGCTGCGGGGCGAGTTGCGCCGCCCGGATGACAGCCTGGTGGATGGGGTGGACGAGGACTGGGACCGCTTCTCCGACTTCGCGGCCTACGACGCCTTCACCCGCGACTGGCTGGCCGAGTGCCACCGCGTTCTGCTCAAGGATGGGACAATCTGGGTCATCGGCTCGTACCACAACATCTTCCGCATCGGCGCGATGATGCAGGACATGGGGTTCTGGATCCTCAACGACGTGATCTGGCGCAAGACCAACCCGATGCCGAATTTCCGCGGACGGCGCTTCACCAACGCGCATGAGACGATGATCTGGGCGGCCAAGAGCCAGCAGAGCCGCTACAAGTTCAACTACCAGGCGATGAAGTCGCTGAACGACGACCTGCAGATGCGCTCGGACTGGACGCTGCCGCTCTGCACCGGGTCCGAGCGGCTGAAGAACACGCATGGGTTGAAGCTGCACCCCACGCAGAAGCCCGAGGCCCTGCTGCACCGCGTCATCATGGCCTCCACCAGCCCGGGCGACGTCATCGTGGACCCGTTCCTCGGCACCGGCACCACGGCGGCGGTGGCCAAGCGTCTGCACCGGCATTTCATCGGCATTGAGCGCCACCCGGCCTATGTCGAGGCTGCCTGGGGGCGCCTGAAGGCCGAAGAGCGCGCGCCCAAGAGCGCCGTGGTCGCGCCCCCGAGCGGGCGCGAGGCCCCGCGCATCGCCTTCGGCAGCTTTGTCGAGCGCGGCATCATCCGCCCCGGCACGCAGGTGATGGACAAGCAGCGCCGCTTCGGCGCCGAGGTGACGGCGGAGGGTCAGCTCGTCTCCGGCCCGCATCGCGGCTCCATCCATCAGGTGGGGGCAGCGGTGCAGAACGCGCCGTCCTGCAATGGCTGGACCTTCTGGCATTTCGAGCGCGACGGCGCGCTGCTGCCGCTCGACGTGCTGCGCAAGGAAAGCCACGAGGCCTAAGCGTCCGCGCCCACCCCCAGGCGGCGGCGTAACGCCTTGCTCTCCGGCCCCGCCACGTCCGACAGCTTGTATTTGTCCAGCACGCCCAACAGCGCGTCCTGCGCCTCGTTCACAATGGATTGCAGCCGGCAGATCCCGCCAATAGCGCAAAATGCCCCGGCCTGGCACTCGACCAAAGCCAGCTCGGGCTCCAGCGCGCGCACCACGTCGCCCAGCCCGATTTCCGTTGCTGGCCGGGCCAGGCGCATACCACCATTGCGCCCACGGATCGTCTCGATCAGCCCCGCTTGGCCGAGCTTATGCACGACCTTGGTCATGTGGCTCTCGGAGATCTGGTAGGCCTGGGCGATCTCGGCGATCATCCCAAGCTTCTCCGGCTGGAGCGCCAGATAGATGAGCGTTCTGAGACCGTAATCAGTAAATCGCGTCAGGTGCATGGCACACCCTACCTCCGCGGGCGGCGCGCCTCAACTCTGCACCCGCTCGGCGAAGATCTGCGCTTCCGGCACACCGCGCGCCCGTGCGACCGCCGTGACGGCATCCAGCATCTTCGGGGGGCCGCACACGTATATGTCCGGCGTCTCGGCGGCATGGGCAAGGTATGCCTCCAGCGCCTGCGCCGCCGTACCGGCAAAGCCGCCCCAGTCCGGACCGGGGTGCCACACGCTCAGCGTCACCCCCAGCTGCGGCAGGACCGCGCGCAGAGCGGCGATCTCCTCCTCCGGCAGCAGCTCCTCCTCCCGGTTGGCGCCGTAGATCAGGTGCACCGGCTGCGAGTCCTGGAAATCCGCCATGTGCCGCAGCATGGAGAGAATCGGCGCCATGCCGCAGCCGCCGCCCACCAGGCAGCGCGGGCGGGGGCTCGCCTCGTCCAGCACGAAATGCCCGAGCGGCCCGCGCACGCTGAGCGCATCCCCAACCGCCGCGCGCTCGCTCAGCCAGGTGGAAAATGCCCCGCCCGGCTGCAGCCGGATGATGAACTCCAGCCGCCCGTCCCAGTTCGGCAGATTGGCCAGCGAATAGGCGCGGCGGACCTCCGTGCCCGGGATCGTCAGCTCCATGTACTGGCCGGGGATGAAATCGGCCGCCAGCCCCAGTTCCGCGTCCGGCTTCAGCCGCAGTGTCAGCGCCACCGCCCCGGCCCCGGCCGGCCCCATCGCCTCGATGGCAGCCTCGCGCACCGGAGTCTTATGCCGCCCCACTTGGGCATCGGCGCAAGGTAACTCAACGGTCAGATCGCCCTGCGGCAGGCAGCGGCACAGCAGCACGCCACCCGGTCCGGCTGGCAGGGCCGAGGCGCTGTGCGGGCCCATCTCATAAGCCCCCTCGACCACCCGCGCTTGGCACAGGCCGCAACTGCCCTCATGGCACATCGCGGGCGGATAAAACCCCGCCGCCTCCGCCGCCGCCATCACGTCCTGGCCCGAGGCGCAGGGAAACTCCAGCCGCGCCGCATCGCGCGTCACCAATGTCACAACCATGTTGCTGATCCTCGCAGAAACGGAGCAACCCAGAGGCCGAAGCCCCTGGGTTGCTCCTGCCGGTTACGCCGCCTGGCGGTTGAGGGAGGCCGCGATATCCGCGTCCGCCGTGGTGATGGGCAGCACGCCGAACTTCTCCACCAGCACGTTCAGCAGCGTGGGGGTGAGGAAGGCGGGCAGGCTCGGCCCGAGCCGCACATTGCGCACGCCCAGCGCCAGCAGGGTGAGCAGCACGGCGGCGGCCTTCTGCTCGAACCAGGAGACGACCAGCGACAGCGGCAGGTCGTTCACCCCGCACTCGAAGGCATTGGCCAGCGCCAGGGCGATCTGGATAGCGGAGTAGGTGTCGTTGCACTGACCGATATCGAGCAGGCGCGGCAGGCCGCCGATCGTGCCGAAATCATGCGTGTTGAAGCGGTACTTGCCGCAGCCCAGGGTGAGCACCATCGTGTCCTGGGGCGCATGGTCGGCGAAGTCGGTGTAGTAGTTGCGGCCCGGGGCCGCGCCGTCGCACCCGCCGATCAGGAAGAAGTGCTTGATCGCGCCGCTCTTCACCGCATCCACCACCGTGCCTGCCACGCTGAGCACGGTATCCCGCGCGAAGCCGACGAGGATGCTCTTCTCCGGCGCGGTCTCGGCAAAACCCGGCATGGCCAGGGCCGCCTGCACCACCTGGGCGTAGTCGTCGTTCTTGATGTGGCGGATGCCCGGCCAGCCCACCGGCCCGGCGGTGAAGATGCGGTTGCGGTAGCTCGCCTGCGGCTCGATTAGGCAGTTCGAGGTCATCACGATCGGGCCGGGGAAAGCGGCGAACTCGGCTTGCTGGTTCTGCCAGGCCCCGCCGTAATTGCCCACGAGGTGCGGATAGGCGTGCAGCTTGGGATAGCCGTGGGCGGGCAGCATCTCGCCATGGGTATAGACGTTAATGCCCTTGTCCCTGGTGGCTTCCAGGATGTTGTGCAGATCGCGCAGATCATGCCCGGAGACCAGGATGGCCTTGCCGGCGACCGGCGTGGTGCGGACTGAGGTCGGGGCCGGGGTGCCGAAATTGCCGGTATTGGCCGCGTCCAGCGTCTCCATCACGGCATAGTTCAGATGGCCGAGGGCCAGTGCCTCTTCCAGCAGCGCGTTGATGTCCACCGGGTCGGTGGCGAGGAAATCCAGCGCATGGGCGATACCGGCGTAAATCTCGTCCTTCGCCTGGCCGAGCACCTCGGCATGGTGGGCATAGGCGGCGACGCCCTTCAGCCCGTACAGCACCAAAGCGCGAAGGCCGACCACATCCTCGCCCACAACCTCGGCGCCAGCGCGCACGGAGGCCACGATCGCCTGGGCCAGCAGGCCCGGCAGCGTGCCGGACGGCTCGAACCGCGCCGGGCCGCTCAGCTGCCCCGGCACCTTGCCGGTCTTCACTGTGGCAGCCTCGTAGGCGTCACGCAGCCGGTCGCGAATCCGCGCCGCCTCGGCGATCAGTTCCATGAACACCGCGCGGTTGAAGTTCACGTTGGTCAGTGTGGTGAACAGGCCATACATGATAAAGCTGTCCGTCGCCCGGTCCGGCTGGCCGAGCTTGTGCAGGCGCGCGCTGTACTGGCCGAGGCCCTTGAGCTGGTAGATCAGCACGTCCTGCAGGTCGGCGGTGGTCTCGTCCTTGCCGCACACGCCCTTGGCGCTGTGGCAGCCCGCAACACCGTCGGCACGCGAGGTCTGTTCACACTGGAAGCAAAACATATGGGTAATCCCTGAAAATGTTGGCCCTGATACGGGGACGCGCCAGCCGCATAAGGTGCATTTCACCTGAACCTTTCTTCGCGGACGGTCCTTGATATGGATCAAAGGTTAGGAAAACACTCCACAGAAACCCTTGACCTGAATCGGCCCATCTGCTTATCGGATTGTAATGAAATGCCCCAATATTTTCAAAAAATGCTTGTTCGCAAGCTGATCTTTTTGAACAATACGCCGCCGCGCGCGGCGCTGGGCCACGGGGTGTGCCCACCTTGCCGGTGACCGCCGCGCTGCCAACACTGCGCATCCGCGGGCGCAGCTTCATGGCCCTGATTTTGGCGCCGGAACCGCCGCTCGATGCCTGGTTCACGGCGCTCGACGATCAGCTGCGCCGTGCCGCCAGCTACTTCGTGAACAAGCCCATCGTCATCAATCTGACCGCCGCGCGTGGCGACGGGGCCAAGCTTGAAGACGTCGTCTCGGCGCTTGAAGCCCGCGGCCTTTATATTATCGCCGTGGAAGGGCTGGAGCCCGCCGAGCTTGCCGGCACGCGCTGGGCCGGGCTGCCGGATTTGCGGCAGAAGCAGCAGGACCGCGAGGACCTGGGCGGCAAGCTGCTGGAAATCCCCGACGACAAGCTGCCCACCCCGGCTGTACCGGCCGTCACCTCTTTGCTCATCGACCGCCCGGTGCGCTCAGGCCAGTCCGTCATCTTCGAGGAGGGGGACGTCACCATCATCGGTGCTGTTGCCTCAGGGGCCGAGGTCATCGCCGGCGGCTCCATCCATATCTATGGTGCCCTGCGCGGCCGGGCCATCGCCGGGCTGCGCGCGGGTGCCAATGCGCGCATCTTCTGCCATAAATTCAGCGCCGAGCTCGTCGCCATCGATGGGGTGTACGACACGCCGGAAAGCTGGAGTTCCACGTTTAATAATCGCGCAGCACAGGTCCGACTCGAGGACGGCGTGCTTAATATTGCGGCCCTGGCATGAACGCGCCGGACAACAGAGAAGGAGCTGTAAATCGCATGTCGAAAGTCATGGTGGTAACCTCGGGCAAGGGCGGCGTCGGCAAAACCACGACCAGCGCCTCTCTCGGCTCGGCGCTGGCACAGGCCGGCCAGAATGTTGTGGTCGTCGATTTCGACGTCGGCCTGCGTAACCTCGACCTCGTGCTCGGCGCGGAACGCCGGGTGGTGTTCGACCTCGTCAACGTCGTGCAGGGCGACGCCAAGCTTGCCCAGGCGCTGATCAAGGACAAGCGGATCGACACGCTCTCCCTGCTCGCCGCCTCGCAGACCCGCGACAAGGACGCGCTGACCGAGGAAGGCGTGAAATCCGTTATCGACGAGCTGCGCCAGAAGTTCGACTGGATCATCTGCGACAGCCCGGCGGGCATCGAGAAGGGCGCGATGCTCGCCATGCGCTTCGCCGACCTTGCCGTGGTGGTGACCAACCCGGAAATCTCCTCGGTGCGCGATTCCGACCGCATCATCGGCATGCTCGACTCAAAGACCCTGCGCGCGGAAAACGGCGAGACCTTCGAGAAGCACCTGATGCTGACGCGCTACAACCCGGCCCGCGCCGCCAGGGGCGAGATGCTGGGCGTGGATGACGTGCTGGATATTCTCGCCATTCCGCTGCTGGGCATCGTGCCGGAAAGCACGGACGTGCTGAACGCCTCCAATCTCGGCTGCCCGGTGACGCTGCACAACCCAGCCTCCACCGCTGCCCGCGCCTATGCCGACGCCGCCCGGCGCCTGCTCGGCGAGACGGTGGAACTTACCACGCCGGTGGAGAAGCAGCAGGGGCTGTTCGGCAAGCTCTTTGGTCGGAAGGCGGTGGCATGAGCATTTTTGACATCTTTGTCCGCAAACGCTCCGCCCCGGTGGCGCGCGAGCGGCTGCAGCTTCTGCTGGCGCATGAACGCGCCCTGACCGGCCGCGCCGATCTCGCCGCCATCCTGCAGGAGGAAATCCTGGCCGTCATCGCCAAACACATCGCCATCGACCGCGATAAGGTGAACGTGAAGCTGGACCGCAGCGCCCAAATCTCGACCCTCGAGATCGACATTGAGATGCCGCAGAACGTGGTAAAGGCCAGCTAGCCGGTGCGGAATAGGGGGGCTGCAACCACTCCCCTTTCCCACTCGCCCAAAATTTGCCACATTCCGCGCATCATGCGCATGCACGCCTCCTGTGCCGCCCGCCAAACACCGGACGGTGACGATGCCGTATTGCTGCTCGGCCCCGCCGGGGCGGGCAAATCGGACCTGTTGCTGCGCCTGATCAACCGGGGCTTCGCCCTGGTGGCCGACGACCAGGTACTGGTGGAAAACGGCATCGCCCGCGCGCCCGAGGCTCTGGCCGGACTGCTGGAAGTCCGCGGCCTTGGCATTTTCCGCCTGCCCTGCCTGCCGCAGGCGCGGCTGCGCCTCGTCATCCAGCTTGGCGTGCAGCCGGAGCGCCTGCCCATGCCCCGCCGCCATGCGGTGCTGGACCTCCCGGAAATCACCCTGGACCCTGCCCTGGCCTCCGCGCCTGAGCGCGCCGCCCTGGCGCTCGAGGCCGCCTGCGGCCGCATCCCCCAGCTCGCCGGCGCCTTCAGCGTATGAATCCTCCGCCCGCCAAGCTGCAGATCGTGCTGGTCACCGGCCTTTCCGGTGCGGGCAAATTATCAATTTTGCGTGTACTGGAAGATCTCGGCTTCGAGACCGTGGACAACCCGCCGCTCGACACGCTGGTCACGCTGGCGACCCGGGCGGAGAAGAATCTCGCCATCGGCGTGGATGCCCGTTCGCGCGGTTTCGCGGCGGAAGCCGTGCTGGAGTCGCTGCACCAGCTACGCCAGCACGCGAACCTCGTCCCGTCCCTGGTCTTCGCCACCGCCAGCGAGGAAGCGCTGCTGCGCCGCTACTCGGAAACCCGGCGCCGCCACCCGCTGGCGCAATCCGGCGCCATCGCCGAGGGCATTGCGCTTGAGCGCCAGCTCACAGCACCGCTCGCCCGCACCGCCGACTGGCTGATGGACACCTCGGTTTTGCCCCTGCCCCGCCTGCGCGCGCTCATCGAGCAGCATTTCGGCGAAGCGGCCCCGGGCATGGTGATCTCCCTGATGTCTTTCGCCTACCGGGCAGGGCTGCCACCGGAAGCCGATCTGGTGTTCGATGCCCGATTCCTTCGCAATCCGCATTACGACCCCGCCCTGCAACCCCTCTGCGGCCGCGACCCGGAGGTTGGCAGTTTCATCGAGCAAGACCCTGATTTTACGACATACTTCCAGAAAGTCACGGATATCGTTGAATTTTTGCTCCCGCGCTTCGTGCAAGAGGGAAAAAAATATGCAACAATATGTATCGGATGTACCGGCGGACAACACAGATCTGTTTACATGATCGAAAAACTCAGCACTCACCTAGCTAATCTGGGCTGGCGCGTCGGCGTCACGCATCGCGAGGCCGCCCGGTTCACGACCGCGAGCGCGACCCCGGAAATATCCGCGAAAGAATGAGCCTCTTCAAATGATCGGTATGGTCCTTGTCACCCATGGCGGCCTCGCCAATGCGCTGCGCGACGCTATGGAGCATGTCGTCGGCAAGCAGAAAAATCTTGCTACCGTCTGTATCGAATCGGACGCCGAATTCGAGGGGCAGCGGGCGGAGATCGCGCGGCGCATGGCGGAGGTGGATGCCGGCGACGGCGTGATCCTGCTCACCGACATGTTCGGCGGCACACCGAGCAATCTCGCCATGTCGATGGCGGCCCAGCCGGGGGTGGAGATCATCGGCGGCGTCAACCTGCCGATGCTGGTCAAGCTGGCAAAGATCCGCGGCCAGGAGACGCTGCCCGAGGCCGTGGCCCATGCCGAGGCCGCCGGTAAGAAATATATCTGCAACGGGCACGAGCTTCAGGCTCCCGCCTGCCGCGCCGCGGAGTAACGGCATGGACGGCACGTTGATTTCCGTCGATGTCGGCATCGTCAACAAGCGCGGCCTGCATGCGCGCGCCGCGGCGAAGCTCGTGAACCTGGCCGAGCGGTTTTCCGCCAGCGTGGAGGTTGCCAAGGACGGGCAATCCGTCTCCGCGCGGTCGATCATGGGTTTGATGATGCTGGGTGCTGGAATCGGTTGCACGGTGCGCCTCTCGGCCGAGGGGTTCGACGCGAAGGAAGCGCTCGATGCCATCGCCGGGCTGATCGAGGCCGGCTTCAATGAAACAGACTAGGCGCAGGGAACAGCGCTTCACCGGCCATCCTGTCTCGCCTGGCATCGGCATTGGTCCGGTCCACGAGGCCACAGAGCCGGACCTCGTCGTCTCCACTAAAAAACTCACCGCCGCCGAGGTCGCGCCAGAGCTGGCGCGGCTGGAGGAGGCTGTGGCGCGCTCGCGCCACCAGCTGCAGAAGCTGAAGAACCGTCTGGCAGCGCTGCCGGAGGATTCCCAGGCGGAAATCGCGCCGATGATGGATGTGTACCTGCACATGCTCGGCCCCTCCCGGCTGCTGCGCGGCATCAAGGCCCGCATGCAGGAGGATCTGCTCTGCCCGGAAGCCGCCGTTCATGCCGAGGCGGAAGCGCAGGCCGAGGCGACCCTCGCCCAGCCAGGGGCGGACCGCGCCGGACGCAACCGCCGCGCTGAGGAAGTGCGCGAGCTTGGCCGCCGCATGCTGCGCAACCTCACCCGCCAGCCCTTCCGCAGCTTCACAGCACTTGCCCAGGGCAGCGTCCTCGCCGCGCAGGATCTGCGCCCGGCCGATGCCGCGCTGATCCAGCCCTCGCGTTTCGCCGGCATTATCACGGCGGAAGGCGGGGCGGAGGGCCACACGGCGGTCATGCTTCGCGCCCTGGGCCTGCCAGCCGTATTGGGCGCGGCTGGTGTGCTCGACGCCGCCTCCCCCGGCAGCCTGGCTATTGTCGATGGCGATACCGGCGAGATTGTCCTCAACCCCAGCAAGGCCAGCCTGGAGGCGGCGCGGAAGAAACTTTCGGCGCTGACCCGCGCCCGCCGCGCGCTGGCGCGCCTGCAGCGCCTGCCCGCCATCACCAAGGACGGCACGCCTGTCGAGTTGCAGGCGAATCTGGAACTGCCCTTCGAACTCGCCCTGATCGCCGAGTCCGGCGCGCATGGCATCGGCCTGCTGCGCTCGGAATTCATGTTCATGAACCGCGAAACCGCGCCGGACGAGGACACGCAGGCCCGCATCTACCAGGACATCGTGGAGGCCATGGATGGCGACCCGGTGACCATCCGCGTGCTGGACTGGGGCTCGGACAAGGAGGTGGATGCGCTCTCGCGCTACCTGCCGGAGGCCCCGGAAGCGAATCCGGCACTGGGTCTGCGCGGCATCCGCCTGCTGCTGCGCCACCCCCCGCTGCTGGAAACCCAGCTTGCCGCCATTCTCCGCGCCGCAGCACACGGCCCGGTGCGGATCCTGCTGCCGATGGTCAGTGTGGCCGCCGAGGTGCAGGCAACGCGCGAGGCGCTGACCCGCGTCTGGCGCCGGCTGAAGCGCCGCAAGACCATCACCCTGCCGGAAACCTTGCCGCCGCTCGGCATCATGGTGGAAACCCCGGCGGCGGCGCTGGCCTCGCCTGTGCTGGCCCTGCACGCGGATTTCTTCGCCATCGGCACCAACGACCTCACCATGTACACGCTGGCGGCGGACCGCAGCCTGCCGGCCGGGATGAAGCTCTACGACCCGCTGGAGCCGGCGGTGCTGCGCCTCATCCACCTTACCGCCAGCTTCGCCGCCGATGCTGGCATTCCCGTCTCGCTTTGCGGCGAGCTGGCCGCCCGCCCGCAAGCCACGCCCCTGCTGGTTGGCCTGGGCATCCGCCAGCTCTCCATGCATGGCAACGCCGTACCCCTGGTGAAGCAGGCCATCCGCGCCACCAGCCTGCGCACCTGCGAGCGCTTGGCCGGGGACGCCCTGGCCGCACCCTCGGCTGATGCGGTGCGGGACATCCTGGCCAGCGCCGAACCGTAACCCGCATGAGCACGATTTTCGCCCCCATCACCGGGCGCGGCGGTGCCGTCACCGTGCTGCGCCTTTCCGGCCCGGCGACACTCGATATAACCGCGAAACTCACGGGCGGATTGCCGCCCCCGCGCCGTGCCAGCCTGCGCCCGCTTACGCATGCCGGGCGGCACCTCGATGAGGCGCTGATCGTCACCTTCCCCGCGCCGTACAGCTTCACCGGCGAGGATGTCGCCGAGTTCTCGCTGCATGGCGGCCGCGCGGTGCTGGCGGCGGTGAGCGAGGCACTTGCTACGCTGGGCGTGCGCCCCGCCGAGCCGGGGGAGTTCTCCCGCCGCGCGCATCAGCACGGCAAGATGGATTTGCTGGAGGCCGAGGCGATGGCCGATCTCATCGCCGCGGAGACCGAGGCGCAGCGGGCCATGGCCCTTGAGGGCGCAACCTCCCTGCACACGGCCTGCGCAAGCTGGCGCGAGCGGCTGCGGCAGATCATGGCCCAGCAGGAGGCGCTGATCGATTTTCCGGACGAGGATCTGCCGCCGGAGGTGGAGGCCGCGCTGCTTTCCGGCATCGCCGCGCTGCGCGATGAGATGCGCGCCGCCCTTGCCGCCGCACCGGCGGCGGAGCGCCTGCGCGAGGGGCTGGAATTCGTCATCCTCGGCGCGCCCAATGCCGGCAAGTCCACCTTGCTCAACGCTCTGGCGGGCGAAGACATCGCCATCGTCTCCGACATCCCCGGCACCACGCGCGATGCAGTGGGCGTGCGGATCGATCTCGGCGGCGTGCCGGTGCACATCACGGATACAGCCGGGCTACGCAACACCGTGGACGTGATCGAGGCCGAAGGCGTGAAACGCGCGCGGGCGCGGGCGGCGAAAGCGGATTTCCTGCTGCTGGTTGCGGCCCCTGGTGAAGACTTTCCTGAAGCGCCTTCGGGGATTCAATCATTGCAGATTCATACCAAATCAGATCTCGGCTTAACCGGGGGCTTTTCCGTTTCGGCGAAAACCGGGCACGGCATGGCAATGCTGCGCGAGAAACTCGCTGCGGCAGCGCAGGAACTTACCGACACCAAAGGCGCCGCTGCACTCGCTCGCCCGCGCCAGATCGCCTGCGTGCGGGATACGGAAGCGGCGCTGGATGCCGCCCTGCAATTGGATGACCCCGAATTGCGCGGCGAGGAGTTACGCACCGCAGCTCAGGCCCTCGCGCGGCTTGTCGGCATTATCGGCGTCGAAGAAATTCTCGACGCCGTGTTCTCGGGGTTTTGTATCGGGAAGTAGAAACGCCAGCGTTCAGCCTCGCGTATTCCCCGGTGCCGCCAGCGGGTTCACGCCCAACGCCGCCAGCCCGGCCCAGCATGTCGCGCTTAAGGACGGACGCCGGTAATAGTTGAAGACCTGCGCCGGCACGCCCTGGCGCAACGACGGACCAACCGTAAGCCCGGTCGCCAGGCTTGGCGATATCGTTGCGTAAACATAGCCTTCTGGCGAGATGTTTTTCGCCACAGTGGCCAGGAATGATTCCGCGAAGGACAAATGCCCCATCTGCTTCAGCGCCAACGCGGCGAAGGCCGTGCCCTCCAGCCATATGCCGTCGCTCGCATCGGAAAACCCGATGCCGCTTCCACGTTGCAGCGTCCCGATGGCGTTCAGCGCGGACACCTCGCTCCCCAGCCCGGCGAGATAAGGCCAGATCCCGGCATCCGCCGCGGCCAGATGGTTCACCGCCCCGTCCGCCCCTGCGCCGGAGTCGAAACGCCCGGCGCTCAGGTCGAACATGCTTTGCACGAATCCCGCCGCGTGCGCCGAATCCTCGGCCCGGCCAAGCGCGCGGAACGCCGCCGCCAGATCGACATTCTGCTCGGTGCTCTGCCAGGTCAACTGAATCTGCGCCGGGTCATATCCATAAAGCCCGCCGTAATAGCCGGAAGGCGCGCGCAATTCCTGGTCGAGAAAATTACCCGCCCGGTTGGCCGGGGCAGTCATGCCCAGCGCCGCCCATAGCAGCATAGCCCAGGCAAGGGGGCCGCTATCCGTGCCGACCTGATACGGGTCCTCGTCCCAGCGCCCGGCCTTGGCGTCCCAGAATCCGGCGAGCTTCGCGGGCTGCGCCATCCCCCCGGCCTGGTAGCAATTGCGCAGCCGGCCATCGGCGAACTTCCGGTCATGCGCCTGCGCGCTCTCAAGCGCCTGGGCGATGCGCTTTGCCTCCGCCGGATACCCGGCGGCCAGCAGCAGCAGCCCGGCCAAAGCGTTGTCGTACACATAGGCTGCGTTGGCCTGGGTGATGTCGAAATCACCCGCGGCCGAGCCAGCCTGCACCAGATAGGAATTGAGCAGCACCGGACCATCGCCCAATGCCGCCATCTGTCCCCGCACCGCCTGCACGCAGGCGGTGCCCAGGTCGTCCGCCCGCCCAGGCCAGGGCAGCGCCAGGACTGCTCCAGTACCGGCGAGCAGCCCCCGGCGCCGGAGCATCACTCCAGGATTTCCGCCAGGAGCTCCGTTGTGCGCCCGTTGGCGATGGTCGCGGCGCGCGCATCGTAATGCACGCCGTTCACGCGGGCGAAGGCATGCTGCGCGCCGGGATAGATGAAGGCATCGACCCACTCGCTGTCTTCCAGCGCGTCGAGCAGCTTCTCCTGCGCCGCCGGGGGAACGAATTCATCATTCTCGGCGATGTGCAGCATCAGCGGCGCGGCGATGTTGTCAAATTCATCAGCCAATTCATCGAGCCCGACACCGTAGTAGGACACGTTCAGATCGGCGTCGGAGCGCGTGGCCATCATCACCGCCAAGCGCCCGCCGAGGCAGAAGCCCATGGTGCCGGCGCTGCCGTTGCAGCGGGGCAGTTCGCGGGCGGCGGCCAGCGTCACCTTCAGGTCTTCCACGCCCTTGTCCTGGTCGAAGCCGTTCATCAGGGCAAAGGCCCGCGTCCACTCGGCCTCGGTCTTGTCGGTCAGGTTCACCCCCGGTTCCTGGCGCCAGAACAGATCCGGTGCCACGGCGATGAAGCCCTGCGCGGCGAGTTCCTCACCCGTGGCGCGCAGGGCATCATTCACCCCGAAGATCTCCTGGATCAAGACGACCGCGCCGGCTTCGCCCGTACCCTTGGGCTCCCACACATAGGCGGTGAACTCACCCGCGCCGTCCGCGGCCTTCAGCTTGATCTCATACATAGCGCTCTCCCTGTTGGAACTGCGCTATACATAATACTCTTGGAGCGGCGCGAAACCATTAAAGTTCTGACTCGCGTAGGTTGTCACATATGCGCCGGCGTCGTGGATGAGCACGCGGTCGCCCGATTTGAGCGACAGCGGCAGGTGATACGGCGTCTTCTCGTAGATCACGTCCATGCCGTCGCAGGAGGGGCCAGCCAGCACCACCGGGCCCATCTGTCCGTTGCCAGCGGTGATCCGGTAGCGGATCGCCTCGCCCTCGGTTTCGGCAAGCCCGCCATAGCGGCCGATGTCCAGGTACACCCAGCGGCGCGGATCGGCTTCCATGCGGCGGCACACCAGCACCACCTCGGAGGCCACCACGCCCGCATTGCCGACCATCGAGCGGCCCGGCTCGATCAGCATCTCCGGCAGGTCATTGCCGAAATGCTTGACCATCGCATCCATGATCGTGCTGCCGAACGCATCGGTCTCCGGCACGTCCTCCAGGTAGCGGATCGGGAAGCCGCCGCCGAGATTCAGCATCTTCAGCTCCACGCCCTGCGCCTTCAGGTCGGTGAACAGCATCGCCACCTCGGCGATCGCCATCTCATAGGCGGCAGCACCCGTCTGCTGGCTGCCTACATGGAAGGACAGCCCATGCGGCACCAGCCCCAGCCCGGGCGCAGCCAACATCAGGGCCTTGGCGCGGTCCAGCGTGGTGCCGAATTTCTTCGAGAGCGGCCATTCCGCGCCCTCGTTGTTCACGGCAATGCGGCAATACACCTTGGCGCCCGGGGCGTGCGCGGCGATCTTCTCCAGCTCCTCGATGGAATCGAAGGCATAGAGCGGCACGCCATGCTTATGCGCGGCGGCGATGGCGGAGGGCTTCTTCACCGTGTTGCCGAAGGAGATGGCCGAAGCCGGCGCACCGGCGGCGAGGCACGCCTCGATCTCCGGCAGGGAGGCGGCGTCGAAGCAGGAGCCGCGCCCGGCGAGCAGGTCGAGGATCGGCGCGGCCGGGTTCGCCTTCACCGCGTAGTAGATCTTCGCGGCCGGCAAAGCGCGGCGCAGCGCGGCGTAATTCTCGGCCACGCGGTCAAGGTCCAGCACCAGGCACGGGGTTGCCGGCATGGTGTCAAGAAACGAAGCGATTTTGGGAGTCATCGCCCTCATCCTTTCTCATAAAATACCCGCCTGTTGAGGCGACGGGCATGGTTACAAAACGGTCGAACGAACCAGCCAACTTCCAGGATTTCTCCCGGCTGTGCTGCCAGAACGCTTGACGCCGTTGCGTAACCGGAGACCGGCAGAGGCACGTACGTTGCTGCGTGGGCGCGCATGTAGGACCATCACTCCCGCGGCGCAAGAATTATTTTTCGGCGGACGGCAAATTGTCACCAAGTGCAACTTGGCCTGCCCAAGAGCCATCAGCACCGCTATTGTAACAGACATGGAAACGCTGCCGCATATTCTCATCGTCGACGACGACCGTGAAATCCGCGACCTGCTGGCGAAGTTCCTGGAACGCCAGCGCCTACGCGTGACCACCGCGCGCGACGGCAAGGAGGCGCGCCGGGCCTTCGTCAACGGGCATTACCAGTTGGTGGTGCTGGACCTGATGCTCCCCGGCGAGGGCGGGCTGGACCTCGCCCGCTGGTTCCGGTCGGAGACCAACGTGCCGATCATCATGCTTACCGCCATGGCGGAGGAGACGGACCGCATCATAGGGCTGGAGCTGGGCGCTGACGATTACGTGACCAAGCCGTTCAACCCGCGTGAGCTGTTGGCCCGCATCCGCGCCGTGCTGCGCCGGACCGGCGACTCCGAGGAGCGCGCCCCCGAACACGCCAAAACCTACAAATTCTCCGGCTGGTCGCTGGAGACCGCGCGCCGCCGCCTGCTCGATCCGAGCGGGGTGGAAGTCTCCATCACCGGCGGTGAGTACGACCTGCTGGTGGCCCTGCTGGACCGCCCCAACCGCGTGCTGACGCGCGACATGCTGCTCGACCTGCTGCGCGGCCGCCAAGCCGGGCCGTTCGACCGCGCCATCGATGTCGCCGTCTCCCGCCTGCGCCGCAAGCTGGAGGATGACGGACGCAACGCCCAGCTGATCAAGACCGTGCGCGGCGGCGGCTACGTGCTTTCCACTCCCGTCGAACGGCTTTGAAACTACTCCCCCTGCCCCACAGCCTGGCGCGGCGGATGATCCTCATCCTGCTGACCGGCTTCGCGCTGATCCAGCTGCTCGGGCTGCTGATTCACACCGTGAATCAGGTGCGCCTGCAACAACTAGGGGAGGAGCAGGAATTCGCCACGCGCGCCGTCATCATCTACCGGCACATTGCCCTCACCGCGCCGGAAGACCGCCCCGCCCTGCTGGCCAAGGAGCCGCTACCCAAGGGCGACACGGTCAGCCTCTCTTTGCTGCCGCCGCTTGCCAACACCTATACCATGCCGATGGACGCGCGGAACGCCATCCGCGCAGCGATCATCGATTACGGCATCCCACCTCCCATCCACCCGCACGGGCTGCTGCTGCGCATGCAGGGGTTCCCGCCGCGTTACATCATCAGCTTCGGCATGCCGGATAACCTGCCGTTCCCCATTGGGCTGGGAGGCGGCTTGCCGCCGCCAAATGGCGGCAACCCGCCTCTGTTCGGCATGGGGCCGCCCGACTTGTCGGCGATGGTACCCCCGACATCTTGGCTCACCATCACCTCCACGCTGCCGCCGCCGGCCCCCTGGCGCTCGCCCGGCTTCGCCACCGCGTACATGGTGATGACGGTGCTCGGCGCGCTCATGATCACCTGGGCTGTGCGGCAGTTGCTGGAGCCGGTGAAGACTCTCGCCGCCGCGGCCGAGGCTTTAGGGCGCGATGTCGCCAACGCGCGGCCGCTGCCAGAGACGGGGCCATCCGAGATCGTCACCGCCGCTGCCGCGTTCAACACCATGGCGGCGCGGGTGCGGCGCTTCGTCGAGGACCGCACTTTCCTGCTCACCGCCATCGGCCACGACCTGCGCACGCCGATCACCCGGCTGAAGCTGCGCGCCGAGTTCATCGAGGACGACGAACAGCGCGGCAAGGTGCTGGCGGACCTGGAGGAGTTGGAGGCGATGGTCTCCGCCACCCTGGCGTTCGGCCGCGACGCGCGCACCGGCGAGGCGGTGTCGGCGCTGGACATGGCGGAACTGCTGCGGACCTTGCTGGACGAGGCGGGCGATGCGCGGCCCGAGGCGGCGTCACGCCTGGCATATGAGGGGCCGCCGCATTGGACGGTGCGCGCCCGGCCGCTGGCGCTGAAGCGGGCGCTGACCAA
>NZ_JBKQJR010000144.1:0-39279 GCF_052326845.1 Acidocella sp. | reverse complement strand
CACGTCCGCCGCAGCTTGCCGCTGCCAAGCGTGACAGTCGCCGCCGCTTTGACCACCTCACGGTCGAAGGCAGACAGCGGCCCGAGCTGGTAAGGGTCGCCCGGCAGTTCCGCCACACCGGCCAGCGCCGCGACGATGGAGAGCTGCGAGCCCCTCGCATCCAGCTCACAGACCGGCTGGCCGGCGATCAGGATGTCGAGCCGCTCGTCCCCAGACATCATCTGCACAGGAGAGTCGCCAGGGACTGTCCAGCGCCCTCCGAAGCTCCAGTCGCCCCGGAAGGTACGGCGCAGCGATGGCGGTCTGCAGTTGGACCACGATGGAGCGGCAAGCAGCCGGTTCGCCAGCTTCACCTCCGCCGTGAGCTGTTTGTACGTCTCGTCGCCTCGAGGAACACGGATGGACCGGCCGCCGCCCGTCTTCGATCTGCCGGTCTTGAACTGCTTCAGCTCGACGGGCGTCTTGATGACCTCAGCCTTGGCCGGGAAGCGGGTGGTAAATGCGCCCTTCACCGTCTCGGTGGTGATGCCGTAGGACGCTGCCAGACCTGCGAGCGCCGCCGTGGCTTCGTACCGGCTCGCCAAGCCTGTCCAGCCTGGGTTCTCGCTGAACCCGTCATCATGCTCGTATCGCAGGCCTGGGTGATGCCGGAGGTAGCCGAGAGCGATCAGCCCATTGAGTGCGGCCATCGCCGCTGAATACCCGACGCCGCCGCTGTAGGCGTCCTCGCTGCGGCTCCGGAAGACCATGTTGCCCCGCCTCAGCGCGGCCTTCAGCACGCCCCCGACGACAGCCGCCACCGCGTCCTCGAGGTGCTGCCGCTCCTTCGGGCCACGGGGTCTGAGGCGCTGCTCTTGGGCGGCCACAGCGGCGGTCAGATGCTCGACGAGCGCCTTGGCGGCGGCGTCACGGGGCGTGGAGACCAGCATTAGGAATTCGGCTTGCTGTAGTCGCAGAGCCAGACTTCTGGAATCTCCGCTGGTTACGTGAGGCTCCCTAAGATTGCCCTTAAGAGTGTCTCTAAGATTCTGTAAGTCAGTCATTCAGTCCCTGCTGGTCTACCCTGAGCGGTAAATGATTATAGATAATCAATACTGTAGGGGATACATGCAGACGTCTTATAGACCTCCCCACAGCTACATAGAGTCTCGTGGTAGTCGTTATCTGCATGCCCTCGCCGAGGAGACGCAAAGCCTCCCCCTGGCCGTACAGCCTCACCTAGCGGTCACAGCCCAGTCCGCACCGCGCTGCTCACAGCAGAACCGCTGCGCATCGCTGAGGCTGTTCGTGGTCATCACGCGGGTCTCAGGACACGCCAGCTCGGTCCCGACATCGAGGGGGAGCGCTACGCTGCGGAGGACACCTTCCGGACCGGCAGGGTAAAGCGGAAGACGGCGCCGCAGGGCTGGTTCGGTGCCGCCCAAATCCGGCCGTCATGGGCCTTGACGATCGAGCGGCTGATCGCCAGTCCCAGGCCCATGCCGCCGGACTTGGTGGTATGGAAGGACTCGAACAGCTGGTCGATATGAGCCGGGTCGAGCCCGGTGCCGGAATCCTTCACTTCGACGAACAGGTCGGTCTCGTCGTCCCAGCCGGAATTCACGGTCAGCTCACGCCGGTCTTCGGCCTCTCCCTTCATCGCCTCGACGGCGTTGGTGATCAGGTTGAGGATCACCTGCTGGACCTGCACCCGGTCGGCGGTCACCACCGGCAGGCCGGACAACAGGCCGGTTCGCAAGACGACGTGATTCCTCTGCAAGACGTCATCAGTCATGGCGATGACCTCGCGAATGGTCGCGTTGATGTCCAGCTGGTCCTTGTGCGGTACCTCTTTCTTAGCGAGCGCGCTCACGCGGCTGATGATCTCGCTGGCGCGCTGGCAGTCTCTGGCAATCCTCCCCAGCGCCGCGTTGGCCTCGTCGAGATGGGGCGGCACCGTGATGAGCCAGCGCGTCGCGGCGCCGACGCTCGTGGAGATCGCCGAGAGCGGCTGTTTGACCTCGTGGGCGATCGATGAGGTCAGCTCGCTCAGCAGCATCACGCGATTGACACGCGCAAGATCCTCCTGCGTGTCCCGCAGCGCCTCCTGGGCTTGCCGGCGCGCGGTGATGTCGTTGCTGGTTTCCACGATCCCGACAGGCTGGCCGCGCTCGTCGCGCTTCAACGACCAGCGTCAGGCCTGGATGACCGACGTTCCGTCGCGCTTCCGGCGGACGACGTCGCCCTCCCACCGATCCGTGCTCAGAAGCTCGGTCATGACGGCGTCAAGCGGTATCGGGAAGGTGGCGCTCAGGAGCTGGTAGGAAATCTTGCCGACGGCCTCGGCCGCGGTCCATCCAAACAAAGCCTCGGCGCTGCGGTTCCAGTAGGAGATCACGTTGTTCATGTCGCCCTCGATGATACAGTCATGCGTCAGATCGAGGAGCTTGGCCTGCTCGCGCACCGCCTCCACCGCCGCCTGATAGCGCACGGCGAGGAAAGCGGTCAGCGCCATCGCCATGACGGCCAGGACCATGTTGGAGAGCCCCACGATTTGCGGCGCGGCGGCCGGCGGCGATATTATCGCGTAGTTCAAAACCGTCAGTCCCACGCATCCCAGGACGACGAGCCAAACCTCGCCCGGCTTGCAAAAGCTGGAGGCCATCAGCACGACCGCGACATAAAGCATCGCAAACGTGATATCCTGCGGGGTGAGCGCGTCGAGAATGAAGATCGCGAGAGCCGTCGCAGCGGTCGCAAAGGGCAGGCCTCTGGACTGGGCAAATTCCAGCACAAGCGCTCGACGCATCGTCTGATCGCTCCCCTTTTGTGGTTGATTCTTCCGGGCATCAGCAGTCAAGAAAGAACCGACACAAATTCAGACCACGAGGGACCGATTTCAAGAGGCCTTAGGGCAGCTGTAAGGCTCACTGCCGCCTCAAGGTCTGTTGTGTCGAACCATTCGACCCACTCGGGTTCTACAAGGTTCGTCAAGCCGCTCTTAGTGCTGTAATTTTATGTCTTCACTTGGTCGCCGTTAGAAGCAAGATATCTCTACTTGCAAAATAGGATTATGGCATTCGTTCAGCCGTCCGGCTCCCTTTGAGAATCCGGTGGACGGACGAGCGGCTCACCTTCAGGCGCTTCGTGATCTCCACCGGCCCCACTCCAGCCGCATGAAGCGCCCGAACCTCGTCGGCCTGGGCCAGTGCCGTCGGAGCGCGGCCTTTGTACTTGCCCTCGCCCTTGGCCTTGGCGATTCCTTCCCGTTGCCTCTCCAGCATCAGAGCGCGCTCGAACTCGGCCACCGCGCCCAGCATGGTCAGCATCAGCCGCCCGGTGGGGCTCTGCGTGTTCAACTCGGTGCCGCCCATCGACAGCACCCGGAGAGCCACCTGCTTACCCCGCAGCCGCGCCTCGATGGCCAGCAAGTCGGCCACAGAGCGCGCTAAGCGGTCCGGCTTGGTGACGACGAAGACATCGCCCTCACGCACGAAGTCGAGCGCCGCCTCCATCTGTGGCCGTGTGGTGGCCGTTGCGCTGATCTGTTCGCTGAACACGCGGTCGCATCCAGCCGCCGTTAAGTCGCGCCGCTGGGCCTCCAGGCCCGCCTCCTGCTCCGTTGTCGATGTGCGCGCATATCCAATATGCATCGTGTCTCCCAATGTGCCGTTGAAGTCTATTAATGTTGTGGCACATCGTGTTCCAAAATGTCAATGCCACTCGTGTGGCACATTATCGAGGCGTTCCTGAATGAGTCACTGGGGCAAGGTCTATTGGGACATCGGAAAGCATGACCTCGACAGCACACCGCGCTGTAATTCAGCGAGTGCATGCGATTACCTGTCGTCTGCTATGCGTTTGCTGAACGTGTCGCGTTGCGCGTCATCAAGATCGTCGATTGATTCCGCGTGACGTGAGCCAGATTCTACCAGAGCCAAGAACGGACCACCGGGTGCCCCTCAAAAGTCATTCCCAAATCGGGCTAAAGGTTGTTCTTTGTTATCGTCATCGCCGGGCGCTGCATGTGACGGAACGCTCAGGGAATCTTCGGGGTTCTGCTGGACAGGCCAAGGGTACCGGGTGGGGTGGCCGGGGGGCGTCTGGCGAATGACCGGGTGCGTCATCGAGCACCTGCAGCACGGGCCGGGGCAGTAGACAGGCGACTCACACCAAACTAGGTTTTCAACCAGGAATAGTACAGAGAGGCGCTAATGATTCGTTTTGCGGCAGCATCAACAGCTGTGATTCTGTTAGGGGCGCTCGCAACTGCGCCTTCTGCATTCGCGTATTGCGCTCAGTCCTGGCAAATATGCCATTCCATGTCCACAACGTACGCCCCGCCCTCCGTGCCTGCATACCAACGACCTGAGACAGCCCAGCCGAGCTACCAGCAGCCGCAAATCGCCGCGTCCCCTGAGGGAACGCCTATGGGTGTCGTGGTGCCGTTTGGCGGCGGCAATAACGTGGTGGTCTCGCCAAATGGCCAGCCGCTGGGCGTCAGCCAGTAGGGGGGGCGTAGCATGTGCCCCAAGGGTGTTGTGAGTGTTGCCCTGCTCGCGGCGCTTGCGATCAATAGCCACAGTGCGCGTGCCGACGGGTAGTTCTCCTGGATTTGCTGTACTACCGCTATCGGCCATTGATGCCACGGGAACGAAGTGTTGCGTCCAGAACACTAGAGACGGGAGATCAAGCAGTCCTCTGTTGGTATCCTAACCCAGGGCAAGAAATGCGCGCCCCCCCCTCATTCTGTTGCCAGAAAAGGTATTCCCGCCAGCCTGAAGCTCAGTTGCTGATCCAAAGATATTTAGCCCGATCGGCCTAAGGTCGATTGAGTTGATCTTTACAGAGTCATTTTGGAAATCGGAGATGCTAAGTACCTCCTTGCCATAGAGGGAAACCATCATACTCGCTTGACCAGTTTTAGTAACTCTTGCGGCAGGATGAACCGCTGTACTACGCACAACGAGAGAACTCCACCTTGAGAAGTCGGGAGAAGCGGCAGTACTAAGCCAGATATACGGAAATTTTCCTTTGCCAATTAGGACGGGATGTACCCCTTTTAATTCCACGATATATCGAATGTTTTCAAGGGTGTTTCCGCAGAGGTCCATTTGACCATACGGGATATAGTCTTCGGGATCGTTCGGGTCGACAGGGGTGGTATTTAGGGCCATCGGCTATGACTCAGTTTCATCAAAGAAATTGGAAATTTTGCGGATAGTGTCGCGTCTCTTTGTATCCTTTAGCCAGCCCCATATCCAAAACACTAACAATACTAGTGCCTCTAGTCCCAGCATCTTAAATGTCCCAGCTGGGAGTGAGCCGGACGATAAGAATTGGAGAGCTATGGGGGCAATCGTTGCCAATATCAATCCGATCGCTGTCCCGACCAAGGTTTCTGACCAATTTATGTACTCGATTCTCAACCATTCCACGTGTCGAAGTGGATAGGCTGGGCTGCTGTACAAAAGAGGTTCAACAAGCAATTTATCTGCCGGGATAATGTTGGGCGGAGTAGGTCCGAGTGTCATCGTTGGCTCTGCAATTGATGGGGCCCTTCGGCAGTGTTTTTAGCCAGTCTCACACATACTATGCGGTTGTTTTGCTGAGCAAGTGGGCGAAGCACACCAAGTGCCGTGCCGTCTACCAGACTAACTTTTGGTAGCGCGTCCAATAGGGTATTGAGTTTTCACTCGTCGAATGTAGGTCTTTAAGGTATTAATATTAGCAGATTATGCCCGCCTGCCGCCGCCACCTCCAACGCCCGCCGGGCGGTTTCCATGCCGCGCACATCGGCTAGGTCGAGCGTTTTCGCGCCGCCGCCAAGTTCACCCGGAGGCGGGGCGGGCATGAGCTGGGTACCGCGGAAATGGTTGATCAGGCTGAGCAGGTCGGGTGCTGCGAGCGCCTCGATCTCCCCGGCCCATCCGGCCTCGGCGCCCTGGGCCTCCGGGCAGATCAGCCCCCAGCCGCGCTGAGCGGCGGCGATGGCGGCGGGCAGCACCCCGGCCACCGGGTTGATCCGGCCATCGAGCGAAAGCTCGCCCAGCGCCGCGAATTGCGCCAGCTCCTCGGCGGGCAGCACATCCATGGCGGCGAGCACGGCCAGCGCCACCGGAAGGTCGAAATGGCTGCCCTCCTTCAGCATGTCGGCGGGGGCGAGGTTGATCAGCACGCGCTTCGGCGGCAGCGACAGCCCCATGGCGGTGAGGGCGGCGCGCACCCGCTCCCGCGCCTCGCCCACGGCCTTGTCCGGCAGCCCGACCATGAGGAAGCCGGGTAGCCCGGCGCTGATCTGCACCTGCACCTCGACACGCTGTGCCTCGATGCCGGCGAAGGCGAAGCTGTTGACCCGCGCGATTGCCATGACCTGCCCGTAAAAGTTACAAGCAGGTTAATAATACACGCGCTGGTTGTCTAGTCGCGCTTCACCGCAAACGGCCCGCTGGCTTGGCAGGTGGGCATCATTTCTATCCGGTTGATGTTCATGTGCTTCGGCAGGGAGACGATCCAGGATGCGGCTTCGGCAATGTCATCCGGGTTCAGCGGCGTGATCCCGGCATACACGGCGGCGGCCTTCGCTTCGTCGCCATGGAAGCGCACCTGGGAGAATTCCGAGCCGCCAACCATGCCGGGCTCGATATCGGTGACGCGGATGTTCTTGCCGACGAGATCCGCGCGCAGGTTGAGCGAGAACTGGCGCACGAAGGCCTTGGTGCCGCCATACACATGGCCGCCGGGATAGGGGTACTCGCCCGCCACGGAGCCGAGGTTCAGGATCACGCCGTCATCGCGCTCGACCATGCCGGGCAATATGGCGCGGGTCATGTGCACGAGGCCGGAGATGTTGGTGGCGATCATCCTGTCCCAGTCGGCGAGGTCGGCCTCCCAGGCGGGGGAGAGGCCAAGGGCGAGACCGGCATTGTTCACCAGCACGTCGATGCGCCGCCAAGCTTCCGGCAGGGTGTCCAGGAACCCGGCGACGGAATTGGCATCGGTTACATCCAGCGGCGCGGGGAGCAGGTTTTCGCCCAGCTCCTTGGCCAGCGCTTCCAGCCGCTCCACGCGCCGCCCGGTGGCGATGACGCGGTGGCCGTCCCGGACAAAACGCCGGGCGAAGGCCGCACCGAACCCGGCGGTGGCGCCGGTTACCAGAATTGTTTTCATGCTCACCCCAAATTCGCGCGTGTGAAATCAACGGCAATTTCCGCGTCCTCGATGCGCACCCGGCTCTCACGCGGGGCCGCCTGGGCGATGACCTTGCCGCGCCGGATGACATAGAGACGCTCGGCGGAAATACGGATCGCCTCGAACGCATCCGCCGCCTGCAGCACCACGAGATCGGCGTTGCACCCAGGCACGATGCCGTAATTCTGCAAGCCCAGGATTTTCGCGGGCGTCTCGGTGACGGCAGTGAAGCAGGCATTGACCTCCTTCACCGAGGTCAGCTGGCCGACATGCAGCCCCATGCTCGCCACCTCCAGCATGTTGTGGCTGCCGAACGAGTACCACGGATCCATCACGCAATCATGCCCGAAGGCGACCGGCACGCCCGCCGCCATCAGCTCCTTAACCCGCGTCATGCCGCGGCGCTTGGGGTAGGTGTCGTGTCGCCCTTGCAGGGTGATGTTGATGAGCGGGTTGGCGATGGCGCCCACCCCGGCCTCGGCGATCAGCGGGATCAGCTTGCTGACGTAGTAATTATCCATGGAATGCATGGAGGTGAGATGCGACCCCGCGACGCGCCCCTGCATGCCGTGCCGCACGGTCTCCGCCGCCAGGGTTTCGATATGGCGGGAGCGCGGGTCGTCGGTTTCGTCGCAATGCATGTCCACGCGAGTGCCGCGCTCGGCGGCAATGCGCATCAGCGTCTTCACGCTTTCCGCGCCCTCTTCCATCGTGCGCTCGAAATGAGGGATGCCGCCGATTACGTCCACGCCCATGTCCAGCGCGCGTTGCAGATTGGCCGCGGAATTCGGGTAGCGCAGGTAGCCGTCTTGTGGGAAGGCGACGAGCTGAATGTCCAGGTATGGGCGCATGTCGCGGCGCAGCCTCGTCAGCGCCTCCACCGCCAGCAGCCGGTCGTCGCAGATATCGACATGGGAGCGGATGGCCAGCGTGCCGCGCGCGATCGACCACAGGCAGAGCTTCTTCGCCCGTTCGTAGATCGCCTCCACGGTGAGATGCGGCTTCAACTCGCCCCACAGGGCGATGCCCTCCAGCAGCGTGCCGGATTCGTTCAGGCGCGGCAGGCCGAGGGAGAGGGTGGAGTCCATATGCACATGCGCATCGGCGAAGGGCGGGGTGACCAGCCGCCCGGTGGCGTCGATAACCTCCCCGGCCTCCGCCGTCAGGTTCGGCTCGACGGCGGTGATTTTGCCGTCCTGGATGCCGATATCGATGTTGGCGCGGCCGTCCGGCAGGGTGGCCCCGCGGATGATCATGTCGAGCATAGTCTACCCCTCTCGTTTTCTCGCCGCGCAGCATGGCCTCGCCCCTGTTGCCGCGCAAGCCGCACATGGGTACACCTGAGCTATGCGCGCCCTTGCCCTTCTGGCTGTTTTCGCTCTCGCCGCCTGCTCCCTGCCGGGGCGGGAAACCCTGGCGCCGAAGCCGGTTGCGCCGGAGGCTGGCAGCATCTCCGCCGCGGATGCCTTTGCCGGGCGGATCCCGCTGGTGACCATCCAGCCCGGCACGCAGGATTTCGCAGCACCGCTGAAGAGTGCGGTGGACCAGGCGCTGGCGATCAAGCCACAGGCCGCGTTCGAGGTAACGGCCCAGGCGCCGCAGGGTGCAGCGCCTGATGCCGATGCCGTGGCGCTGCAAAGCCTCGCCCCGCTGGCCGGCGCCGTGGCGCGCTCGATCACCGCCGACGGCGTGGCGGCGGAGCGTGTCACCCTTGCCGCCCGCACCGGGGGGCAGGCGCCCGTCATCCTCGTTTACGTGAAGTAAGCCGCATGCTCCCGCCCTCTCTGCTGATGCCGCTGATGCGCCGGCTGGACCCGGAAACCGCGCATGACCTCTCCCTCACGGCGCTGCGCCTGGGCCTCGCGGGGGCGGACACCACGCCGGACGACCCGATTCTGGAGACGCAGGCTTTCGGCCGCACGCTGAAGAACCCCATCGGCCTCGCCGCCGGGTTCGACAAGAACGCCGCCGCCGTGAACGGGCTTGGCCGGCTGGGGTTCGGCTTCGTCGAGGCCGGGACCGTCACGCTCCGCCCGCAGCCGGGCAACCCCAAGCCGCGCCTGTTCCGCTTGACCGAGGACAAGGCGGTGATCAACCGCATGGGCTTTAATAATGAGGGCCTGGACGTGTTCCTGGAGAACCTCGAGCGTGTGGACCGGCGCCGCGTGGTGCTGGGCGCCAATGTCGGCATCAACAAGGAAGGCGCGGACCCCGAGCGCGACTACCCGACGCTGGTGAACGCGGTCTCCCCGCATGCCGACTACATCACCATCAACATCTCCTCGCCCAACACGCCGGGGCTGCGGGATCTGCAGTCCGAGCAGCGTTTGGCCGCCATCCTCTCCGGCATTTCCTCGCCCAAGCCGGTCTTCGTGAAGATCGCCCCGGACCTCTCCGAGGACGGGCTGGAGGCGGTGATCTCGGTGGCTGTGCAGCACGGCGTCACCGGGCTGATCATCTCCAACACCACCATCGCCCGCCCGGCTACGCTGAAAAGCCCGTTCAGGGGCGAGACAGGCGGGCTTTCCGGCGCGCCGCTCTTCGCGCCCTCCACCGCCATGCTGGCGCGGGCCTACAAGCTGGCGGGCGGCAGGCTGATGTTCATCGGCGCGGGCGGCATCTCCGCGCCCGAGGACGCGCTGGCGAAAATCCTGGCGGGGGCCTCGCTGGTGCAGCTTTACACCGGCTTCGCCTATCAGGGCCCGGCCCTGCTGCCGAAGCTGAAGACCGGCCTTGCCGTGCTACTGCGGACTCTGGGCTTCGCCAATGTGGCGCAGGCTGTGGGGGCGGGGACATGAGCGGATTCGGCGAACTGGCGCAGCAATACGACGGCTTCATCGTCGATCTCTGGGGCGTGGTGCATGACGGCGTCACCCCCTATCCTGGCGTGCTGGACTGCCTGGCCAGGCTGCGTGCGGCGGGCAAGCCCGTGGTGTTCCTCTCCAACGCCCCGCGCCGCCCCTCCGGCATCGCCGCCATGCTGGCCAATATGGGCATTGTGCCGGAACTGTATCACGGCATCATGTCCAGCGGCGAGGCGGTGCACCTGATGCTGCGCGACCGCACGGATGAGGCGGCAACATTGGGCCGGCGGCTGTATCACCTGGGCCCGCCGCGTGACCGCGACGTGTTCGACACGCTGCCCTACGAGGAAGCAGGCGATCCGGCGGCGGCGGATTTCATCCTCAACACCGGGCCGGATGATGTTCTCGGGCCGCAGGACCCGGAGCTGTACCGGCCGGTGCTGGAAGCTGGGCTGAAGGCGGGCATCCCCATGGTCTGCGCCAATCCGGATTACGAGGTGGTGCGCGGCGGGCAGCGCATCATCTGTGCCGGGCTGCTGGCCGAGCTGTACAAGGCCGAGGGCGGGCGCGTGATCCAGCGCGGCAAGCCGGACCCGGCGATCTATACGCCCACTTTGGCGATGCTGGGCACGGCGCGCGGGCGCACGCTGGCGGTGGGTGACTCGCTGCGCACCGATATCGCGGGCGCCACGGCGGCGGGGATCGATTCGTGCTGGGTGCTCTCGGGCATCCACGCTTTGCACCCGGAGAACGCGTCCGCCGAAGCGGCGGCGCACCAGCTCAGCCCAACGGCGATTCTGCCCGGGCTGATCTGGTAGGCGGCTACAGGGCCCAGCCCATGCTGGTGCGGCCGGTGCCGCGCATGGCGTGGTCGCCAGCGACAAAGCAATATTTGCCCCGGCTGGCCTGGCCCATGAGGCGCATGCGGTCCAGCCCGTTCTCGGCGATCTCGTGTTGCGCGGCGGGGATGTGCGTCTCCGCCCATTGCCGGATCGAATCGCGGTTCAGCGCGCCGATATTCTGGTCCTTGTCCGTCTGCCCGACTCTACGCCCCAGCACTTCGGCGATGGTGTCGCGTATCGCCTGTGTCTGCGGCAGGTTGAGAAACGCGAAGATGCCGTCCGTCATGCTCGGAGTGTATTCCGAGCGGACGCACATCGCCGCGCTGCTGGCGACATCGAGCGTCTGCTGAAGCCGCCAGTCCACCGCCGCCAGGGCATAGGCGCAATCCGCCACCACGGCCTCGGCCTCCGCCGCGTCGCTGAAGGTGCCGAGGGAGCGGAGATCATCCACCGACCACGGGGCGAGAATGTTGGAGATGCAGAGCTCCGTCAGGTCCTGGCGGAGGACCAGGAACTGGCAGGCCGGGAACAATTCCTGCAGGAACCGGGTGATCGTCTCGCCGCCATAGCGGATTTCCTTCGTACCCCAGCGCTGCTCGGGCGCGAGCCCGGTGCGGAAGGTGCGGATGATCCAGTCCCGCATGGCGGCGCGCAGGCCATCGCTGGAAACAGGCGTGCGCCAGGGGCTGAAATCGATGGGGTTCTGGCCGCGGATGAATTCGCCCAGCCTACGCTCGTCCAACGGCGCCGTCAGCGGTCCGAAACGATTGGATAGCTCGTCCATTTCGGCGAAGCTGTTGAGGAGGCCGCCATGCTCGCCCCAGATGACGAGGCCAGGATGGCAGTTAAGCACGCGCTCCAGCAAGGTTGACCCGGCCCGATGCGGGGAGAAGACAAATACCGGATTATCACTCATTGCGCCACTTCGAGCCCAAAACCCCAGACGATGACTGTCAGGTTACAGCCTATCCGGGGTCAAAGGTCAGTGCAACTTACCCGATCGAACTTTTGTAATTCACCCGCAAAGGTTGAATTACACCAGCCGGGACTGCTTCACCGCCGCGGCGATGAAACCCTTGAATAGCGGGTGCGGGTCGAACGGCTTGGACTTCAGCTCCGGGTGGTACTGCACGCCGATGAACCAGGGGTGGTCCGGGTACTCGACGATTTCCGGCAGCACGCCATCGGGCGAGAGGCCCGAGAAGCGCAGCCCGGTGGCTTCCAGCTGCTCGCGGTAGTGGATGTTCACCTCGTAGCGGTGGCGGTGGCGTTCGGAGATCTTCGCCGCGCCGTCATACACCTCGCGCACCAGCGAATCCGCCGCCAGTGCCGCGGGGAAGGCGCCGACGCGCATGGTGCCGCCCATATCCCCGCCCTCGCGGCGGCGTTCGATCTCGTTGCCACGGGCCCATTCGGTGAGCAGGCCGACAATGGGGACCTCGCACGGGCCGAACTCGGTGGAGGAAGCCTCCTTCATCCCGGCCAGGTTCCGCGCGGCCTCAATCACCGCCATCTGCATGCCAAAGCAGATGCCGAGGAACGGCACGTTGTGCTCGCGGGCGAAGCGCACGGCCTCGACCTTGCCCATCGCGCCGCGCTCGCCGAAGCCGCCAGGCACGAGGATGCCATGCACGCCCTCAAGCTGCTCGATCGTGTCCGGCTGCTCGAAGATCTCGGAGTCGACCCACTCCAGCTGCACCTTCACCTTGTTGGCGATGCCGCCATGGGCCAGCGCCTCGGCCAGGGATTTATAGCTGTCCAGCAGGTTGATATACTTGCCGACCACGGCGATGCGCACCTCGCCCTCGGGGTGGCGCACGGTATCGACGATGCGCTGCCAGTGGGAGAGGTTCGGCTCAACCTCGAAGTTCAGGCCGAAATGGCGCAGCACTTCGCGGTCCATCCCCGCCTCGTGGTAGGAGATGGGCACGGCGTAGATGGTGTCGATGTCCAGCGCCGGGACCACGGCCTCGGTCCGCACGTTGCAGAAGCTGGCGATCTTGCGCCGCTCATTCTCGGGGATTTGCCGGTCGCAGCGGCAGATCAGCATATGCGGCTGGATGCCGACATTCTGCAGCTCTTTCACCGAATGCTGCGTCGGCTTGGTCTTCAGCTCCCCGGCGGAGGGGATGTAGGGCACCAGCGTGAGGTGCACGAACATCGCGCGCTCGGGCGTCAGCTCGTTGCCGAGCTGGCGGATGGCCTCCAGGAAGGGCAGGCTCTCGATGTCGCCGACCGTGCCGCCGATCTCGACCAGCACGAAGTCGAACTCGGAGGTCTGGCCCACGATCACGTCCTTGATCGCGTCGGTGATGTGCGGGATCACCTGCACGGTGGCGCCGAGATAGTCGCCCCGGCGTTCCTTGGCGATCACCTCAGAGTAGATGCGCCCGGTGGTGGCATTGTCCGCCTTGGTCGCCGCCACGCCGGTAAAGCGCTCGTAATGGCCGAGGTCGAGGTCGGTCTCGGCCCCGTCATCGGTGACGAACACTTCGCCGTGCTGATACGGGCTCATCGTGCCCGGATCGACGTTGAGATAGGGGTCCAGCTTGCGAAGCCGCACGGAATAGCCGCGCGCCTGGAGCAGCGCGCCGAGAGCCGCCGAGGCGATGCCCTTGCCGAGCGAAGACACCACGCCGCCGGTGATGAAAACAAACCGCGTCATGGAATCCAACCTTACACGAGTCGTTGAGAAAACGGGAGGGGGGGAGCGCGCTTACTGCGCGCTGCCCGGAGCCGGGGCCGCCGGGGCGGGCGGGGGCAGCGCGTCAGCCGGGGTTTGCGGCAGCGAGCTGGGTAGCGGCGCGGGCGCCGGAACCGCCGGAGCGGCGGGGGCGGGCACGGCCGGGGTGCTCTGCGCCGGGACGTTGAGGATGGCGGCGTTGCTGTTGGCCGTGCTGCTCTTGTACAGGATGGCCAGCGCCAGGGAGTTCACGAAGAACAGCGTGCCCAGAATGGCCGTGGTGCGGGTGAGCAGGTTGGCGGTGCCGCGCCCGCTCATGAAGCTGCCCATGCCCTGGCCGCCGCCCAGGCCCAGCCCGCCGCCCTCGCTGCGCTGGATCAGCACCACGCCGATAAGCGCGATGGTGACGAATACGTGCAGAACGAGGAGAACTTTGATCATTTACGGGCCTGGGTGAAAAAGGTTTCGCGGCTTCTAGAGCGCGCGGGCCGATTATTCAACCGCGCCAGAGCCGAACCGTGAATCCGTCTCTTTGATTAAAAAAGCCGCGCGGCTGGTTCAGCCGCGCGGGGCCGCGGCGGCGATGGCCAGCAGGTCCTCGGCCTTCAGGCTGGCGCCGCCCACCAGCGCGCCGTCCACCTCCGGCAGGGCCAGCAGGCTGGCGGCATTGCCCGGCTTCACCGAGCCGCCATAGAGGATTTTCAGCGCCTTGCCGGGCTCGCCCAGCTTTTCCGCCAGCACGGCGCGGATGGCGGCGTGCATGGCTGCCACGTCCGCCTCGGTGGGCGTGCGGCCGGTGCCGATGGCCCAGACCGGCTCATAGGCGATGATCCCGGAAAAGCCCTCGGGCAGGCTGTGCATAAGCTGCTGGCGCACCACATGCTCGGCTTCGCCGGCGTCGCGCTGCGCCTCGGTCTCGCCGATGCAGACGATCGGGGTCAGCCCGGCGAACATCGCCGCCTCCGCCTTCCCGGCGACACGGGCATTGGTCTCGCCATGGCAGTACCGGCGCTCGGAATGGCCAAGGATGACATAGCTGGCACCGGCTTCGGCCAGCATCGGCGCGGAGACATCGCCGGTAAACGCGCCCTCGGGGGCGGGGTGGCAATCCTGCCCGCCAACAGCGATACCGGAGCCCGCCAGCGCCGTGGCGAAGCGGTCGATGAGGGTGAAGGGCGGGCAGATCAGCAGGTCGGTATGCCGGGCGGCGGCGCGGACCGCCTGGGCAAAGCCCTGCACATCCGCCAGGCGGCCATGCATCTTCCAGTTTCCAGCAATCAGTGGCCGCATGTCGTGAGTTCCCATGTTCAATCTTTCTGTTGCCGCGCGCATTCCGTCGCTCGTTGCATCCGTATATTTGCCCAGTTCCTGGGGTCTAGCTATAGAGGCGGCGGTTTTGGGTAAAGAGAGCCGATGCTGGTCTGGGTCCGTAAAATTATGAGCAACTGGGTGGCGCGGGGGCTTATCGGCCTCCTTGTCGCCGTCTTCGTGCTTTGGGGCATCTCCAACGTGTTCACGCTGGCGGGGGGAGGCACCTCCATCGCGCATGTCGCCGGCAAGCCGGTGGACATCACGGCGGTGCAGGCGGCGTATCAGGCCGCGCTGACCCAGGCGGAACAGTCCGGGCAGGCCCAGCCGGACCAGGCCATGCGCCAGCAGCTGGCTGGGCAGGCTTTGGCGCAGGTGCTGCGCAAGCAGGTGCTGGAGCAGGAGGCGGGGCACCTCGGCCTCGCCGTGCCGGATGCGGCGATCCGCCAGATGCTGGACAATATTCCGCAATTCCAGACCAACGGGGTGTTCGACAAGGCGAAGTTCGCCCAGGTGCTGCAGCAGAACAACAGCTCGCCGGACCAGTTCATCGCCGATGTGCGCGACGACCTGAGCAACCGCCAGTTGATCGGCCCGGTGCTGGCCGGGGTGGTGCCGCCGGACCTGATGCTGCGGCAGATCTTCGCCGCCGTGGCGGAGCAGCGCTTCGCCAGCATGGTGCAGATCCCCGTTGCGGCGCAGCCCGTTCCCGCCGCGCCCGCCGATGCCGTGCTGCAACGCTACTGGCGTAACCATCCGGACCAGTTCACCGCGCCCGAGTACCGCAAGATCAAGCTGGTGATCCTCTCCCCGGCGCTGCTGGCCCCGCAAGAGCAGGTGGCCGAGGCCGATGTGGACGCAGCCCTGGCCCGCGCCGCAGGTTCCGCGCCCAGCGTGCCGGTGCGCAGCGTGCAGGTGCTCTCGGTGGGCGACCTCGCCAGCTCCTCGCGCCTTGAGGCGGCGTGGAAGAAAGGCGCCAGCTGGGACAAGATCCAGGCCATGGCCAAGACCTTCGGCGCCAGCGCCATCGCGCTCGACAGCGCGACGCAGACGCAGATCCCCAACCCCGGCCTCGCCGCGGCAGTGTTTGCCGCAGCACCTGGCAAGGTGGTCGGGCCGATCGCGGGCGATACGGGCATGTACGTGTTCAAGGTGACGCAAGCCGGGCAGGGCGGGCCCGATGAGGCCGCGCTGCGGGCGCAGGTCACCCAGCAATTGCAGTTGCAGAAGGCGCAGGCCGATGTCGCCCAGGATGTGGACGGGTTGCAGGACGCGCTCGCTGGGCAGACGCCGCTCGACCAGCTCCCGGGCAATCTCGGCCTGACCGCGCTGGAAGGCACGATGGATGCCAATGGCAACGCGCCTGATGGCATCCCGGCCCCGATTCCGGGCGGGGATGATCTGAAGGCGGCGGTGGTGCAGGCGGTGTTCGCGGCGCATCAGGGCGACCCGGCGCAGCTCACCAACGGGCCGGATGGCAGCTATTTCGCCTTCACCGTCGACTCCGTGATCCCCCCGGCGCTGGCGCCCTTCGCGCAAATGCGGGCCAAGGTGCTGGCGGCCTGGACCGCCGACCAGCAGACCCGCGAGGCCGAGCAGAAGGCCGCCGACCTGCTTTATGCCCTCGACCAGGGGCAGAAGCTGGACGCCCTGGCCGCCGCCAAGCACTACAGCGTGACCACCAGCCCCGCCATCACCCGCGACGGCCAGCCGCCGGCGGGCATCGATCCGCAGTTCGTCTCCGTGCTGTTCAGCCTGAAGCCGGGCCAGGCGACGATGCAGCAGACGGCGGCGGGCTTCACCGTGGCGACGCTGAGCCAGGTGGTGGACCCCACGCCGGAGCAGGACCCCACTGATTACGCCGAGCTCACCCAGTCCATGACAAAACTCTTGCAGGAGGATATCGGTGAGAGCTTCCTTGACGGGCTGCAGCAGCGCGACAAGGTGGATGTGAACCAGAAGCTGCTCTCGCAGCTGTACCAGTAACGTTGGATAGAGAATGAACGCCGTTTCGCCAGACCGTTTCGAGACCTTTCGCGCCGCCTACGACCAGGGACGCGGCGCGCTGGTCTGGCGGCACGGGATCGCCGATCTGCTCACGCCGGTCGCCGCCTTCCTGAAGGTGGCGCATGGCCAGCCCTACTCCTTCCTTCTGGAAAGCGTGGAGGGCGGCGTGGCGCGCGGGCGCTATTCCGTCATCGCCATGGCGCCGGATCTGGTCTGGCGCTGCGAGCATGGCGTCGCCCTGGTGAACCGCGACGCGCGGACCAGCCCGGACGCCTTCGTGCCGGTGGGCGAGGCGCCGCTGAAGAACCTGCGGGCGCTGATCGCCGAGACGCAACTGAACGTGCCGGAAGGCCTGCCGCCCATGACCGGCGGGCTGCTGGGGTATCTGGGCTACGACATGGTGCGGCTGATGGAAGAGCTGCCGGCGCTGAAGCCGGATGTGCTCGGCATCCCTGATGGCATTCTGGCCCGGCCGGGCGTGTTCATCATCTTCGACGGCGTGACCGACGAGATAACGCTGGCCGCCCCGGTGTATCCGCATGAGGGTGTCTCCGCCGCCGAGGCATACGCTGCCGCCGAGGCCCGGCTGAATGACGTGGCCCAGGCGCTGGAGCGCCCGGTGCCGCAGCTCACGGGCCGGCTGCTGGAGCCGCTGGAACAGACCTCCAACATGGAGAAGGAGGAGTTCCTCGGCGTCGTCGAGACGGCGAAGAACTACATCCGCGCGGGCGATGCGTTCCAGATCGTCCCCAGCCAGCGCTTCGAGGCGAAGTTCTCTCTGCCGCCCTTCGCGCTGTACCGCAGCCTGCGCCGCATCAACCCGGCGCCGTTCCTGTTCTTCCTGGATTTCGGGAATTTCTGCGCCGTCGGCTCCAGCCCGGAAATTCTGGTCCGCTACCGCGACGGCAAGGTGACGATCCGCCCGCTGGCGGGCACGCGCCGCCGTGGCGCCGACAGGGCGGAGGACCTGGCGCTGGAGGCCGAGCTGCTGGCCGACCCGAAGGAGCGGGCCGAGCACCTGATGCTGCTCGACCTCGGGCGCAACGATGTCGGCCGCGTGGCCGAGATCGGCTCGGTGCGCGTGGTGGAGAGCTTCGTCATTGAGCGCTTCTCGCATGTGATGCACATCTCCTCGACCGTGGAGGGCAAGCTGCGTTCTGACCTCGACGCGCTGGACGCGCTGGTCGCGGGGTTTCCGGCGGGCACGCTCTCCGGCGCGCCGAAGGTGCGGGCGATGGAGATCATCGAGGAGCTGGAACCTTCCCGCCGTGGCCTGTATGCTGGGTGCATCGGCTATTTTGCCGCCAATGGCACGATGGACACCTGCATCGGCCTGCGCACGGCGGTGCTGAAGGACGGCAAGATGTATGTGCAGGCCGGTGTCGGCGTGGTGGCCGACTCCGATGCCGAGGCCGAGTATGCCGAGAGTGTGCAAAAGGCGCGGGCGTTGTTCCGCGCCGCGGAGGATGCGGTGCGCTATGTCGCCGCGCCGGAGTAACAAGCCATGATCCTGCTTATCGACAATTACGACAGCTTCACCTTCAACCTGGTGCAGTTCTTGGGCGATCTCGGCGCGGACTGCCTGGTGAAGCGCAATGACGCGCTCACGCCCGAAGAGGCGCTGGCGCTGAATCCCGAGGCCATCGTGCTCTCCCCCGGCCCCTGCACGCCCAACGAGGCGGGCATCTGCCTGGACCTGGTGAAGCTGGCCGCCGAGCGCAAACTGCCGCTGTTCGGCGTCTGCCTGGGGCACCAGTCCATCGGCCAGGCCTTTGGCGGCGAGGTGGTCCGCGCCACCGAGCCGGTGCATGGCAAGACCAGCCCGATCTTCCACGACAATACCGATGTGTTCGCCGGGTTGCCGAATCCGTTCACGGCGACGCGCTATCACTCGCTGATCGTGCGCCGCACGACCATGCCGGATTGCCTGGTGGCCACGGCATGGACCGAGGATGGCACCATGATGGGCCTGCGCCACGCCACCCTGCCGATCTATGGCGTGCAGTTCCACCCGGAGAGCATCGCCACCTCCGGCGGGCACCAAATCCTGGGCAACTTCCTGCGGCTGGCGCGCGAGGCGCAGCCGGTAGCGGCATGACCGCCTCGCTGAAACCGGTGCTGGCGCGCCTGGGCAAGGGCGAGACCCTGAGTGCGGCCGAGGCGGAAGCGGCGTTCGGCATCGTCATGGACGGGCAGGCGACTCCAGCGCAGATCGGCGGCATGCTGATGGCGATGCGCGCCCGCGGCGAGACGGTGGCGGAGCTGACCGGCGCGGTGACGGCGATGCGCGCGCGGATGACGCGGATCGAGGCGCCGGAAGACGCCATCGATGTCTGCGGCACGGGCGGCGACGGCGCGGCCAGCCTGAACATTTCCACCGCCGTCACCTTCGTGTTGGCGGCTTGCGGCGTGCCGGTGGCCAAGCATGGCAACAAGGCGCTTTCCTCCCGCGCGGGCGGGGCGGATGTGCTGGCAGCGCTGGGCGTGAATATCGAGCCGCCGATGGAGCGGCTTTCCGCGATCCTGCGCGAGGCGGGCTGCGTGTTCCTGTTCGCGCCCCGGCACCATCCGGCGCTGCGCCATTCCGCCCCGGTGCGGGTGGAGTTGGGCACGCGCACTCTCTTCAATTTGACCGGCCCGATGGCCAATCCCGCCGGGGTGAAGCGCCAGCTGGTCGGGGTGTACGACCCCGCCTGGGTCAGGCCGGTGGCCGAGACCCTGCGCGGCCTGGGCAGCGACTCCGCCTGGGTGGTGCATGGCGGCGGGATGGATGAGCTGGTCCTCTCCGGCGAGAACCATGTGGCCGCGCTTTGGAATGGGGAGGTCAGGGAATTCACCGTGACGGCGGCGGATGCGGGCTTGGCGCCCGTGCCGCTGGAGGCGCTGAAGGGCGGCGACGCGGCCCAGAATGCGGCGGCGCTGCAGGCGGTGCTGCGCGGGGCGCGCAATGGTTATCGTGACACCATCCTGTTCAACGCCGCTGCGGCGCTGATCGTGGCGGAGCGGGTGGAGGCTCTGCCCGAGGGCGTGGCCCGGGCGGCGGCGGCGATCGATACCGGTGCTGCGGCGGATGTGCTGGAGCGGCTGAAGACGGTATCTGTGCAATGAGTGGGACTGTGGCTGAAAAAGATGTGCTGGCGCGGATCTGCGCCGATAAGTTGGAAGAAATCGCCACCCGGCAGGCGGCCATGCCGCTGGACGAGGTGAAACACGCGGCGCGCGAGGCGGGCAAGCCGCGCGGCTTTGGACGGGCGCTGATGGACGCCGCTGCCGCCGGGCGGCCGGGGCTGATCGCCGAGATCAAGAAGGCTTCGCCCTCGGGCGGGCTGATCCGGCCGGATTTCGACCCAACGGCCCTGGCCCTGGCCTATGCGGAAAACGGCGCGGCCTGCCTCTCGGTGCTCACCGACGAGAAATATTTCTCCGGCAGCACGGCCTATCTCGAGGCGGCGCGGGCGGCGGTGACGCTGCCGGTGCTGCGCAAGGATTTCATCCTCGACCCCTGGCAGATCTATGAGAGCCGGGCGATGGGGGCGGATTGCATCCTGCTGATCATGGCAGCACTCGGCGATGCCCAGGCGCGAGACCTGGAAGCGCTGGCCCGCGCCTTGGATATGGACGTGCTGGTGGAAGTGCATAACGAGGAGGAGCTTGAGCGCGCGCTCGGGCTGCAGACTCCGCTGCTTGGCATCAACAACCGCAACCTCAAGACCATGGTGACCTCGCTGGAAACCACGGAGACGCTCTCCCGGCTCAGCCCGCCGGACC
Source organism: Acidocella sp. (assembly GCF_052326845.1). Lineage (GTDB taxonomy): Bacteria > Pseudomonadota > Alphaproteobacteria > Acetobacterales > Acetobacteraceae > Acidocella. Next base: position 18,697 of record NZ_JBKQJR010000144.1, on the reverse strand, counting down.
GGTTCCTCGTCTCGGAATCCGGCATCAAGACCTGCGCCGATATCCAGCGCCTGCAGCAGGCCGGGGTGCAGGGCTTCCTGGTTGGCGAGGCGCTGATGCGCGAGGCGGATGTCGGCGCCGCCGTGCGGCGGCTGCTCGGGGCGGCGTGACCCGGCTCACCCATATCGGGGAGACGGGCGAGGCCCGCATGGTCGATGTGTCGGCCAAGGCGGAGACAATACGCGAGGCAGTGGCCAAGGGCCGGGTGGCAATGCGGCCCGCGACCCGGGCGCTGATTGCCGCGGGCAACATGCAGAAGGGCGACGTGCTGGGCACGGCGCGTATCGCCGGGATCATGGCGGCGAAGCGCACCGCCGAGCTGATCCCGCTCTGCCATACCCTGCCGCTGGACGCCGTGAGCGTGGATCTGACCCTCGAAGATGACGGGGTGGAGATCACCGCCACGGTGAAGACCACAGGCCGGACCGGCGCCGAGATGGAGGCGCTGACGGCGGTGAGCGTCGCGGCGCTGACGATCTACGACATGGCGAAGGCAGCGGATAAGGAAATGCGCATCGAGGCGGTGCGCCTGGTACGCAAGACCGGCGGCAAATCGGGGGAGTTCATCCAGCCATGATCAGCGTTGAGGACGCGCGGAGCCGGATATTCGCGGGGCTGCGGCCGATGGGGGATGAGATCGTCGCCCTGGCGGACGGGCTGGGCCGGGTGCTGGCGGCACCGGTGGTGGCGCGGCTGACGCAGCCGCCGGCCGATGTGTCGGCCATGGATGGCTATGCGTTGCGCGCCGCTGATGGCGTGGGTGGGGCGCGGCTGAAGCTCATCGGCGAGGCTCCGGCGGGGCGGCCCTTTGCCGGGCGCGTGGGGCCGGGCGAGGCGGTGCGGATCTTCACCGGCAGTTTCGTGCCGGAGGGTGCGGATACCATCCTGATCCAGGAAAACGCCGATGCGGCGGATGGCTTCGTCACGGTGCGGGAGAGCCCCGGGCAGGGCCAGCATATCCGCCGCGCCGGGATGGATTTCGCGGCGGGCGATGTGCTGCTTCCCGCCGGGCGGCGGCTAGGGGCGAGGGAGATCGGGCTGGCGGCGGCAGGCAACCATGGCTGGCTGCGCGTGCATCGCCGCCCGCGCGTGGCGGTGCTGGCCACGGGCGACGAGATCGCCCTGCCGGGCGAGGACATCCGCCATGGCGGCATCGCCAACGCCAACACCCCTATGCTGGCCGCGTTCATCGCAGCACACGGCGGCGAGCCGGTGATGCTGCCCCCCGTGCCGGATGACGGCGCCGCCATTGCCTCCGCCGTGGATGCGGCGCGCGGCGCGGACATGCTGGTGACAACCGGCGGGGCGAGCGTGGGCGCGCACGACCTGGTGCTGGAGGGGCTCTCCACCGAGGGCTTCATGCTGGATTTCTGGAAGATCGCGATGCGCCCAGGCAAGCCGCTGCTCTTTGGGCGGGTAGAAGCCATGCCGGTGCTGGGCCTGCCGGGCAATCCGGTCTCCGCTTTTGTCTGCGCCGTGCTGTTTCTCGGCCCGGCGCTGCGCGTGCTGGCAGGGGGCGAGGCGGCGGCGCCCCAGCTTGAGCCTGCGCGGCTAGGTGCTGCGCTGAAGCCGAACGACCTGCGCGAGGATTACCTGCGCGCCCGGCTGGAACGGGACGAGGCGGGCTGGGTGGCGGTGCCGCTGCCGGTGCAGGATTCGTCCATGCTGAGGGCGCTGGCGCAGGCCCAGGCGCTGATCCGCCGCCCGCCCTACCAGGAGGCGCTGGCGCCGGGGGAGATGGTCGAGATCATCCGGCTGGATGACTGAAACGCTTGACGCGAAAACAAGAACCAAACTAGAACATTGTTGAGTTAGCGCTTTGTTCTAAAGGCGCCTTGGCCAGTTTGGAGAGACGCATGCTGACGACGAAGCAACATGAGCTGCTTGTGTTCATCGACAAGCATCTGCGTGAGACCGGGTGCAGCCCGAGCTTCGAGGAGATGAAGGAGGCGCTGGATCTGCGCTCCAAATCCGGCATCCACCGGCTGATCACGGCGCTGGAGGAGCGGGGCTTCCTGAGGCGGCACAAGCACCGGGCGCGGGCGCTGGAGGTGGTGCGGCTCTCGGCGGACCTGGCGCCGCCGGAACGCGAACTGCCGCGCTTCGCGCCGAACGTGATCCAGGGCAATTTCACTGGCAAGCTGCCGGGCGTGCGCGCGGCCAACGAGGCGGGGGCGATCAGCCTGCCGCTCTATGGCCGGATCGCCGCCGGCCTGCCGATCGAGGCGCTGCGCGACGAGGCCCAGGAGGTGGACGTGCCGGTGGCGCTGCTCGGCGCTGGCGACCATTTCGCCTTGCAGGTCGAGGGCGACTCGATGGTCGAGGCCGGGATTCTCGATGGCGACATCGTCATCATCCGCAAGGGCGAGACGGCAGAGAATGGCCAGATCATCGTCGCCCTGGTGGACGAGAGCGAGGTGACGCTGAAGCGGCTGCGCCGGCGGGGCAATTCCATCGCCCTGGAACCGGCGAATATCCGTTACGAGACCAAGATCTACCCGGCTGAGCGGGTGCGCGTGCAGGGCAGGCTCGCCGCCCTGCTGCGCCGCTACTAGTTAACGCACGCCCTTCGTGGCCTTGTTTTTGCGCCGGCGCTGCTGTTCGCTCAACGGGCCGGCGTTTTCGCGCGGCGGTTTGGCATAGGGCTTGCCTGCGGGCTTCGGCCCTTGGGGGCGCGGCGTCCTGGGGCCGCCCGGGCTCGGCGGCGATGATGGCTCGATCGGCAGGTCCGACGCCGCGGCCTGGCTCGCCGCCGCGAAGAACGACTCCGCCGCCGTGGCGAGGATCTCGAACTTGGTCTCGCGGTCGAAGATGCGGATGGCGCCGATCTCGGCCTTGGTGATGCCGCCGCGGCGGCACAGCAAGGGGATCAGCCATTTCGGGTCGGCATTGTTCTGGCGCCCGGTCGGCAGGCTAAACCACACGCCGTTGCCGCTGCCAGTGACCGCCCCGATGGGCTTGGCGGTGGCTGTGGCGCGGGCCTGGCGGGCAGGCTCCCGCGGCAATATCGTCACTGTGGCTGGCTCGGGCAGATGTGCCTGGGCGAGGCGGATGAAGGCCGCGGCAATGGCCTCGGGGCTGAACCGCTCCAGCAGGCCGAGGGCGGCGCGGTGCTGGTCCTGGCTCTCGTCCTGCGGCTGCGTCAGCAGCGGATGCTCCAGCAGGCGCCCGGCATCCAGCGCGCGGATTTCCTCCGGCGTGGGCGGGTTGTGCCAGGTGGCTTCGATATTGGCCGAGCCGAGCAGGATTTCGGCGCGGCGGCGCTTTACTGGGGAGACCAGCAGCACGCACACGCCCTTGCGTCCGGCGCGGCCGGTGCGCCCGGAGCGGTGCAGCAGGGTGGCTTTGTTGGTCGGCAGGTCGGCATGGATGACGAGGCCGAGATCCGGCAGGTCCAGCCCGCGCGCCGCGACATCGGTGGCGATGCAGACCTGGGCGCGGCCCTCGCGCAGAGCGTTCAGCGCGGTATTGCGCTCGGCTTGCGACAACTCGCCCGACAGCGCCACAGCGTTGAAGCCGCGCGCCAGCAGGCTGGCGTGCAGATGGCGCACATTGTCGCGCGTGCCGCAGAACACGATGGCCCGCGACTCCTGGGCGCGCAGCAGGTTGACCAGTGCTGCCTCGGTCTCGTGCCCAGGGGCGACGATGGCGCGGTATTCGATATCGGCATGCGGCTCGGTGCGGGAGACCGTGTCGATGCGCAGGGCGTTTTGCTGGTAGGCGCGGGCGAGGGCCGCGATTTCCCGGGAGATGGTGGCGGAGAAGAGCAGGGTGCGGCGGCTCTCGGGTGCGGCGGAGAGGATGAAGTCCAGCTCGTCCTTGAAGCCGAGGTCCAGCATCTCGTCGGCCTCGTCCAGCACCACGGCTTCGAGTTCGGCCAGTTTGAGATTGCCGCGGTCGATATGGTCCTGCAGGCGCCCCGGGGTGCCGACGACGATATGGCAGCCAGCGGCGAGCTGCCGGGCCTCGCGCCGCGGGTCCATGCCGCCGACGCAGGCGACGATGCGCCCGCCGGCCTTCTCATACAGCCAGGAAAGTTCGGCATGGACCTGCAGCGCCAACTCGCGCGTGGGGGCGATGACGAGGACGAGCGGGTGCAGCGTGGCGGGCAGCGCCGTGTTGGCGCCGAGAATGGTGCTGGCCAGAGCGAGCCCGAAGGCCACGGTCTTGCCTGAGCCGGTCTGGGCGGAAACGAGAAGGTCGCGTTCCTCGGCCTCGGGCTGCAGTACGGCGAGCTGCACCGCGGTGGGGGAGGAATAGCCGCGCGCGGCGAGCGCTTCGGCCAGGGCCGGATTATCAATGGGGAAAGCCATAGGGGCTCTTAAGGCCCAGAGGGGCGCAGGGCAAGCGCGGCGAGTTATGTCATTTTCGAAGATCTGCGAAAATCACGGCGATTTATGCAATGATGCAGGGCGCTGGCTGCATTTCGGGATTGAAGGCCCGGCCCGCCTGCCCTATGCTACCTGCCGTCCGGCCTCGCTGGGCGACCTGAAAGATCACAGAGGACAGTTTTTATAGTGCGACCCCCGAAAAACGACCGCCAGCGCCAAAATCGCCGCCGCGGCTTTGATGACGACAATTTCTTTGGCAATGCGCCCCTTCCCCCGCCGTCTTTTTCCGGGTTTGGGTCCACTTCCTCTGCCCCTGAGGCAAAGGCTACGGTGAAATGGTACAACCCCGAGAAGGGGTTTGGTTTCGTCGAGATGGCCGATGGCTCGGGCGACGTGTTCCTGCACGCCAACTCGCTGCAGAACGCTGGTTTCCAGGCCGTGACGCCGGGTTCCATCCTGCAGGTGCGGGTTGGCCAGGGCCAGAAGGGCCGCCAGGTTGACCAGGTGATCTCGGTGAAGGAAGGCGACGCGCCGCCGCCGCCGTCGCCGCGCAGCGGCGGTTTCGGTGGTGGTTTCGACCGTCCGCGCACCCCGCGCCCGCCCCGCCAGCAGGCGAGCGGCCCGGCCGTGGAGATGGGTGGCATCGTCAAGTGGTACAATGCCACCAAGGGCTTCGGCTTCATCAGCCCGCAGAACGGCGGCAAGGACGTGTTCGTGCACGCCACCGCTCTTGAGGCTGCTGGTCTCTCCCCGCTGCAGGAAGGCCAGGCCGTGAAGATGAGTGTGGTCCAGGGCGCCAAGGGTCCGGAAGTCTCTTCCATCAGCCTCGACTGATCGTTCGGACGATAACGGTTTTGAGAAAAGCGGCCTTCAGGCCGCTTTTTTTATGCCGGTAGAGTGCTGGAGATGCGGGCCACCCCGGCGGCGGCGAGCTTCGCCCAGGCGGCGGCCAGCGAGCCGTTGAGGTCGATGGCGCGGCAGGCATCCTCAATGATCGTGGCGTTGAAGCCGAAGGCCCGCGCGTCCTCGGCCGACCAGGCGACGCAGAAATCCGTGGCCAAGCCGCATAGATAAAGGTCGGTGATGCCGAGCGAGCGCAGATAGCCGTCCAGCCCGGTCTTGCTGGCGCGGTCGGCCTCCAGGAAGGCGGAATAGCTGTCCACCAGCCGGTTGCCGCCCTTGCGCAGGATCATCCGGGCGTGCGGGATGTCGAGTTCCGGGTGCAGCGCCGCCCCTGGCGTGCCCATCACGCAATGGCTGGGCCAGAGCACCTGTGGGCCGTATGGAAGTTCAATCATTTCAAATGGTTGCTTGCCTGGATGGCTGGAGGCGAAGGAGATATGGTCCGCCGGGTGCCAGTCCTGGGTGAGGATTACGGTCTCGAACCTGGGGGCCAGGCGGTTGATGAGCGGGATGATCGCATCGCCATCAGGCACGGCGAGGGCGCCGCCGGGGCAGAAGTCGGGCTGGACGTCGATGACAAGCAGGGCGGCATGTTTCTGCATGGGTGGCATTATAGAAGATTTAGACGGCAGGGATATAGACAGGGGAGAGGGGATGGAGTAAGGCTCCGCCCCTTACCGGAACGTGGGAGGTTTGGGCGTTGGTTCGCCCAGCCGGATGTACCGCGGTCCATTGGCGTGTGCCAAAGGATAGGAGCCAGAGATGGCAAAGAAGGTTGTAGGCTATATCAAGCTGCAGATTCCTGCAGGCAAGGCGAACCCGTCGCCGCCGGTTGGCCCGGCGCTCGGTCAGCGCGGCCTGAACATCATGCAGTTCGTCAAGGAATTCAACGCCGCGACGCAGGGCATGGAGCCCGGCATGCCGGTGCCGGTCGTGATCACTGCCTTCGGTGACCGTACCTTCTCCTTCATCATGAAGACCCCGCCGAACACCTACTTCCTGAAGAAGGCGGCGAAGATCGACAAAGGCACGACGACCCCCGGCAAGGGTGCGGCCGTCGGCAAGGTGACGATCGAGCAGCTGCGCGAGATCGCCAAGATCAAGATGAAGCATATGAACGCCAATGACGAGGATGCGGCTGTGCGCATGCTTGCTGGCTCTGCCCGTTCCATGGGCGTGACTGTGGTGGAGGGCTAACACATGGCACATGACAAGCGTTTGGCTGCTGCCCGCGCCAATGTTGACCACTCCAAGCTGTACCCGCTGACCGAGGCCGTGACTCTGGCCAAGGCCAACGCCAAGGCGAAGTTCGACGAAACCATCGAGATCGCGCTGAACCTGGGCATCGACCCGCGCCACGCCGACCAGATGGTCCGCGGCCTGATCTCCCTGCCGAACGGCACGGGCAAGACCCTGCGCGTGGGCGTGTTCGCCCGCGGCGCCAAGGCCGAGGAAGCTCTGGCCGCCGGTGCCGACGTGGTGGGCGCCGATGACTTGGCCGAGAAGGTGCAGGCTGGCGACATCCAGTTCGACCGCTGCATCGCCACCCCGGACATGATGGGCCTGGTTGGTAAGCTGGGTAAGATCCTGGGCCCGCGCGGCCTGATGCCGAACCCGAAGCTCGGCACTGTGACCATGGACGTGAAGGGCGCGGTGACCGCTGCCAAGTCCGGCCAGGTTGAGTTCCGCGCCGAGAAGGCTGGTATCATCCATGCCGGTATCGGCAAGGCGAGCTTTGACGACGGGAAGCTGGTCGAGAACGCCAAGGCGCTGATCGACGCCGTGCAGAAGGCCAAGCCGACCGGCGCGAAGGGCACCTACCTGCAGAAGGTGGCGCTGTCCTCGACGATGGGTCCCGGCATCCGCGTGGATGTCACCACCGTCGCCTAAGTTTTTCTAAGAGATACGTGGCGGCTCCGGCCGCCACGGGCAGGGGTGCGGTAACGCGCCCCGACCTGTCCGAGACCGTATGTACCGCGAGGTTTGATGGGGGTTTCCCCGCATTCGGTAGAGAGGTGCCAAAGACTTTGCGTAACGGCAGGGCTTTGGTGGTTCTAGCGTAAGGACAGGCGAAAGATGTCCGGGATGGTCCCGGCATCTTGGGTAACCTGGCGGTATGTGGGGCTTGCCCCGCTTATCGCCGCAAGTTGGAGACGGATGTGGATCGCATAGAGAAGCGTGAATTCGTCGCTGAGCTGTCTTCGGTGTTCGCCGAGACGTCGATGGTCGTTGTCACCCGCAATGCGGGGATGACGGTTGCCGAGGTCACTGCGCTGCGCCGCAAGATGCGCGAGGCTGGCGCTAGCTTCAAGGTTGCGAAGAATCGTCTGGCCCTGCTTGCGCTCGATGGGACCCGGTTCGATGGCATTGGCCCGCTCCTGAAGGGGCCCACCGCGCTTGCCTGGTCGCATGACCCGGTGGCGGTGGCAAAGGCTGCTGTCGACTTCGCCAAGACCAATGACAAGTTTGTGCTGCTCGGTGGCTCCCTCGGGAGCCAGGTGCTCGACGCCAATGGCGTTAAGGCACTGTCCGAGCTGCCGTCGCTCGACGCGCTGCGCGCCAAGATCCTGGGGCTTATCAATGCCCCGGCGACCAAGGTTGCGGGCGTGCTGCAGGCGCCGGCTGGCCAGCTTGCCCGGGTCTTCGCGGCGTATGCCGACTCCCAGAAGAGCGAAGCGGCCTGATAACGCTTCAGACTCTTGTCGCATGAAATTGGCGGGGCAGCGTGGTGCCGCCCTTGCTTTGAACCAACCAAAGTCTACTTATACGAAAGATTGAAAAATGGCTGACCTGAACGCGCTCGTTGAAGAGCTGTCGAAGCTGACCGTCCTGGAGGCCGCTGAGCTCTCCAAGCTGCTCGAAGAGAAGTGGGGCGTTTCCGCCGCCGCTCCGGTAGCTGTTGCCGCCGCTGCCGGCCCGGCCGCTGCCGCTGCCGCCCCGGCTGAAGAGCAGACCGAGTTCACCGTGATCCTCGCCAACGCTGGCGACAAGAAGATCAACGTGATCAAGGAAATCCGCACCATCACCGGCCTGGGCCTCAAGGAAGCCAAGGACCTGGTTGAGGGCGCCCCGAAGACGGTCAAGGAAAACGCGACCAAGGACGAGGCTGCCGCGATCAAGAAGACGCTGGAAGAGCAGGGCGCGACTGTCGAAGTCAAGTAATTTGCTCCCCGCCGTGGCTTCATCGCCGCGGCGCGTATACGCCTAAAGGGCAGGCGATTACCCCTGGGTGATCGCCTGCCACCCGTTTTTGTACGACGACGCTGGAAATTATTTACGAGGGTGATGCGATGAACGCGATCAGTGGTGGTTTGGGTAAGGGATCTTTTACCAACCGTAAGCGTATTCGTAAGAGCTTTGGCCGCATCCCCGAAGTCGCGCCGATGCCAAATCTTATCGATGTGCAGCGCGCCAGCTACGATTCTTTCCTGCAGATGCACACGAAGGCGGATGCGCGCACGCATTCCGGACTTCAGGAAGTTTTCAAATCGGTCTTCCCGATCGACGATTTCGCTGGCCGCGGCCGGCTTGAGTTCGTCTATTACGAGCTGGAAGAGCCGAAATACGATGTCGAGGAGTGCATCCAGCGCGGCATGACCTATGCCGCCCCGCTGAAGGTGATCCTGCGCCTGATCGTCTGGGATGTGGACGAGGACACCGGCGCCCGCTCCATCCGCGATATCAAAGAGCAGCCCGTGTACATGGGCGACATGCCGCTGATGACCGATAACGGCACCTTCGTGGTGAACGGCACCGAGCGCGTGATCGTCTCGCAGATGCACCGCAGCCCGGGCGTGTTCTTCGACCACGACCGCGGCAAGACCCATTCCTCCGGCAAGTACCTGTTCACCGCGCGCGTGATCCCGTATCGCGGCTCCTGGCTGGACTTCGAGTTCGACGCCAAGGACCTCGTGTATGTGCGCATCGACCGCAAGCGCAAGCTGCCGGTGACGACGCTGCTCTACGCGCTGCCGAGCCTGGCCACCGAGAAGCTGATCGAGGCCCGCGCCGCCAAGGGCGAGGCGGTCGAGATCAGCGAGATCAAGGGCATGGACGCCGAGGAGATGCTCAACGTCTTCTACGGCCAGGTGGTGTACACCGTTAACAAGGGCCAGTGGGCGCGCCCCTTCGAGGTCGAGGCGTTCCGCAACCTCAAGCTGATCGAGGATCTGGTCGATGCCGAGACCGGCGAGGTCGTGGCCAAGGCCGAGGAGAAGCTGACCGCCCGCGCGGTGCGCAAGATCGCCGAGAAGACCAAGAGCGTGCTGGTGGCGCGCGGGGACATGGTCGGCCGCTTCGTGGCCGAGGACCTGTTCGACCCCGAGACCGGCGAGATCTTCGCCGAGGCCGGCGAGGAGCTGACCGAGCAGAAGCTGGCTCAGCTGGAGGACAAGGGCATCGATTCCCTGCCGACGCTGGCGATCGACCAGGCCAACGGCCCGTGGATCCGCAACACCCTGGCGGCCGACAAGAACAACAACCGCGAAGATGCGCTGATCGACATCTACCGCGTGATGCGCCCCGGCGAGCCGCCGACCAGCGAGACCGCGGAAGCTCTGTTCAAGGGCCTGTTCTTCGACGCCGACCGCTACGACCTCTCCGCCGTGGGCCGCGTGAAGATGAACATGCGCCTGGGCGTGGACGTGCCGGACACCGTGCGCGTGCTGCGCAAGGATGACATCCTGCGCACCATCAAGATCATGTGCGAGCTGAAGGACGGCCGCGGCGCGATCGACGACATCGACAATCTCGGCAACCGCCGCGTGCGTTCGGTTGGCGAGCTGATGGAGAACCAGTACCGCGTCGGCCTGCTGCGCATGGAGCGCGCGATCCGCGAGCGCATGGGCTCGGTGGACATCGACAGTGTGATGCCGCACGACCTGATCAACGCCAAGCCGGCGGCGGCCGCGGTGCGCGAGTTCTTCGGCTCGTCGCAGCTCAGCCAGTTCATGGACCAGACCAACCCGCTCTCGGAAGTGACGCATAAGCGCCGCCTCTCCGCCCTCGGGCCGGGCGGCCTGACCCGCGAGCGCGCCGGCTTCGAGGTGCGCGACGTGCATCCGACGCATTACGGCCGCATCTGCCCGATTGAGACGCCGGAAGGCCCGAACATCGGTCTGATCAACAGCCTCGCCACCTACGCCAAGGTGAACAAGTACGGCTTCATCGAGACCCCGTACCAGCTGGTGAAGGATGGCGTGGTGCAGCCCTCGTGGAAGTACCTCTCCGCCATGGAAGAAGAGCGCCTGACGGTGGCCCAGGCCGACGCGAAGAAGGATGAGGGTGGCAAGTTCACTGACGACCTCGTCTCCGTGCGCCGCAGCGGCGACTTCCTTCTGGTCAAGCCCGAGGAAGTCACCGCCATCGACGTGTCGCCGAAGCAGCTGGTTTCGGTCGCCGCCGCGCTCATTCCCTTCCTTGAGAACGACGACGCCAACCGCGCGCTGATGGGCTCGAACATGCAGCGTCAGGCCGTGCCGCTGGTGCAGTCCGACGCGCCGATTGTCGGCACCGGCATGGAAGCCGCCGTGGCGCGCGACTCGGGCGCCACCATCGTCGCCAAGCGCGCCGGCATCATCGACCAGATCGACGGCGCCCGCATCGTGGTGCGCGCCACCGCCGAGGACGGCACGACCATGGGCGTCGATATCTACCGCCTGCACAAGTACATGCGCTCCAACCAGAGCACCTGCATCAACCAGCGGCCCTTGGTTAAAGTCGGCGACAGGGTCGCCGCCGGGGATATTATCGCCGACGGCCCGTCCACCGAGCTGGGCGAGCTGGCGCTGGGCCGCAACGCGCTTTGCGCCTTCATGCCCTGGAACGGCTACAACTTCGAAGACTCCATCCTGATCTCCGAGCGTATCGCCCGCGATGACGTGTTCACCTCGATCCATATCGAGGAGTTCGAGGTCATGGCCCGCGACACCAAGCTCGGCCAGGAAGAGATCACCCGCGACATCCCGAACGTGGGTGAGGAAGCGCTGCGCAACCTCGACGAGGCGGGCATCGTGTATATCGGCGCCGAGGTGAACCCGGGCGATATTCTCGTCGGCAAGGTGACGCCGAAGGGCGAAAGCCCGATGACTCCGGAAGAGAAGCTGCTGCGCGCCATCTTCGGCGAGAAGGCTTCCGACGTGCGCGACACCTCGCTGCGCCTGCCCCCGGGTACGGTCGGCACCATCGTCGATGTGCGCGTGTTCAACCGCCGCGGCGTGGACAAGGACGAGCGCGCGCTGGCGATCGAGCGCGCCGAGATCGAGCGTCTGGCCAAGGACCGCGACGACGAGAAGGCGATTCAGGAGCGCTCCTTCCTGAACCGGCTGCGCGAGTCGCTGCTGGGCCAGGTTGCCGCCTCGGGCTCCAAGGGCGTCAAGGCCGGCACGGAGATCACCGAAGCGGTGCTGGCCGAGCTTGCGCGCGGCGCGTGGCGCAACATCGTGGTGCAGGACGACGCCGTGGTGGCGCATATCGAGACGCTGAAACGCGAGTTCGATGCCGCCGTGAAGCGCCTGCAGGAGCGGTTCGAGAGCAAGGTCGAGAAGCTGCAGCGCGGCGACGAGCTGCTCCCCGGCGTGATGAAGATGGTCAAGGTGTTCGTGGCGGTGAAGCGCAAGCTGCAGCCGGGCGACAAGATGGCCGGCCGTCACGGCAACAAGGGTGTGGTCTCGCGCGTTGTGCCGGTGGAGGACATGCCGTTCCTTGAGGATGGCACCACGGTTGACCTCGTGCTGAACCCGCTGGGCGTGCCCTCGCGCATGAACGTGGGGCAGATCCTCGAGGTGCATCTGGCCTGGGCTTGCGCCAATCTTGGCAAGCAGATCAACGCGGTGGTTGAAGAATACCGCCGGACTGGCGAGGCGAAGATGGAACTGCTAGCGCGGCTCAAGGACGCCTACGGCGACGAAATCTATGACGAGCAGATTGCCGACATGGATGACGCGGCGCTGATCGAGCTGTGCAGCAACATCAAGAAGGGCGTGCCGATCGCAACGCCGGTCTTCGATGGCGCGCGCATCCCGGATATCGAGGCGATGCTGGCGAAGGCCGGGCTGGATGTTTCCGGCCAGTCCACCCTCATCGACGGCCGCACTGGCGAGCAGTTCGAGCGCAAGGTGACCGTGGGCTACATGTACATGCTCAAGCTGCACCACTTGGTCGACGACAAGATCCACGCCCGTTCCATCGGCCCGTACTCTCTCGTTACCCAGCAGCCGCTGGGCGGCAAGGCGCAGTTCGGTGGCCAGCGCTTCGGCGAAATGGAAGTGTGGGCGCTGGAAGCCTATGGCGCCGCGTACACGCTGCAGGAAATGCTGACGGTGAAGTCCGACGACGTGTCCGGCCGTACCAAGGTCTACGAGGCCATTGTGCGCGAGCAGGACAATTTCGAGGCTGGCATTCCCGAAAGCTTCAACGTGCTGCTGAAGGAACTGAAGTCCCTCGGCCTGAACGTCGATCTGGAACAGGACGCCACCTAAACTTCATTTTGCCGGGCGGGGGCATGGCCTCCTGCCTGGCTTTGCAAGGATGACGCAGATGAGTGACTTGATGAAGATTCTGGGCCAGCCGGGGCAGGCCACGTCTTTCGACCGGATGAAGATCCAGATCGCCTCGCCGGAGCAGATCCGCAGCTGGTCTTATGGCGAGATCAAGAAGCCGGAGACGATCAACTACCGTACCTTCAAGCCCGAGCGCGACGGCCTGTTCTGCGCCCGCATCTTCGGGCCGATCAAGGACTACGAGTGCCTGTGCGGCAAGTACAAGCGCATGAAGTTCCGCGGCATCATCTGCGAGAAGTGCGGCGTGGAAGTGACGCTGGCCAAGGTGCGCCGCGAGCGCATGGGCCATATCGAGCTGGCCTCGCCGGTCGCGCATATCTGGTTCCTGAAGTCCCTGCCGAGCCGCATCGCGACGATGCTGGATATGACGCTCAAAGACGTCGAGAAGGTCCTGTACTTCGAGAGCTACATCGTGCTCGAGCCGGGTACGACGGACCTCAAGCTGCACCAGCTGATCTCGGAAGACGAGCTCTACAACAAGCAGGACGAGTTCGGCGAGGACGGGTTCCGTGCCGGCATCGGCGCCGAGGCGATCAAGGTCATCCTGACCAGCATCGACCTCGCCGAGGACCGCGCCACCATGCGCGCCGAGCTGAAGGAGACCAACAGCGAGACCAAGCGCAAGAAGCTGGTCAAGCGCCTGAAGCTGCTCGAGAACTTCCTCGACTCCGGCACGCATCCGGAGTGGATGGTGCTGGACGTGATCCCGGTGATCCCGCCCGAGCTGCGCCCGCTGGTGCCGCTGGATGGCGGGCGCTTCGCCACCTCCGACCTGAACGACCTGTACCGCCGCGTGATAAACCGCAACAACCGCCTGAAGCGGCTGATGGAGCTGCGCGCGCCAGACATCATCGTGCGCAACGAGAAGCGCATGCTGCAGGAGGCGGTGGACGCGCTGTTCGATAACGGCCGCCGCGGCCGCGCCATCACCGGCACCAACAAGCGCCCGCTGAAGTCGCTCTCCGACATGCTGAAGGGCAAGCAGGGCCGCTTCCGCCAGAACCTGCTCGGCAAGCGCGTGGACTACTCGGGCCGTTCGGTCATCGTGGTGGGCCCGGAGCTGAAGCTGCACCAGTGCGGCCTGCCGAAGAAGATGGCGCTGGAGCTGTTCAAGCCCTTCATCTACGCCAAGCTGGAGAAATACGGCCTGGCCACCACCATCAAGGCTGCCAAGCGCATGGTGGAGAAGGAGCGTCCGGAGGTTTGGGATATCCTCGAAGAGGTGATCCGCGAGCATCCCGTGATGCTGAACCGCGCGCCGACCCTGCACCGCCTGGGCATCCAGGCGTTCGAGCCGGTGCTGATCGAGGGCAAGGCGATCCAGCTGCACCCGCTGGTCTGCACCGCCTTCAACGCGGACTTCGACGGCGACCAGATGGCGGTGCACGTGCCGCTCTCCATCGAGGCGCAGCTGGAAGGCCGCGTGCTGATGATGTCCACCAACAACATCCTCAGCCCCGCCAACGGCAAGCCGATCATCGTGCCGAGCCAGGATATCGTGCTGGGCCTGTACTACCTCTCCCTGGAGACGCCGGAATTCCTGGCGACCAAGGACGAGGAGGCGAAGGCCTTCGGCACGGTGGGTGAACTCGAGTTCGCCCTCTCGGCCGATGCCATCAAGCTGCACGACAAGATCCGCGGGCGCGTGAAGACGATCGACCACGACGGCAACGTCAAGACCGCCATCGTGGTGACCACGCCGGGCCGTATGCTGATCGGCCAGCTCCTGCCGCTGAACCCGAACGTGCCGTTCGCCGTGGTCAACAAGATGCTGACCAAGAAGAACGTGCAGGACGTGATCGACCTCGTCTACCGCCATTGCGGTCAGAAGGAGGCGGTGATCTTCTGCGACCGGATGATGGGGCTGGGCTTCCGCCACGCGGCGAAGGCCGGCATCTCCTTCGGCAAGGACGACATGCGCATCCCCGGCTCCAAGGCCGAGCTGGTTGGCAAGACCCAGGCCGAGGTGCGCGAGTTCGAGCAGCAGTACCAGGATGGTCTGATCACCGCTGGCGAGCGCTACAACAAGGTCGTCGACGCCTGGTCGCGTTGTAAGGACCTCGTGGCCACGGCGATGATGAAGGAGATCTCCAAGCAGGAGATCGGCCGGCCGACCAACTCGGTGTGGATGATGAGCCACTCCGGTGCCCGTGGTTCGGCGGCGCAGATGTCCCAGCTGGCCGGCATGCGCGGTCTGATGGCCAAGCCGTCCGGCGAGATCATCGAGCAGCCGATCATCGCGAACTTCAAGGAAGGCCTCTCGGTTCTCGACTACTTCAACTCCACCCACGGCGCCCGCAAGGGTCTGGCCGACACGGCGTTGAAGACCGCGAACTCCGGTTACCTGACCCGCCGACTCGTCGACGTGGCGCAGGACTGCATCATCATCGAGGATGATTGCGGCACCGAGCGCGGCCTGACCGTGAGCGCGGTGCGCGATGGCGGCGAGATCGTCTCCAGCCTCGCCGAGCGCGTGCTGGGCCGTACCGCCGCCGCGGATGTCGTCGACCTGGTCACTGGCGAGGTGATCGTACCGGCGAATACGCTGATCGAGGAGCCGCAGGCCGAGCTCATCGAGAAGTCCGGCGTCGAGTTCGTGAAGATCCGTTCCGTGCTGACCTGCGACACCAAGATCGCCGTCTGCGGCAAGTGCTACGGGCGCGACCTCGCGCGCGGCACGCCGGTGAATGTCGGCGAGGCCGTGGGCGTCATCGCGGCGCAGTCGATCGGCGAGCCGGGCACGCAGCTGACCATGCGTACCTTCCACATTGGCGGCGCGGCGCAGCGTGGCGCCGAGCAGTCCAACGTGGAAGCCAGCCATGACGGCGTGGTGGCTGTTCGCAACCGCAACGTGGTGACCAACTCCCAGGGCGTGCCCGTGGTGATGAGCCGCAACTGCGAAATCATCATCACCGACGCCGCCAAGCGCGAGCGCGCCCGCTTCCGCGTGCCGTACGGCGCGCGCCTGTTGGTGGACGAGGGTGCGGATGTCGCCCGCGGCCAGAAGCTGGCGGAGTGGGATCCGTACACCCTGCCGATCATCACCGAGCGTGCCGGTATCGTCGAATACGCCGACCTCATCGAGGGTATCACCCTGGTCGAGCGTACCGACGAGGTGACGGGCCTGACCTCCAAGGTGGTGGTGGACTACAAGCAGTCCGCCCGCGGCGCCGATCTGCGCCCGCGCCTGCTGCTGAAGGACGAGAAGGGCGAGATCCTGCGCCTGGCCAACGGCACCGAGGCCCGCTACTTCCTGGCGCCGGACTCCATCCTCTCGGTGGAAGCGGGTGCGACGGTGGCGGATGGCGACGTGCTGGCGCGCATCCCGCGCGAGGGCTCGAAGACCCGCGACATCACCGGCGGTCTGCCGCGCGTGGCGGAGCTGTTCGAGGCGCGCCGGCCGAAGGATCACGCGATCATCGCGGAGATCGACGGCCGCGTGGAATTCGGCAAGGACTACAAGGCGAAGCGCCGCGTCATCGTGAAGAGCGACGAGACCGGCGAGGAGACCGAGTACCTGGTTCCGAAGGGCAAGCACGTCTCCGTGCAGGAGGGCGACTACGTCCGCAAGGGCGACCCGCTGGTGGACGGCCCGCGCGTGCCGCACGACATTCTGCGCGTGCTGGGCGTCGAGGCGCTGTCCGACTACCTCGTGAACGAAATCCAGGACGTTTATCGTCTGCAGGGCGTGAAGATCAACGACAAGCATATTGAAGTGATCGTCCGCCAGATGCTGCAGAAGGTGGAAGTCGTGGAGCCGGGCGATACGACCTTCCTGATCGGCGAGCTGGTGGACCGCGTGGAGTTCGACCAGGAGAACGGCAAGCTGGCGGAAGACGAGCGCAAGGCCGTGGCCCTGCCGGTGCTTCAGGGCATCACCAAGGCCAGCCTGCAGACGCAGAGCTTCATCTCTGCCGCCTCCTTCCAGGAGACGACTCGCGTGCTGACCGAGGCTGCCACCGCCGGCAAGATCGACGCGCTGACGGGCCTGAAGGAGAACGTGATCGTCGGCCGCCTGATCCCCGCCGGTACCGGTGCGGTGATGAACCGGCTGCGGGCCATCGCCGCCGGGCGGGACCGTCAGGCGCTGGGTGGCCAGCGTCCGGCGATTTCCAAGCCGGAAATCGCCGCGGAGTAAGATTCTCCTTATGTTTAAACGAGTCGGAACGGCGCCCTTCAAGGGCGCCGTTTTGATTCGGGCAGGTATCCGTTTGATTCCAGAGATCTGCCATGAGGATTCTGCCAATCTGCAATTTTCTGCTGTCCTGAAGCGGCGGAAACGCTTGACTTGCGGGTGGGTGGGTCCTAAGGAAGGCGCTCTCGCGGTTCCAGAATCTCTGGCGCGGGTCGTCTATACAATCTGGCGCGTGCGGCGCCGTGCAGGGAAATTTCCTGTACCTAGGCCGCGTGCTGGAGGGACATTCCGTAAGGTGGGGTACCGCCTTGTGGAGGTTTTTTTGTATGGATGACTCGGAGCCGAGGCGAAGGTGCCACCGGGATACACACGAAGCAGGATGAGATATGCCGACCATTAATCAGTTGATCGCCAAAGGCCGTGAGCCGGCGCCGAAGCGGAATAAGGTGCCTGCCCTTGAGGGCTGCCCCCAAAAGCGCGGCGTTTGCACGCGCGTCTACACGACCACACCGAAGAAGCCGAACTCGGCGCTTCGTAAGGTCGCCAAGGTGCGTCTGACCAATGGCTTCGAGGTGGTGAGCTATATTCCCGGTGAAGGGCATAACCTGCAGGAGCACTCGGTTGTGCTGATCCGCGGCGGCCGCGTGAAAGACCTTCCCGGCGTGCGTTATCATATTCTGCGCGGCGTGCTGGATACGCAGGGCCTGCCGAAGCGCCGCAAGCGCCGCTCGCTCTACGGCGCGAAGCGTCCGAAGTAAGGAGAGATTGAGATGAGCCGTCGCCGCCGCGCGATTAAGCGTGAAGTTCTGCCGGACGCCAAGTTCGGCGATGTCGTGATCAGCCGTTTCATGAATGTGTTGATGCATGACGGCAAAAAATCTGTGGCCGAGAGCATTGTCTACGGTGCGCTGGACGTGCTGAAGAAGCGCGGCGGGGCGAATGCCGACCCGGTGCGCTTGTTCCACGAAGCGTTGGACAACGTGAAGCCGGCCATCGAGGTTCGCTCCCGCCGCGTTGGCGGTGCGACCTATCAGGTTCCCGTTGAAGTTCGCACCGAGCGCCGTCAGGCGCTGGCGATTCGCTGGATCATCGACTCCGCGCGCAAGCGTGGGGAGCATACGATGGAAGAGCGTCTGTCGAACGAGCTGCAGGATGCGGTGAATAACCGCGGCTCTGCGGTGAAAAAGCGCGAAGACACTCACCGTATGGCCGAAGCCAACAAGGCTTTCAGCCACTACCGGTGGTAATCTGACTGAACGTTACTGTTTTTAGCCTGCACACGGAGCAGTTAAATGGCCAAAGCTAAATTTGAGCGCACCAAGCCGCACGTTAACATTGGCACGATCGGCCACGTCGATCATGGCAAGACCTCGCTGACCGCCGCCATCACCAAGGTGCTGGCCAAGGCTGGTGGCGCGACCTTCACCGCCTACGACCAGATCGACAAGGCGCCGGAAGAGCGCGCCCGCGGCATCACCATCTCGACCGCTCACGTCGAGTATGAGACCGCCAACCGCCACTACGCCCACGTGGACTGCCCCGGCCACGCCGACTATGTGAAGAACATGATCACCGGTGCTGCCCAGATGGACGGCGCGATCCTGGTCTGCTCCGCCGCTGACGGCCCGATGCCGCAGACCCGCGAGCACATCCTGCTTGCCCGCCAGGTTGGCGTGCCGGCGCTGGTCGTGTTCCTGAACAAGATGGACTTGGCTGACCCCGATCTGGTC
>NZ_JBKQJR010000143.1:0-22108 GCF_052326845.1 Acidocella sp. | reverse complement strand
TGCTGCACCTCGACGAGGTGCGGGTTGTGGCGGCGCGGACGGTTGAGACCGACGGCTACTCCGCCGTGCAGCTCGGCATTGGCAAGGCCAAGCCGAAGAATGTGAGCAAGGCGCAGAAGGGCCACTTTGCCAAGGGCAAGGTGGAGCCGGCGCAGAAGCTGGTGGAATTCCGCGTGGCCGACGACGCCGTGCTGGAGGCTGGCGCTGCGATCTCCGCCGCGCACTTCGCCATCGGCCAGTTTGTCGACGTTGCTGGCATCACCAAGGGTAAGGGCTTTGCCGGTGGTATGAAGCGCTGGAACTTCCGCGGTCTGGAAGCGTCCCACGGCGTGTCCGTCAGCCATCGTTCGCTTGGTTCTACCGGTAACCGCCAGGATCCCGGCAAGACCTTCAAGAACAAGAAGATGGCCGGCCATCTCGGCCAGGAGCGCGTGACCACCCTTAACCTGCAGGTCGCGGGTGTGGACGCGGAACGTAACCTTGTCCTCGTGCGTGGCGCGGTCCCCGGTTCCAAGGGCGGCTACGTGCTGATGCGCGATGCGATCAAGAAGGCGCGGCCGGCGGATGCCGCCTATCCCGCGGCGCTGAAGGGCTAAGTCGATGAAGTTGGATGTTGTTGATTTTGATGCGAAGGCCGTTGGCAGCGCCGAGCTGCCGGACGAGATTTTCGCCGCTGAGCCCCGCGTGGACATCATCGCGCGCGTGATCCACTGGCAGCTGGCCAAGCGCCGCGCCGGCACGCACAAGGTGAAGGGCATGGGCGAGGTTTCGGGCACCACCCGTAAGCCGTACAAGCAGAAGGGCACGGGTAACGCCCGTCAGGGCTCGCTGCGCGCGCCGCAGTTCCGTACCGGTGGCGTGGTGCATGGTCCCGTTGTGCGCGACCATGGCTACTCGCTGAACAAGAAGGTGCGTCGCCTGGGTCTCGTCTCTGCGCTGTCGCAGAAGGCGGCCGAGGGCAAGCTGGTGATCCTGGATGCCGTTGGCGGCCTCGAGAAGACCAAGGATGTTGCCGCGAAGGTGAAGAATTTTGGCTGGAAGTCGGCGCTGATCGTCGATGCGGCGGTGGCTGAGACCTTCGCCCGCGCCAGCCGCAACGTGCATGGCCTGGATGTGCTGCCCGTCGTCGGTGCGAATGTCTATGACATCGTGCAGCACGATGTGCTGGTCATCACCAAGGCCGGCATCGATGGCCTGAAGGAGCGCCTGGCATGAGCAGCGTGAAGATTTCTCCGGAGCGTATGTACGAAGTCGTGCGCGCTCCGCACATCACCGAAAAGGCGACTCTTCTCTCCGAGAAGAACCAGTTCGTGTTCAAGGTGGCGAGCGACGCGACGAAGCCTGAGATCAAGGCTGCGATCGAAGGCCTGTTCAATGTAAAGGTTACCGGTGTGAACACGCTGGTCACGAAGGGCAAGACCAAGCGGTTCAAGGGCCGCCCGGGCATCCGCTCCGACGTGAAGAAGGCGTTCGTGACTCTCGCCGAGGGCGAGAGCATCGATTTCACCACCGGTCTGGTGTGAGGCGCGGATAATGGCATTGAAACATTTTAATCCGGTCACGGCGAGCCTTCGCGGCACCGTTCTGATCGACCGTAGCGAGCTGTGGAAGGGCAAGCCTGTCAAGGGCCTGACCGAGGGTAAATCCTCCACCGGCGGCCGCAACAATCACGGCCGCATCACCAGCCGCTTCCGCGGCGGTGGACACAAGCAGTCGTACCGCCTGGTCGACTTCAAGCGCCGCAAGTTCGATGTGCCGGCCACGGTCGAGCGTCTGGAATATGACCCGAACCGCACCGCGTTCATCGCGCTGATCAAGTACGCCGATGGCGAGCTGGCCTACATCCTGGCCCCGCAGCGCCTGAAGGCCGGCGACCCGGTGATCTCCGGCGCGCGTGTCGACATCAAGCCTGGTAACGCGATGCCGCTGTCCGCCATTCCGGTGGGCACGATCATCCACAACATCGAGCTGAAGGCCGGTGCCGGTGGCAAGCTGGCGCGTTCCGCGGGCACCTTCGCCCAGCTGGTCGGCAAGGACCAGGGCTACGCGCAGATCAAGCTGATGTCCGGCGAGCTGCGCATGGTGCGCGGCGAGTGCATGGCGACGATCGGCGCGGTGTCCAACGCCGACCATCAGAACCAGCAGATCGGCAAGGCTGGTCGCTCTCGTTGGCTGGGCCGCAAGCCGCATAACCGCGGCGTGGTTATGAACCCGGTCGATCACCCGCATGGTGGTGGTGAAGGCCGCACCTCCGGTGGCCGTCATCCGGTTACGCCGTGGGGCAAGCCGACCAAGGGTTACAAGACGCGCACCAACAAGCGCACGGATCACCTCATCATCCGCCGTGCGAAAGGCGGGAAGGGCTAATCGATGTCACGTTCTGTTTGGAAAGGTCCGTTTGTGGACGGATACCTCCTTGGCAAGGCGGAGGCGTCCCGCGCCTCCGGTCGTAACGAGATCATCAAGATCTGGTCGCGCCGCTCCACGATTCTGCCGCAGTTTGTCGGCCTTACGTTCGGTGTCTACAACGGCAAGAAGTTTCTGCCGGTGCAGGTGAACGAGAATATGGTCGGCCACAAGTTTGGTGAATTCTCGCCGACGCGCACCTTCCCGGGGCACGCGGCCGACAAGAAAGCGAAGCGGGGCTAAGATGAGCAAACCGAAAGCCGAGCGCGGCCTGGCCGACAATCAGGCGGAGGCCATTGCGCGCAACATCCGTGTTAGCCCGCGCAAGCTGAACCTGGTTGCTGGTTCCATCCGCAACCTGCCGGCCAGCCGTGCGCTGGCCGACCTGACCTTCTCCAAGCGCCGCATCGCCAAGCAGGTGAAGAAGGCTCTGGAGAGCGCCATCGCCAATGCCGAGAACAACCACCAGCTGGACGTGGACAAACTCTACGTGAAGCTGGCCGAGGTGGGCCGCGGTATCGTCATGCGCCGTTTCCACGCCCGTGGCCGTGGCCGTTCCGCGACCGTGGAGAAGTGGTTCAGCCATCTGAAGATCGTTGTTGAGGAACGCGAGCAGGCTGAGAAGCCGGTGCGCGATGCTCGTCCGGGCTTTGGTAAGTCCGCGAAGTCTGCCGGGGAGGCTGCGTAATATGGGTCACAAGATTAATCCGATCGGCCTGCGCCTCGGCATTACCCGCACCTGGGACAGCCGCTGGTACGCCGACAAGGACTACGCCAAGCTGCTGCATGACGACATCAAGCTGCGCAACCACCTGCGCGGCAAGCTGCAGCAGGCGGGCGTCTCCCGCGTTGTCATCGAGCGCCCGGCCAAGAAGCCGCGCGTGACCATCTATGCCGCCCGCCCGGGTGTGGTGATCGGCAAGAAGGGTCAGGACATCGACAGCCTGCGCAAGGAGCTGTCCGCGATGGCGAAGGCCGATGTGGCCCTCAACATCATGGAGATCCGCAAGCCGGAGATCGACGCCACGCTGGTGGCCGAGAACATCGCCCAGCAGCTGGAGCGCCGCGTGGCCTTCCGCCGTGCGATGAAGCGCGCCGTGCAGTCTGCGATGCGTCTGGGCGCCCAGGGCATCAAGATCACCTGCTCCGGCCGTCTCGGCGGTGCCGAGATCGCCCGTGTCGAGTGGTACCGTGAAGGCCGTGTGCCCCTGCACACCCTGCGCGCCGATCTCGACTACGGCGTGGCCACCGCGAAGACCACCTATGGCACCTGCGGCGTGAAGGTTTGGATTTTCAAGGGCGAGATTCTGGTTCAGGACCCGTTCGCGCAGGATAAGCGCGCGGCCGAACAGGCCCCGCAGCGCTAAGGAATTTTTAAGCCATGATGTCTCCAAAGCGTACCAAGTTCCGCAAGGCGCATAAGGGCCGCATCCACGGCAACGCCAAGGGCAACACGCAGCTGAATTTCGGCGCGTTCGGCCTGAAGGCGCTGGAGCCGGAGCGGATCACCGCCCGTCAGATCGAGTCTGCCCGCCGCGCCATCACCCGCTGCATGAAGCGTGCCGGCCGCGTGTGGATCCGCATCTTCCCGGACCTGCCCGTCTCCACCAAGCCCGCCGAAGTGCGTATGGGCTCCGGTAAGGGCAGCCCGGAATTCTGGGTGGCCCGCGTGGCCCCCGGCCGTATCATGTTCGAGATCGACGGCGTTGCCGAGCCGCTGGCCCGCGAGGCGCTGGCGCTGGGCGCGGCGAAGCTGCCGATCCGCACCAAGTTCGTCACCCGTATCGGGGAGGCATAAGAGATGACCGCTGCAAGTGATATCCGGGTGAAGACCCCGGACGAGCTGAAGAGCCTGCTGCTGGATCTGCGCAAGGAGCAGTTCAACCTGCGTTTCCAGCGCGCCACCGGCCAGCAGGAAAACACCAGCCGCGTGCGCGCGGTGCGTCGCGAGATCGCGCGGGTGAAGACGATTCTGGCTGAGCGCGCGCGTTCGGCTGTGAAGGGTTAAGAGGGTATCATGCCGAAACGTGTTCTGACCGGGCGTGTCGTGAGCGATAAGATGGACAAGACGATCACCGTCCTTGTCGAGCGTCGCATCATGCACCCGTTGTACAAGAAGTTCATTCGCCGCTCCAAGAAGTACGCGGCGCATGACGAGGCTAATTTGTGCGTCGAAGGTGATGTGGTTCGCATTGAAGAATGCGCGCCGATCAGCAAGCGCAAGACCTGGGTTGTGACGGAGCGCAACGGCGCCGCCATCACCGACCAGCAGGCTGGCTGAGGGGGCTGAAGCATGATTATCGTAGAATCCAACCTCGACGTTGCTGACAACTCCGGTGCCCGCCGCGTGCAGTGCATCAAGGTGCTCGGCGGCTCCAAGCGCAAGACCGCTTCGGTCGGCGATGTCATCGTCGTCTCCGTGAAGGATGCCATTCCCCGCGGCAAGGTGAAGAAGGGTGACGTGCACCAGGCGGTTGTCGTGCGCACGGCGTTCCCGGTTCGCCGCGCCGATGGCAGCGCCATCCGCTTCGACCGCAACGCCGCCGTGCTCATCAACAAGCAGATGGAGCCGATCGGCACTCGTATCTTCGGGCCCGTGGTGCGCGAGCTGCGTGCGAAGAAGTTCATGAAGATCATCAGCCTTGCGCCGGAGGTGCTGTAACATGGCCGCGCGTATTAAAAAGGGCGATAAGGTGCTGGTTATTTCCGGCGCCGCCAAGGGTTCCCGCGGCGAAGTGCTGCGCGTGATTCCGTCCGAGAACCGTGCCGTTGTGCAGGGCGTGGCTGTGGCCAAGCACCACACCAAGGCGACCCGCATGGGTGAGCCGGGCGGCATCATCGAGCGTGAAGCCGCTGTGGATTTGTCGAATCTGGCGCTGATCGACCCCGCCACGGACAAGCCGACCAAGGTTGGCTTCCGCGTGCTGGACGATGGCCGCAAAGTGCGTGTCGCTCGCAAGAGCGGCACCGCTATTGAAGGCTGAGGAGGCCGAAATGAGCGAAGTGAAAGAGCTGCCGCGCCTGCAGAAGTACTACCGCGAGGTTGTGCGTGAGCAGATGCAGAAGGAGTTCGGCTACAAGAACCCGTTCGAGGTGCCGGCTCTGCAGAAGATCGTGATCAACATGGGCGTTGGCGAAGCCGCCGGCGACCAGAAGAAGCTGGACGCCGCCCTGGCCGAGCTGACGCTGATCTCCGGCCAGAAGCCGGTGAAGACGCTAGCGAAGAAGGCGATCGCTGGCTTCAAGCTCCGCGCCGGCCTGCCGATCGGGTGCAAGGTGACCCTGCGCAGCGACCGCATGTACGAGTTCCTGGACCGCCTGGTCACCATCGCGCTGCCGCGCGTGCGTGACTTCCGCGGCATCCCGGGTAATAAGGGCTTCGACGGACGCGGCAATTTTGCCATGGGCCTCAAGGAACAGATCATTTTCCCTGAGATCGTCTATGACAAGGTCGATGCGATCCGTGGCATGGACATCATCTTCGTGACCAGCGCGAAGACCGATGCCGAAGCCAAGGCACTGCTGAAGGGTTTCAACTTGCCGTTCCAGAAGTGAGCGGCATCGCGAAAAATTTTGTTGGAAAACGGCCGGTAGAGACCGGCAGGTTCCGGAGGGTATCAGAAGATGGCTAAGACATCGCAGGTCAACCGAAACGGCAAGCGTGAGCGCATGGCTGCCCGTGATCAGGCGAAACGCGCGACGCTGAAGGCGACGATCATGGATCGTACGCTGCCGGTGGAGGACCGCTTCGAGGCGAGCCTCAAGCTCGCGCAGCTGCCGCGCAACGGCGCGAAGGTTCGCGTGCGCCTGCGCTGCGAGCTCACGGGGCGCGCCCGTGGCAATTATCGTAAGTTCAAGCTTTGCCGTATCGCCTTCCGCGATCTGGCGAGCACCGGGCAGATCCCCGGTGTCACGAAGGCCAGCTGGTAAGGAAAGGGCAGTAAGAAAATGTCGATGTCCGATCCTTTGGGCGATATGCTCACCCGCATCCGCAACGCGCAGCACGCTCGTCTGACGTCCTGCGTTGCGCCTGCCTCCAACCTGCGCGCCAACGTGCTGGACGTGCTCAAGCGCGAGGGCTTCATCCGCGGCTTCTCCCGCGAGGAATTGCGCCCCGGCCTTGCCCAGCTGCGTATTGAGCTGAAGTACAATGACGGCCAGCCGGTGATCAAAGAGATCAGCCGCGTGTCCCGTCCGGGCCGCCGCGTCTACTCCAAGATCAAGGAGCTGCCGCGCGTCTATAATGGTCTGGGTGTCTCCATCCTCTCCACGCCGCGCGGCGTGATGAGCGATGTTGAAGCCCGCGCTGCCAATGTCGGCGGCGAAGTTCTCTGCCGCGTCTTCTAAGGGAGGGACCTGATATGTCGCGCGTAGGCAAATATCCCGTCGAGATCCCCGCTGGCGTCACTGTGGCGCTGGCTGGCAACGTGATCACGGCGAAAGGCAAGCTGGGCGAGCTTCAGCTGGCCCTCACCGACCTGGTCGAGACGAAGGTCGAGGGGAACAAGGTTTCCGTCGAACCCAAGACCAAGGCCGCCCAGGCCCGTATGATGTGGGGCACCACCCGCGCCAACATCGCCAACATGGTGAAGGGCGTGTCGCAGGGCTATTCGAAGACGCTGGAGATCACCGGTACCGGTTACCGCGCTGCGGTGCAGGGCCCCAACCTGGTGGTCAACCTGGGCTTCTCCCATGACGTGGTCTACCCGATCCCCACGGGGATCAAGGTGACCTGCGAGAAGCCGACCTTGATCAAGGTCGAGGGCGTGGACAAGCGTCAGGTTGGTCAGGTTTGCGCCGAGCTGCGCTCCTATCGTCCGCCCGAGCCGTACAAGGGCAAGGGTGTCAAGTTCGAAGGCGAAGCGATCCGCCGGAAAGAGGGTAAGAAGAAATAATGTCGAGCAATCTGGAATTGCAGGCGCGCCGCCGGGCCCGCCTCCGCTATCAGCTCCGGCAGAAGTCCGGCGGGCGTCCGCGCCTGTCGGTGTTCCGTTCTGGCAAGCACATCTATGCCCAGATCATCGACGACGCCCAGGGCCGTACCCTGGCCGCCGCCTCGACCCTGGACAAGGAGCTGAAGTCTGCCCTGCGCACCGGCGCCGACAAGGATGCCGCCTCCGCCGTGGGCAAGCTGATCGCCGAGCGCTCCAAGGCTGCGGGCGTTGTCGCCGTGGTGTTCGACCGCGGTTCTTATCTCTATCATGGCCGGGTGAAAGCCCTGGCAGAGGCGGCCCGCGAGGGCGGCCTCGACTTCTAAGAGGGTTTGCAGATGGCACGTGAAGCACGCGAAGGCGGCAGCGGCGGCAGGAATCGCGAGCGCGAGCGCGAGCGCGAGGCTGGTGACGAGTTCGTCGACAAGCTGGTGACGATCAACCGCGTCGCCAAGGTCGTGAAGGGTGGCCGCCGGTTTGCGTTCGCAGCGCTGGTGGTCGTTGGCGACCAGAAGGGCCGCGTCGGCTACGGCGCGGGCAAGGCCCGTGAGGTGCCCGAGGCGATCCGCAAGGCGACCGAGCGCGCGAAGAAGACGATGATCCGCGTCCCGATGAAGGAAGGCCGCACGCTGCACCACGACGTGCGCGGCATCTTCGGCGCCGGTGAGGTTGTCATCCGTTCGGCTCCGGCCGGTACCGGTATCATCGCCGGCGGTCCGCTGCGCGCTGTGTTCGAGACCCTGGGCATCGGCGACGTGGTCGCCAAGTCGCTGGGCAGCCGCAACCCGCACAACATGGTAAAGGCGACCTTCGCCGCGCTGGCCAATGTGACCAGCCCGCGCCTGGTGGCTAGCCGCCGTGGCAAGAAGGTGGCGGATCTGTACGGCCAGGCTCAAAAGGAAGCCGCCGTGGAGGTGAGCGATGTCTGATAAGAAGATTCGGATCACGCAGGTCTCGTCCGGCAACGGGCGCAAGCCCGGCCAGCAGGCGACCCTGATTGGCCTCGGGCTGAACAAGATCAGCAAGAGCGTCGAGCTCCCCGCTACGCCGGAAGTGCTTGGCATGGTCAACAAGGTCAAGCACCTGTTGAAGGTCGAGGAGCTGGCGTAAGCCGGCTCGTGCAAGGATATTCGTCATGAAACTCAATGAAATTCGCGACAATCCCGGCGCTCGGCTGAAGTCCAAGCGCCTTGGCCGCGGTATCGGCTCCGGCAAGGGCAAGACCTCCGGCAAGGGCGTTAAGGGTCAGAAGGCTCGCGAGGGCGTTTCCCTGAACGGCTTCGAGGGTGGTCAGCTCCCCATCTACCGCCGTCTGCCGAAGCGTGGCTTCACCAACGTCAACCGCAAGGAATACGCGCCGCTGAACCTCAGCACGCTCGAAGCTGCGATTGAGGCTGGCAAGCTGGACGCCTCGCAGCCGATCACCGAGGCCGTGCTGGCCGAGGCCGGCGTGGTTCGCCAGAACAAGGTGAACGGCGTGCGCCTGCTCGCCCGCGGCACCATCAGCAAGGCTGTCACCATCGAAGTCTCCGGCGCCTCCGCCGCGGCTGTGGCCGCGATCGAGCAGGCTGGCGGCAAGGTGACCACCCTGGTTGCCAAGGCTGACACCGAAGCGGCGTAAGCCTCTTGCCTCCGCCGGAGAAAATCCGGCAAATAGCGCTGTAAAACGGCGCTTGCCTGTCGCGCTAAGCACCGGCAAGCGCCGTTTTTTGTTGAATAATAAGGATTGAGTAATGGCATCCGCCGCAGAACAGATGGCCGCGAACCTGAACCTGGGCGCATTTGGCAAGGCCACGGATCTCCGCAAGCGCATCTGGTTTACCCTGGGCGCGCTGATCGTGTTCCGTTTGGGTACATATATTCCGGTCCCCGGCGTGGACGCGACGGTGATGGCGCATCTGATGACGCAGAACGGCGGCGGCATCCTGGGCATGTTCAACATGTTCACCGGCGGCGCGCTCGGCCGCATGACCATCTTCGCCCTGAACATCCTGCCTTATATCAGCGCCAGCATCATCATCCAGCTGATGTCCTCCACCATCCCGGCGCTTGAGGCGCTGAAGAAAGAGGGCGACTCGGGCCGGCAGAAAATCACCCAGTACACGCGCTATCTCACCGTCATCATCGCCACGGTGCAGGCCTATGGCATCGCGGTCAGCCTGGAACGGGTGAAAAGCGCGCTCGGCCCGGCGGTGATCGACCCCGGCATGTTCTTCGAGTTCACCGCCGTGGTCACGCTGGTCGGCGGCACGGTGTTCGTGATGTGGCTGGGCGAGCAGATCACCTCGCGCGGCATCGGCACCGGCTCCAGCCTGATCATCTTCGCGGGCATCGTCGCCAACATGCCGGTGGCGATCGCCAATATCCTGGAGTTGGGGTCCACCGGCGCGCTGTCCACCTTCTTCATCATCGTCTTCTTCGCCGTGGCGCTGCTGGTCATCGCCTTTGTCGTGTTCATGGAGCGTGCGCAGCGCCGGATTCTCATCCAGCATCCCAAGCGCCAGGTCGGCCAGCGCATCTATGGCGGCGAGAGCAACTACATGCCGCTCAAGGTTAACGCCTCGGGCGTGATGCCGCCGATCTTCGCCAGCTCGCTGCTGGTGATCCCGGCCACCTTTGTCGGCTTCTCCGCTGGCGGTCCGGGCTGGCTCCAGGCCATCGCGCATTCGCTCTCGCGCGGCCAGCCGCTCTACATGCTCCTGTACGCCGCGCTGATCATCTCCTTCTCCTTTGTTTGGGCAGCGATCGCCTTCAACCCGGAGGAGACGGCGGAGAACCTGAAGAAGAACGGCGCGTTCATTCCTGGCATTCGCCCCGGCACGAACACGGCCAAGTATTTCGACATGGTGCTCACCCGCCTGACCGCCATCGGCGCAGGGTATCTGGTGCTGGTCTGTCTGCTGCCGGACTTCGCCATGAGCAATTACAGCCTGCCGTTCTATTTCGGCGGCACTTCGCTGCTGATCATGGTGTCCGTGACCATGGACACGGTGACGCAGGTCCAGTCGCATCTGCTGGCGCACCAGTATGAGGGGCTGATCCGCAAGGGGCGTGGTAAAAATCGGAAGTAAGGGAGAGCAATGTGGAATTAATCCTTCTCGGCCCGCCTGGCGCAGGCAAGGGCACTCAGTCCAAGCTGCTGGAGACCCGTTACGGGATCGCGCAGATTTCCACCGGCGACATGCTGCGCGCCGAGGTAAAGGCTGGCAGCCCGATCGGGCTGGAGGCCAAGGCCGTGATGGATGCCGGCAAGCTGGTGTCCGACGATATCCTGATCCGCATGATCGGCGAGCGTATCCATCGCCCGGACTGCGCCAAGGGCTTCATCCTGGATGGCTTCCCCCGCACCGTGCCGCAGGCCCAGGCGCTGGATAAGCTGCTGCACAACACGGCCGTGGACCTGGACGCCGTCATCGAGCTGAAGGTGGACGAGGCGATCCTCGTCGAGCGCATCTCCGGCCGCTTCACCTGCGCCAAGTGCGGCGAGGGCTACCACGACAAGTTCAAGCTGCCGAAAGCCGACAGCGTGTGCGACGTTTGCGGCAGCACCGAGTTTACCCGCCGTCCGGACGACAAGGCCGAGACCGTGCATGCCCGCCTGGAGGCCTACAACGCCCAGACGGCGCCGATTCTGCCTTACTACAAGGCCCAGGGGCGGCTGTTCAGCGTGGACGGCATGGCCGATATGGACGAGGTGGAACACCAGATCGAGGCGGTTTTGCGCCAGGTTGGCGTGCCCGCCCCGGCGGTTTGACATCAACTCTTGACAAGCCTCACGAAAAATTGATCAGTCGTTGTTGACTCTAAGTTCGCGGGCGCTATAACCCGCTTTCGCGGCGCTCCCGGGTGGGGCGCCGCTACTTGTTATGACCTCAGGAGAGACCACGTGGCGCGTATTGCCGGCGTAAACATTCCCACGAACAAGCGTGTTGTGATCAGCCTTCGCTACATCTACGGCATCGGCCCGGCGAAGGCCCAGGAGATTTGCACGGCACTGGCCATCCCCGACGAGCGCCGGGTGAACCAGCTCTCCGATGACGAAATTCTCCGCCTGCGCGAGATGATCGACAAGGACTTCCGCGTCGAGGGCGACCTCCGCCGCGAAGTGGCGATGAACATCAAGCGCCTGATGGATCTCGGCTGCTACCGTGGCCTGCGTCACCGTAAGGGCCTGCCGGTCCGCGGTCAGCGCACCCACACCAACGCCCGCACCCGTAAGGGCAAGGCCGTGGCCATCGCCGGCAAGAAGAAAGCCACCCGCTAATTTTCCGCGCATAGCGTCAGACACAGGATTACCGATATGGCGAAGCCCGCCTCTTCCCGCCCCCGCAAGAAAGAACGCAAGAACATCATCGCCGGTGTTGCGCACGTTCTCGCCAGCTTCAACAACACGATGGTCAACATCACGGACGCGCAGGGCAACACCATTGCCTGGTCGACCGCTGGTAGCCAGGGCTTCAAGGGTAGCCGCAAGTCCACCCCGTATGCCGCGCAGGTTGCCGCCGAAGACGCCGGCCGCAAGGCGCGCGAGCACGGCATGGAGACCCTCGAGATCGAGGTGAGCGGTCCGGGTTCGGGACGTGAGAGCGCGCTGCGCGCCCTGCAGGCCGTGGGCTTCCAGATTTCCGCGATTCGCGACCTGACGCCGATCCCGCATAATGGCTGCCGGCCGCGCAAGCGCCGCCGCGTCTAATAAGGGTTCGGGTTTTTCTTTAGGCCGGGGTGTGGTTTTGCCGCCCAGGCCGGAGGGGTGAATGTTGAAAGACTCTACATTGTCTCTGCAACGCAACTGGCAGTTGCTGATCAAGCCGGAGCAGCTCGACGTCGAGTTCGGTGCCGATGCGTCCCGTATCGCCACGATCATCGCCGAACCGCTGGAGCGTGGCTTCGGTCTGACGCTCGGCAACGCGCTGCGCCGCATTCTGCTCTCGTCGCTGCAGGGTGCCGCCGTTACCGCGGTGCGCATCGACGGCGTGCTGCATGAGTTCTCCACCCTCGCCGGCGTGCGCGAGGACGTGACCGACATCGTGCTCAACATCAAGCAGCTCGCCGTGCGCATGCATGGCGAGGGGCCGAAGCGCATGGTGCTGACCGCGACCGGCCCTGGCGAGGTCAAGGCCGGGCAGATCCAGGCCGGGCATGACATCGAGATCATGAACCCCGATCTCGTGCTGTGCACGCTGGACGAAGGCGCGACGCTGGGCATGGAATTCACCGTCGGCTCCGGCCGGGGCTACGAGGCGGCCTCCGCCAACCGCCCCGAGGATGCGCCGATCGGCCTGATCCCGGTTGATGCCATCTACTCCCCGGTGCGCCGCGTGTCCTACAAGGTCGAGAAGACCCGCGTTGGCCAGGTGACGGACTACGACAAGCTCATCCTGGAAGTGGAAACCAACGGCGCGGTGACGCCGGAGGACGCCGTGGCCCTGGCCGCGCGCATCCTGCAGGACCAGCTCAGCATGTTCGTGAACTTCGAGGAGCCGCAGCGCGCCCGCCCCGAGGAGCCGCGCATCGAGCTGCCCTTCAACCCGAACCTGCTGCGCAAGGTGGACGAGCTGGAGCTCTCCGTGCGCTCCGCCAACTGCCTGAAGAACGACAATATCGTGTATATTGGCGACCTCGTGCAGAAGAGCGAGCAGGAAATGCTGCGCACGCCGAACTTCGGCCGCAAGTCTTTGAACGAAATCAAGGAAGTGCTGACTGTCATGGGGCTCTCCCTTGGCATGATCGTGCCGGATTGGCCGCCCGAGAATATCGAGGAACTGGCCAAGCGCTCGGACCAGCCCTTCTAAAGTATTAACAGGAACACTTCATCATGCGTCACGGTCTCAGCGGTCGTAAACTCGGCGTCACCTCCTCCCATCGCGCTGCCATGTTCCGGAACATGGCCGTCGCACTCATCAAGCATGAGCAGATTACCACCACCCTGCCGAAGGCGAAGGAACTTCGCCCGGTTGTGGAGAAGCTGATCACGCTCGGCAAGCGCGGCGGGCTGCACGCCAAGCGCCAGGCTTTCGACCAGCTCCGCGACGAGACGATCGTGGCGAAGCTCTTCGACACCGTTGCCGAGCGCTACAAGGCTCGTGCCGGTGGCTACACCCGCGTGCTGAAGGCCGGCATGCGCTACGGCGATGCTGCCGACATGGCGGTGATCGAGCTGGTGGACCGCGATGTCTCCGCCAAGGGGCAGGATTCTGGGCCGAAGCCGGAAGTCGCCGCCGAGGCTGAAGGCGAAGAGTAAGAGCTTCGCCCTAACCGGCAAAGCAAAAGGGCAAACCCCGGCGGGTTTGCCCTTTTTTATTGGCGGCGATTTGAAAATTCGCTCTGGTGAGTCGCATGGGGGTGTTTTTCGAGCACCGGAGCGGAGCGTACGTTGAGGTACGTGAGCACCGGAGCGCAGAAAAACGCTCCAGGCGGCCGCCAGAGTAGAATTTAGCCCAGCGGCTGATGCGCCTTGTCGAGCAGCCGGGAGAAGAAGCCCTTCTTCTTCGGCGGCTTCGGCGCGGCCTGCTTGGCTTCGTCCTCGGCCTTCTTGGCCTTGGCCTTCATCCATTCATCCAGAGACATGCCGGCCTTGGCCGCGCGCTGCTGCTCGTAGGCGAGTTGTCCCTTGCTGAGTGTCTTCGTGTAGTCGGTCATGTTGGTCTCCAGTTTGGGCCTGCCTTGCAGGTCCGGGATAAAAATTCAAGCGCCGTTGCGCCGGCGCAGCAGGGCGGCTTCCAGCCAGCCCAATGCGGCGTAGATGACAATGCCGGACAGGCCCAGCAGCACCAGCGCCGCGAACATGCGCGGGATTTCCAGCCGGTAGCTGGCCTCGATGATGCGATACGCCAGCCCGGAGGCGAAGCCGCCCGAGCCCGCCACGAATTCCGCGACCACGGCGCCGACCAGCGCCAGCGTGCCGGAGATGCGCAGCCCCGTGAGGAAGCTCGGCAGCGCCGAGGGCAGGCTGAGCAGGGTCAGCGTCTGCCACCGAGTCGCGCCGTTCAGCCGGAACAAATCCTGCAAATCCGCCGGGGTGGAGGCGAGCCCCGCCGCGGTGTTCGAGAGAATCGGGAAGAAGGCGACGATAATGGCGCAGACCACCAGCGCCAGGAAGGGCTGGTTGATCCAGATGATGATGAACGGCGCGAGGGCGACAACGGGCGTGACCTGCAAAATCACCGCCCATGGCTGGATGGCGGCGCGGAACAACCGGCTCGCCGCCATGGCCACGGCCAGCGCCACGCCGATGGCGGTAGCCGCCACCAGCGCCGCGAAGGTGACGCTGAGCGTGGAGAGCAGCGCCTGGTTCAGCACGGCATGGTCGTCGAAATAGGCCTGCACGATGGCGATAGGGCCTGGCAGCACGTAGGACGGCACCCCCAGCGCCCAGACGAGCCCCTGCCAAGCCCCAAGTGCGATGAACCCGAAAGCGAAGGGGGCGATGCGCTCGATGGTCTTATTCATGGACGGGCATCACGCGCTGGAAGGTTTCGGTGATCTCGGCGACGAGGTCCGTATAGGCGGCGCTGGCGCGGCGGCGCTCGCCCTCGGGGATGGCGGTGCGGATGTCAGCGGCGATTCGCCCCGGGCGCGGCGAAAGCACCAGGATGCGGCTGGCGAGATAGGCGGCCTCGTAGATCGAATGGGTGATGAAGACGATGGTCTTGCCCGAGCGCCGCCACAGCGCGTGCAGGTCGTCCTGCAGCCGGTGGCGGGTGAATTCGTCCAATGCGGCGAAGGGCTCGTCCATCAGCAGCAGCATCGGGTCGGAGACCAGAGCGCGGGCGATGGAGACGCGCATCTTCATCCCGCCCGAGAGCGCGCGGGGCTTGGCATTGGCGAAATCCGCGAGCCCCACCTGCGCCAGGGCCGACTCGACCAGCGCGGCTGCGTCCGCCCATTTCCGCCCGCGCAGGCGCAGCGGCAGGTACACGTTCTCCTCGGCGCTGGCCCAGGGGAGCAGCGTCGCATCCTGGAACACGAAGCCGATATCCCCGGGGCCAGGGCGATGCTCCCACTCGATGCTGCCGGCGCTCGGCGCCTCCAGCCCCGCCAGCAGGCGCAGCAGGGTGGATTTGCCGCAGCCCGAAGGGCCGAGCAGCGCCACGAAATCGCCCGGCTCGATCTCGGCGGTGATGTCTTCCAGCGCGATTGTCGCGTTCGGAAAGGTCTTGGAGACCGAACGGAGAGAAAACATTACTTCTGCACGCCGAACCCATGATCGACGAATTGCAGCGTATAGCCCGCCTTGTAGTCCATGGATTTGTCGTACAGTCCGGCTGCCACCATCTGGTTGAAGAAGCTGGCCCAGCGCGCATCGGTCATGGCGTAGATGCCGAGCGTCTTGGTGTCGCCCGAGTCGACGATGCCGCGTTGCTTGAGCTGGTCATAGCCGAAATGCAGCAGCCCGTCGGTCATGTCCGGGTTGGCGGCCTTGATGGCGGCGAAGGCCGGGCTGGGGTCGCCGTAGAGGTAGGAGTACCAGCCCTCGGTGGAGGCCTCGATGAAGCGCCGGGCCAGATCCGGGTTGGTTTGCACCAGCGTCTCGCTGGTGGCGATCAGGCTGGCATAGCCGTTGAACCCCGCATCGGGCAGGGCCATCACCACCGGCCATTGTCCAGTCTGCTCATGCACCAGATACGGCTCGCTGGTGACATAGGCTTCCTGGATGTCATCCGGGTTGGTGAAGAACGGTGTCAGGCTGAAGCTGTAGGGGCGCAGCTGGTCGTCGGTGTAGCCATACTTGCTCTTGAGATAGAGCCACCAGCTGGCACGCGTGTCGGCGCTGACAGCGATGGGCTTGCCCTTGAGGTTGGCGAAGCTGTCATTGCCCCGGCCGGGATGGGCGATTAGCGCGTCCGGGTCCTTCTGGAACCCGGCGGCGATGGCGACGAAGGGAATGTTCTCCTGCGCGAAGTTGAGCGCCAGGAAGGTGTTGGAGGTGATGTCGAAGGTCAGCCGCCCGGCGATGAGCAGCTGCGCGTTATTCACCTGCGGCCCGCCCTGCACGATCGAGACATCGAGCCCGTATTTCTTGTAGATGCCCGTGGCGAGTGCTTGATAGTAGCCGCCATATTCGGGCTCGGCCACCCAGTCGAGCCCGAAGCTCACCTTGTCGGCGGCCTGCGCAGCGGGGGCGAGGCAAAGGCAGGCGGCGAGCAGGCTGGCGAGGCGGACCGGTCGGAACATTGCGGAGTCTCCTTATGCAGATGAATCCGGATCGCGCGGCTGGTCAAGGAGATCGCACGCGGGTAACCCGTAAACGAACGTTTTAGGGATTAGCATGGGCGAGCCGAGGATCAAGGCGGGAATTTGGGTCTCTGCGGCACTGCGCATGGGCATGCTGGAGGGCAAGCCCGGCCTAGTGGTGCGCAAGGGCGACCCGGATGCCGGCGGCGTGTTGGTGGTGCTGCATGGGCGCACTGGCAACATCGTGCTGACCCAATTCCGCGAGAGGGATGGCGATCTGGCCTGGATGCGCGGCACCGGGCCCGAGCCGGTGACAGAGGACGCCACTGACGCCTATGTGAAGAAGCAGGTTTCCTACGACCCCGACCTCTGGGTGATCGAGTTTGACGCGGCGGATTACGTGCCGCCGTTCGAAGGCAAGCTAGTCTAAGGTCCTGCGCATCGCTGCGGCGAGCGCCGGGTTCTCCGCCTCGGCGCCGGCGATCACGCCGTCCCGGTCCGCCATGGATTTGTTCTGGCTGAGCTTGGCCACGCCCTGCAGCTTCGTGATGTGCAGCACAATGCCGACGATGCCATTGAGCTGCGCGGCGATATAGTTGGCCGGGGCATCGCTCACGGCCCAGGGGGTGGCGCGGGGGGCCTCGAAGCGGTCGGTGAGTTTGGAGACGATATCCAGCAGCGCCGCAGGGTCCTCGATGATCTCCAGCCGCCCGGTGGCATGCACCGCCTGATAGTTCCAGGTCGGCACCACCTTTCCGGTCTCCGCCCTGGTCGCGTACCAGTTCGGGCTCACGTAACCATCGACCGCGGTGAAGATGGCCAGCGACTCGGCATGCGGGTCGAACTCCCGCCAATGCATGTTGGCCCGCGCCATGTGGCCCACCAGCCGGTCCGGCGCTTCCAGCGACAGCGGCAGATGCGTGGCCGCCAGGCCCGAGGCGGTGGGCGAGACGAGCACGGGCAGCGAGGCCGCACGCATGATGGCGTGCAGTTCCTCGGGGCGGGTTTCGGCGAAGGCGGGCGGGACATACATGGATGCGGCTCCTGTTACGCGGACGCCCGCAGGCGGCGCACGTAAAGCTCGAACAAGGCTGTGGCCGTGGCGCCGGGCGCGCCATTGCCGATGGGCGCGCCATCCAGCCGGACCACGGGTTTGACGAAGGAGGTGGCGCTGGTGAGGAAGATCTCCCGCGCCTCGCGCAGTTCCGCCAGCGAGAATTCCCGTTCCTCGAAGCCCAGCCTTTGGCGTTGCAGTTCCTCAATGAGCGCGGCGCGGGTGCAGCCGGGCAGGATATGCGCATCCAGCGGGCGGGCGAGCAGCGTGCCGCCGCGGGTGACGATCCAGACCGTGCTGGCCGCACCCTCGGTCACGTTGCCATTGGCGTCAAACAGAATCGCCTCATACGCGCCCGCGCGCTTGGCCGCGGTGCGGGCGAGCACGTTGGGCAGCAAATTGGTGGATTTGATGTCGCACCGTGCCCAGCGCGCATCCGGCAGGGTGATGGCCTCCGCTGTCCACGCGGCGATGTCCTCGGGCGGTTCGGGCTTGCGCCGGGCGATGATGACGAGGCTGGGGCGCGGCGCGGGCGAGGGGATGGGGTGGTCGCGCCTTGCCACGCCGCGGGTGACTTGCAGGTAAACCAGCCCGGTCTGGATGCGGTTGAGCCGCAGCACCTGGAGCACAACCGCGTGCAGGGCGGCGGCGGACATCGGGGCGGGTAGCTCGATCTCGCTTAGGCTGCGCGCCAGGCGTTGCAGATGCAGCCCGGCATCCACCAGCGCGCCGCGATGCACGTAGAGAACCTCGTAGATCCCGTCGCCGAACTGGTAGCCACGGTCTTCCACATTCACGCTCGCCTGGTGCAGCGGCAGATACCGGCCGTTCACATAGGCGATGGCGGCCATGCGGGTCTCCTTACCTTAAGCGGCCTTTCCGGCTGCCTCAAGCGCGTGGGCAAACTGGTCCGGCGGCAGATAGGCGGCGAGAACCTCCTCCGGCGAGCCGTCGGCCTTCACCATGCCGTTCTCCATCCAGATGAGCCGGTTGCACCATTCCAGGATGATAGTGGGGCTGTGTGAGGAGAGGACAAGGATTTCCGCGCCGCGCACCATGGTTTCCAGCCGGTGGCGGGCCTTGTCGAGGAAGCTGGCATCGCCCGCCAATATCCACTCGTCCATCAGCAATATCTGCGGGAGGATGGCCGTGGCCATGGCGAAACCGAGCCGCACCACCATGCCGGAGCTGTAGGTGCGCACCGGCAGGGAGAGGAACTGGTCCAGCCCGGCGAAGGCGGCAACATCTTCCTGCAGCTGGCGGATCTGCGCCTCGGAATAGCCGTTGAACAAAGCGCGCAGGCGGATGTTCTCGTTGCCGGTGAGGTCCGGGTTCATGCCCTGGCCGGGGTCCAGCAGGGCGGTCACCGCGCCTTCTAAGGTGATGCTGCCCGCGACCGGTTCGTAGATTCCCGCCATGGTGCGCAGCAGCGTGGTCTTGCCCGCGCCGTTGGAGCCGATGAAGCCCAGCCGGTCACCCGAGTTGAGCGTGAAGGAGACGCCGCGCAGCGCCTCCACGGTGAGGCGGTGACGGCTGTCCTCGCCGAGGCGCCCAGAGGCGGCGGCGAACACGGTCTTCTTCAGGCTGCGGCTTTCCGTATGGTAGAGCGGGAAGGACACAGAGACATTGTCAACGATCAGCTGGGCCATGGCTTACAACCAGTAGGGCAGGCGCGGGCGGGCGCGCACGAAGATGAGGCCCGTGATGAGGAACAGGCCCAGCGAATAGAGGACGGCGAGATGCCAGGCGCCAGGTTCGAACGGCTGGCCGAGCAGCGGAGCGCGCATGATCTCCAGCAGGGCGTAGAACGGGTTGAGATCGACAAAGGCGCGGGCCAGGCCGCGATGCGCCAGCATCGCCGGGCTCCACATGATCGGCGTGACGTAGAAGGCGATCTGCATGACGCTGGCGATGATGGGCGGAATGTCACGGAAACGCGCGCCGAACAGCCCCAGCAGTAGGCTGGCGGCGAAGGCATCGGCCAGCCAGAGCAGGAAGCCGGGCAGCAACGTGAAGCAGTCCAGCCCCGGGTGGGTGCCCAACAGCGCGAACACCACGGCGACGACGACAATATTATGCCCCAGCACCAGCGTGTTGCGCATCACCACCCGCGCCGCGTGCACGGAATGGGGCATGCGTATGGAGCGGATCATCGCATCCGCCTGGGTGAAGCAGGTCGTGGCCTCCGAGGCGACGGTGCTGATGAAATTCCACAGCACCAGCGAGATGGTGAGGAACGGCAGATAGGCGCGGACATCCTGGTGGAACAGCCGGGCGTAGAGAAAACCAATGGCCCCGACCATGATGGCGGTGGACAAGGTAAGCCAGAGCGGCCCGAGCAGGGAACCGCGATAGCGCAGGCGGATATCGAACAGGCTGAGCGTCCACACCAGCGGCCAGAGCCTGGCCGTATCCGCCAGGTCCACCGCCGCTAGGCGCAGGCGCTCGCGCCAGCTATGCGACGCGGCGATGACGAGACGCGCGGCCGGGGCCGCAATGGGTGGCGGCGAGCCGGGTCCGGCAGTGTCCTGTCCAGGCGCGATCATGAGCATGAGGAGGCGATAGCGGAATGAGCGGGCGGCATCAACCATGCGCCGCCTCGGGAATCAGATGGGGTTGATGGAGACGCCGTCCGGCGTCTTGGTAACCGTCACCGTCTGCCCGGCGGAGAGCGGGGGATCCACCGGCTCGGCCACGGATTTCACCGAGCCGTTCTGCATCTTGATGACAACCTCCGTGCCCGGCCCGGCATTGGCCGGCATCGGCTGGCCCAGGATGGACATAATTTGGCCAAGCGCGGCGCCTGACTGGCCCGGATCGGCGTGGCGCACGGCGACGACGGTGCCTGTCGGCACGCGCGCCGCCGCGGCGGTGCCAACCGAGGCTCGCGGGGCGGAGGGGGCGCAGGCGCTTAAGCCCCCGAGCACCAGCAGCAGCGCCGGACCGGCCGTGAACGGGGAAATTTTGCAAATGCGCCGCATGGGACATGGGCTAGCACAATCGGCCCGGTTCCGGTAGCGGCGGACGTCAAGATTTTGTTGCCGAAACTTGCGTTTCCGGCTAATGGCTTATGGTGCCTTGTTTAAGCCATCATTGAGCATGATGCTATAAAAGGCGTCAATTGCTGGAGGCTTCCGATCGTGGTCAATGGCTCCCAAGTGCGGCCGGGGCGTTTGCGTAGTTTCCGGGCTGGCTTCAAGGTCAAGCTCTCGCTGGGCTGCGCAGGGCTAGCCCTGCTCACCGCCTGCGCCGGTGGGCCGCGCGTGTCGGAAAACGCCGATTACTACCTCTCCCACGCGCAGCACGACTACAACCCGCCCGGACCGCCCAGCGACCCGTGGGGCCCGTATATCCAGCAGGCCGCGGCGCGGTTCGACGTGCCGGAGATGTGGATCCGCCAGGTGATGCGCGTGGAGTCCGGCGGGCATGAATATATCGACGGCCAGCTGGTGGTGTCCGCCGCCGGGGCCATGGGGCTGATGCAGCTCGAGCCCGAAACCTACCAGGAGATGGCCGCGCAGTACGGGCTGGGCCAGGACCCGTTCAACCCCTACGACAACATCATGGCCGGCACGGCGTATATCCACGAGATGTACCAGGTGTACGGCTCGCCGGGCTTCCTGGCGGCGTATAACGCCGGGCCGGGGCGGCTCGACTCCTACATGAACTACAGCCGGCCTTTGCCGGACGAGACCAAGAACTACGTGGCGATGATCGCGCCGCATATCCAGGGCTACTACCCGGCCCACCGGTCCGAGGCTGACCAGCTGGCTCTGAATACCCAGCCGATGACCGAGGCGCCGGGGCTGCTGCCGCCGGGCTTCGTGCCGTCCGCCTCCTATGGGCTGCCTGCGGACAATTCGGATGACAATGCCGGGGCGCAGGTGCAGGTGGCGTCCATCGCCCCGGTTGAGACGCCGTCCGTCGCGCCGGTGCAGACTGCCTCCATTGCGCCGGTCGAGGCTGCTCCCGTGCCGCCGCCGCCCGCGCCACCGCGCCCGGCCGAGCCCGCCTATCAGAGCTCGCTCACGGATTCGACCTTGGCCATGTCCCTGCCGCCTCCGCCTCCGGCGCCCTCGCATACCCAGTCGCGGCCTGATTTCTCCCTCGTCCCGCCCGCGATGGCCGATACGCCGCCGCGGACCATGCAGGCATCCTACAGCCCGGCGCCGGGCCGGGCGCATTGGGCCATCCAGGTCGGCGCTTATTCCAGCTCCGCCAATGCCCGCGCGGCGCTCGGCATCGCCGAGTTGTCCGCCGTTTCCCAGCTGGTGAACGGGCAGGCGCTGGTGCAGTCCGTCCGCAGGGGCGGCAAGACCACCTATCGCGCCCGCGTGGTCGGATTGCCGCATGAGGATGCGGTGAACGCCTGCAACCGCCTCTCCGGCGGGCCGACGGGTTGTGTGGTGATTTCCCCGGACGAATCGTAGAAAACTCTACTCTGGCGGCCATTTGACGCGGTTTGCCTGCGCTCCGGTGCTCATCAAACCACGCCAACTGATACAAGCTTGCGAGATGCATGACTCTCTGCCGTCATTGCGAG
>NZ_JBKQJR010000142.1:0-52627 GCF_052326845.1 Acidocella sp. | reverse complement strand
CTGCAGGGCATCAACCGCGACTACCAGGGCGCCATCACGCTCGGCGCATATATCGCCCTGCATTCCAACAACCCGGTCGATGCCGGCAGCCTCACCGGCTTCATGCTGCTCGGCGGGCGTGTCGCCGGGCCGCTGGTCAGCCTCGCCGGGCTGATGGAGGATGTGCAGAAGGCCCAGGCCGCGATCGGGCAGGTCGGCTACGTGCTCAACAGGCCGAATGAGAAGCACGCCCTCACCCACGGCCTGCGCCCGCGCTTCGAGGGCGAGATCGAGTTCGACGACGTCACCTTCAAATACGAAGGCGCGAAAGCCCCGGCGCTGGACAAGATGAGCTTCAAGATCCCCGCCGGCACCATGCTTGGGTTGGTGGGCCGCTCGGGCTCGGGCAAGTCCACCATCACCCGCCTGCTGCAGGGCATCAACCGCGACTACCAGGGCGCCATCAAGATCGACGGCAACGACATGCGCGAGATCAACCTGCGCCATATCCGCAAGAATTTCGGCATGGTGCTGCAGGACAACTTCCTGTTCCGCGGCACGGTGCGGGAGAACATCATCGCCGGCCGGCCGGGCCTGTCCTTCGAGGATGCGGTGCGCGCCGCGCGCCTCGCCGGGGCGGAAGAGTTCATCGAGCGCATGCCCAACGGCTACGACACCTTCATCCAGGAAGGCTCGCCCAACCTTTCCGGCGGGCAGAAACAGCGCCTGGCCATCGCCCGCGCCCTGATCTCCGACCCGAAGGTGCTGATCATGGACGAGGCGACCTCCGCCCTCGACCCCGAGAGCGAGGCGCTGGTGAACGCCAACATCCTGCGAATCGCCAAGGGGCGCACGATGGTGATCGTCTCGCACCGCCTCTCCTCGCTGCTCGACTGCGACCTGATCATGGTGCTCGACCGCGGCCGCACAATCGATATCGGCACGCATCACGAACTGGTGGAGCGCTGCGCCATCTACCGCCATCTGTGGTTCCAGCAGAACCGCCACCTCGCGCCTGAAGGATTCGATAATGCTGCGTCTGCGCCAGCTCTTACCCAAGGCCACTAGCCAAGCCCTCAGCGCGGGGGACGAGGAGGCCCTGCCGCTGCCGGTGCTGGAGTTCCAGTCGCCGACGGCAGCTGTCATCGCCACGCCGCTGCCGCCGATCGCGCGCTCTACCACCTACATCCTCTCGGCGCTGATCGCGATCATGCTAATCATCGCGGGCACGTTCAAGGTGGACAAGCTGGTCGTCGGCACTGGCACACTCAACGCCACCACGGCGGATTCCAGCATCCAGGTGTTCAACACCAGCTCGATCATCCGCGAGATCAAGGTGCATGCCGGCGATTTCGTGGCCAAGGGCCAGGTGCTGGCGACACTCGACCCCACCTATGCCACGGCGGACCTCACGGGACTGACGAAGCAGGAGCAGAACTACGCCGCCCAGGTGGCCCAGCTCCAGGCGCAGGAGGATGGCACGCCCTACGTGCCTGACCCGAGCAACCCGTATGCCGCGTTGGAACTGCAAACCTACAACCAGCAGATGGGGCAATATAATTTCACGCTGCAGAACTATGCCGAGCAGATCAACCAGCTGAATACGCAGATCCAGGGCTACCAGTCGCAGGCCGTTTACTACCGCCAGCGCCTGGCCATCGCCAGCAATGTCGAAGATATGCGCAAGAAGCTGCAGCAATTGCAGGTCGGCAGCCAGCTGGACACGCTGGCCGCCACGGATGACCGCGTGAGCATGCAGACCCAGCTTTCCCAGGCCACATCAAGTGCCGCAGCCGACCAGCGGCAGCTCGCCTCCGTGCAGGCCCAGCGCGACAGTTTCGACCAGCAGTTCAAGGCGCAGACCTCCACCCAGCTGGCCACGGCGCTGAACAGTTTGGCCCAGGCGCAGCAGGATCTGGCCAAGGCCAAGCTGAACAACGAGATGGTGGAACTCACCGCGCCACAGGATTCAGTGGTGCAGTCCATCGCGCAGATTTCCCAGGGCTCGGTGCTGCAGCCGGGCCAGCAGCTCATGGACCTCGCGCCGGTGGACACCCCCTTCACGGTGGAGGCGGATATCGACGCGACGGAATCCGGCTATGTGCAGCAGGGCGACCAGGTGGTGATCAAGTTCGCCACGCTCAATCCGGCACTCTACGGCACGGCCAAGGGCACCGTCACCTCCGTCAGCGCCGAGAGCTTCAACCCGCAGGACCAGCAGGACAGCGCGGTGAACGGCCCGCCTCTGCCCGGCGCGCCGCAGAACCTGTACTACAAGGCGCAGGTCTCGCTGGACGTGCTGAACCTGCACAACGTGCCGAATGGCTTCCGCCTGGTGCCGGGCATGCCGGTCGAGGCGGATATCGTCGTCGGCAAGCGCTCCATCCTTGGCTACTTCCTCGCCAAGCTGGCGCCGGTTGCCTATAACAGCATGCATGAGCCCTAACGCGCC
The DNA here is from genome assembly GCF_052326845.1 of Acidocella sp. GTDB lineage: Bacteria > Pseudomonadota > Alphaproteobacteria > Acetobacterales > Acetobacteraceae > Acidocella. Next base: position 50,196 of record NZ_JBKQJR010000142.1, on the reverse strand, counting down.
ATGAGCCTGAAACAATCGATCTCCGACAAGCTGGCGTCACGCAATCCGGAAAAGGCGCTTGCCCGCGCACGGGAGTTGAAAACCGCGGGGGACATCGCCCGGGCCTTCAAGCTCTACGTCGTCGCGGCGGAGGCCGGGATCACCGAGGCGGAGCGCGAACTCGGCACCTACTACCACCAGGGCCTGGGCGGCCATGCCAGCGCGGCGGACGCGGTGCGCTGGTTCACCCGCGCCGCGGAAAAGGGCGACACCGAAAGCCAGGCCTGCCTTGCGGGCATCTATCTCTCCGGCTACCGGCCCGAGACGGCGCTGTTCGGCGAAACCCAGAGCGGACCGGCGGACTTGGCCGAGGCGCTGCGCTGGGCCCTGATGGCGGCGGAAGCCGGTGAGCCCCGGGCCCAGGCGCTGGCCGGGTATATCTATATGGAAGGCCCGGAGGAGCTGCGCGACGAGGAGAAGGCGAAGCTCTGGTACGGCCGCGCCGCCGAGGCCGGCAACGCGTACGGGCATCTGGGCTTCGGCCTGCTTACCCTGCGCACGGCCGACACGGATGAACCGACCTTCATGGGCGTCGAGCATATCCGCAAGGCTGCCGAGGCCGGGCTGCCGCTCGGGCATTATTATCTGGCCGAAATCCATGAGAAGGCCGTCGGCGTGCTGCCCGACCCGGCGGTGGCGGCGGAGCATTACGGCCACGCGGCCAAGGGCGGAATACGCAACGCCCAGGCCAAATACGGGCTGATGCTGCTGCATGGCACCGGCATAAAGGCCAACAAGACCGAGGGCGAGACCTGGCTGCGCCGCGCAGCACTTGCGGGCGATCCGGAAGCGGCGGCCCTCGTGGCCGACATCTACGCCAATGGCGATAGCGACCTGCCCCCGAACTATGCCGAGGCCGCCAACTGGTTCCGCGTCGCGGCCGAGGCTGGGCACCGCGATGCCGCGCGCTCGCTCGGCGTGCTGTACATGCTGGGCGCCGGCGGCGTGCCGCGCGACCCGGATGAGGCGGCGAAATGGTTCCGCCAAGCCGCCGAGGCGGGCGATTTCATCGCCCAGGCGGACCTCGCCACGCTGATGCTGAAAAAGCAGACCAACCCGCGCTTCACCGAACCCGCCCCGGTGCATGAATGGTTCGAGAAGGCGGCCGAGGCCGGAGACCTGATCGGCGCCTACAACTTCGCCGTCTGCCTGGCCGAAGGCGTGGGCGTGGAGAAGGACGAAGCGCGCGCCGTGGAATGGTTCCGCCGCGCCGCCGAAAATGTGCTCAACGCGCAGCATCGCCTGGGCCGCATGCTGGCGGAAGGCCGTGGCGTGAAGCAGGATTTTGCCGAGGCTCGTGTATGGCTCGGTAAGGCGGCCTCGCTGAACCAGACCGACGCGCTCATCGACCTCGCCGCGATGAAACTGCAAGGGCTGGGCGGTCTGCGCAATGACGAAGCCGCGTGCGCATTGTTCGAACGCGCCGCGGCAAACGGCTCGCCGGAGGCGATGTTCGCGCTGGGTGCGCTGTATGGCGGCGGGCACCAGATCGTTACCGACCGCGCCAAGTCGCTGGAGTGGTACCGCAAGGCGGCTGCCGCCAAGCACCCCCGCGCGGCGCTGATGCTGGGCAAATATCTGCGCCTGGGCATCGCCACCGCGCCAGATGCGGATGAGGCGCGCAAATGGCTCACCGTGGCGGCGAAGGCCGGGCTGGCCGAGGCTGAGGCCGAGCTGGCCGCGTTGCAGGCGGAGCGGGAGCCGCCGGTCGCCGCCGAAGAGTGAAGCGGCAGGACGGCCCCGACTCAGCCGCGGCTGCCTGGGCGCGCGGGCTGGAACAAGGCAAGGACGCACTGCTCTGGCTGGGCCGGGCACGGCGTCTGGCCCCGGATGACCCGCGCATCGCGCTGGACCTTGCCCGCGCCCTGCTCGCAGCCGGACAGAACGCCAAAGCTGCGCCGGAATTCGCCGCGATCGCCCGCAGGCACGATATCGCCGCTGCCTGGACCGGGCTCGCCTTGGCCGAACAGAGCGCCGGCAATGCCAAAGCCGCTGCAGCGGCGCTGAACCGGCTCTTCACCCGGCATTGCCTGGAGCCCGATCCGAGCTTCATTGCCTTTGCCCTGCATGTCGCCAGCCAGGCTGGGTTTGGCGGGTTCCAGCATGCCACCCCCACGGGCGATGTCGCCCGCCACGGCCAGGGCCGGTTGCTCGGCGCGCGGCCTGACCTTGCGGCGCTGCATCGGGTGGAGGGGCTCGCGGCCTGGGAGAAGGACGGCTTAAGCGGCTGGGCCTGCCGCCCGGCTTGGCCCGATGCACCGCCGCGCCTGATGCTGACGGATGCCGCCGGGCAAAGCCGGGAGATCCGCTTCGGCAAGGTGCTGCCGCCGGATGACAGCGCCCCGTTCCTGCCCCGGCATGGCTTCCGCCTGACCGCCCGGCAGTTGGACGGGCTGGTGCCGCCCTTCGCCTTGCACGGGCCGGATGGCCGGAACATCATGGGCAGCCCCATCGCCCCGCGCCCGCTCAACGCCACGCCCATCCCGGCAGCGCAGCGCGGCACGCCACCCAAGCGCACCCCGCCCAAAGCCCCGCTCGCGCTGATGATGCCGGTGTACCGTGGCCTGAAGGAGACCCGCGCCGCTCTGGCCTCGGTGCTGGCCGCCATGCCGGAGGGCGCGCGGCTGATCGTGGTGGATGACGCCTCGCCCGAACCGGCGCTGCGACGGTATTTGCGCGCGCTGGCCGCCGCCGAACCACGCCTCACGCTACTGAGCCACGCGGAAAACCAAGGCTTCTGCGCCGCGGTGAATACCGGGCTCCAAGCCGTGCCTGGGCATGACGTGCTGCTGCTGAACAGCGACATCCTGCTCCCGCCCGGCGCCATCGAGACGTTGCGTATTGTCGCCTACAAAGATGCCGCCACAGGCACGGTCACGCCGCTCTCCAACGAGGCCTCGATTTGCAGCTACCCGGAGCGGCATGGCGGCAACCCCATGCCGAATCTGCCCGAGGCGGCCAGGCTGAACGCCCTGACGCATGGGACAAACGGCGAAGCGGCGGTAGAAATTCCCACGGCTGTCGGGTTCTGCATGTATATCCGGCACGACTGCCTGGCTGCCACGGGCGGGTTCCGGGGCGAGGTCTTCGCCCAGGGCTACGGCGAGGAGAATGATTTCTGCCTGCGCGCCCGGCATCTCGGCTACCGGCACATGGCGGCGGCGGGAGCCTATGTGGCGCATGCGGGCGGCGTCTCCTTCCGCGCCGCCACACGCGGGCTGATGGCGCGCAACGGCGCGGTGCTCAACCGGCTCTACCCCGGCTACCACGCCATGGTGATGGCCGAGTTCGCCGAGGACCGGCTGCGCCCCTGCCGCGCCGCGCTGGATGCAGCACGGCTGCGCGACGCCTGCGGCAACCGCCCCGCCGTGCTGCTGATCTCTCACAGCCATGGCGGCGGCGTCACCCGGCAGGTGAATGCCGAACTGCGGAGATGGCGCGCTTGCGGCCGCGCCCCGCTGCTGCTGGTCACGCAATTCCCCGCCGACCCCGCCAAGACGCCCTACCCCTGGTCGGCCTTGCTCTGCGCCGGAGAGGCCAAGGACTACCCCAACCTCGCCTTCCCCTTGCCGGAGGCAATGCCCGAGTTGCTGGAGTTGCTGCGTGGACTGCGCGTCGGGCTCGTGGCGCTGCACCACACACTCGGGCACGATGACAGCGTGCGCACCCTGGCTGTAAAGCTCGGCGTGCCACAGGACATCGTGGTGCATGACTACGCCAGCTTCTGCCCGCGGGTGCACTTGCTGCGCCGTACAGAGCCAGACGCACCGCTGCGCTATTGCGGCGAGCCCGATGTGGCAGGCTGCATTGCCTGCCGCGCCCAGGGGGGAGAGCTGTTCAGCAGGCTGCCGGTGCGCAAGCTGCTCGCCCGCTCGGCGGCGGAGTTCGCTGCCGCCCGCGCTGTCATCGCGCCCTCCGCCGATGTTGCCAGCCGACTCGCCCGGCATTTTCCGGGGGTAAAGCCCCGCATCCAGCCCTGGGAGGATGACACCGCGCCGCGCCCGCTCATCCCCCCGCCCCCGCCGGGCTCGCCACGGAACATCGCCGTGATCGGCGGCATCGGCCCCGCCAAAGGCTTCGACGTGCTGCTCGACTGCGCCACCGACGCCGCCGCCCGGAACCTGCCGCTCACATTCTCCATCATCGGCGGCAGCGCCGACGACACCCGCCTGCTGGACGCCGGAATCTTCGTGACCGGCCCGTACCGCGAGGCCGAATTGCCGGAGCTGCTCGCCGCGCTGAAGCCGCATCTCGCCTTCCTGCCCTCCATCTGCCCGGAGACATGGTGCTTCACCCTCGGCGAGGCCTGGGCGGCCGGACTGCCCGCCATCGTGTTCGACCTCGGCGCCCAGGCGGCACGGGTGAAGGCCACGGGACGCGGCCTGGTTCTGCCGCTCGGCCTGCCCGCGGATCGTATCAACAACGCGCTGATAAGCTGCCGTTTTTGAAGCATGAATCGATTTTTCTCCAGGCGAAGGACTGGATAAAAACCAAGCTTTAAATTAACCCTGGTAACTAGAACCTACCGCGTAACCACGACGATCAGGAGACGAAATGGCTGCTGCAAAATCCGCCCCCAACCCCGCGCTAACCGCACCCGAAGCCGGCGCAGCGGGGGGCGATCGCAGCGCCCAAATCCAGGAGCTGAAAGTCACCGGCCACATGATGAACCTGCCGCCGGGGCTGTTCTGCTTCATCAACGAGGCGAACCCCGGCGCGCCAGCGAATAACGGCATGCCGGGCGTGCGCATCTCGCCGCCGCCGATCGGCGGGCAGAATGTGGAGATCGCCGGCTTCCGCCCGGATGGATGGCTAAACGCCGAGGGCGACGCCACGCTGGTGCGTATCCGCAACACCCAGGCGCAGGTTCTGGTCACCATCTACCAGCTGCCGAACCAGCCCGAGTCCGCGCCCCGGCTGCAGGTGCGCCAGCTGCTCGCTGCGAACGACCTGCCCGTGCCCGCTGCCGCCGCGCCGGTCCAGGCCAAGCCGGAAAAGGTGGACGTGCTGGCGCATATCCAGGGCCGTGGCGATGTCGGTGCCAAGTTCGGCGACTGGCTGGGCGAGAGCGGCAGCAATAGCTGGATCGAGGGCTTCTCCATCGCAGCGCCCGAGGGCATCGCCCCGGCCGACCTCACCTATCAGGCCGTGCTCGGGCGCGGCTGGCTCTCCCCCTGGGTGGAAGCCGGCGAGTATTGCGGCTCGCGCGGCATGGCCCTGCCGCTGCTCGGTCTGCGCGTGCGCCTGAGCGGCGAGGCGGCGGAGCAGTACGAGATCAGCTGCTCGGGCAGCTTCATCGGCGGTGCCGTGGCCGGGCCGGTGGGCAATGACGAAACCTGCGAGGCGGAAACGCTGGCGCCGCTGGAGGCGGTGCAGATCGTGCTGACGCCGCGCAGCCGCAAGGCCGGGCGGGGCAAGCGCTGATCCGGGAGGCGGCGGCGATACCGTGAACTTTCTCTTCGTCCACCAGAATTTCCCCGGCCAGTACCTGCATCTGCTGCGCAGCCTGCTGGCCGATAACGAGAAACGCGAAGGCACGCACGAGCTTGTCTTCATGACCGAGCCGAACCGCAACCAGATGGCGGGTGTGCGCAAGGTCACCTATTCCAAGCCGCCGCCGGTCTCGGCCTCGGCGGTGCTGGAGGCGCGGGAATACGAGCAGGCGGCACGACGCGCGCAAGCCGGATACAGAGGCGCGTTGCAGATCAAGGCGCTGGGCTTCAAGCCGGACATCATCATCGGCCACCATGGCTGGGGCGAGATGCTCAACCTGGTGGATGCCTTCCCCGGCGTGCCAATCCTCGGCTATTTCGAGTTCTACTATAAAATCCATGGCACGGACGTGAATTTCGACCCGGAATTCCCGATGCCGGAGGAGCATTTCGGCGCGGTGCGCGGCAAGAACACGGTGAACCTGCTGGCACTCGCCCTGGAGCAATACGGGCAGACGCCGACGGGCTGGCAGCACAGCACCTATCCCGGCTGGGCGCGTGAGCGGATCCGCATCATCGAGGAAGGCGTCGATCTCGAGCTGTGCAAGCCCGACTCGGAGGCGCGCAAGGCGCCGCTGACCATCGGCAAGCTGACGGTGGCGCCGGAGCAAAAACTCGTCACCTATGTCGCGCGGAACCTGGAGCCGTATCGCGGCTTCCACACCTTCATGCGCGCCCTGCCCCGCATTCTCGCGGAGCGGCCTGATGCGGTGGTCTCCATCGTCGGCGGCGACGAGATCAGCTATGGCGCCCCGCCCAAGCAGGGCGGAAGCTGGCGGGAGGTGATGCTGCGCGAGGTTGGCGGGCAGATCGATCTTTCGCGCGTGCATTTCCTCGGCAAGGTGCCGTACGAGCAGCATCTGGCCCTGCTCAAGCGTTCCGATGCGCATGTGTATCTCAGCTATCCGTTCGTCGCCTCCTGGTCGCTGCGCGAGGCGCTGGCCTGCGGCTGCATGGTTGTCGGATCGGACACCGATACCGTGACGGAATTCGTGAAGCACGAGAGCAACGGGCTGGTCGCGCCGACGCTCGACCACGCGGCGCTGGCGCAGAGCGTGCTGCGCGCTCTGGAGGATGGCAAGCTCGCGGCCAAGCTGCGCAAGGGCGCGCGGGCGTTCGCCGAAGAGCATCTCGGCATGGATGCCTACATCGCCAATTACCGCGCCTATATCGAAGAGATTGCCGGCAAGCCGTTGCTGCCACCCGCGCCGAAAGCCCCCGCGAAGCGAAAAGCGGCGGCGAAGCCAAAAGCGGCGGCGAAGCCGAAGACAACGCCAAAGCCAAAAGCCAGCAAATAAAAAACGGCGCCTCGCGGCGCCGTTTTCTTTTGGGGGCCGGTGGCCGGGGAGGTTATGCCTCCTCCGACGCGCCTTCCTTCTTGCCGCCCTTGGAGCCGACCTTGTCGGAGATGTCCTCACCGGTCTCCTGGTCAACCATGCGCATGGACAGCTTCACCTTGCCGCGGTCGTCGAAGCCGATGACCTTCACCTTCACGGAGTCGCCCTGCTTCACCACGTCCGTGGTCTTGGCAACGCGGTTCTGCGCCAGCTCGGAGATGTGCACCAGGCCGTCCTTGGCGCCGAGGAAGTTCACGAAGGCGCCGAAATCGGCGGTCTTCACGACCTTGCCCGTGTAGATGACGCCCACTTCCGGCTCGGCGACGATGCCCTTGATCTTGTCGATCGCGGCCTGGATCTTCTTGTCGTCCGAAGCAGAAACCTTCACGGTGCCGTCGTCGTTGATGTCGATCTTGGCGCCGGTCTGCTCGACGATCTCGCGGATCACCTTGCCGCCGGTCCCGATCACGTCGCGGATCTTCTCCTTCGGCACCGTGATGGTGACGATCTTCGGCGCGTTGGCGGAGACGCCCTCACGGCCGGAGGTCAGCGCCTTGGCCATCTCGCCCAGGATGTGCATACGGCCATGCTTGGCCTGCTCCAGGGCGATCTGCATGATCTCCGGGGTGATGGAGGTGATCTTGATGTCCATCTGCAGCGAGGTCACGCCGTTTTCGGTGCCCGCCACCTTGAAGTCCATGTCGCCGAGGTGATCCTCGTCGCCCAGGATGTCAGACAGCACGGCGAAGCCGCGATCTTCCTTGATCAGGCCCATGGCGATGCCCGCCACCGGCTGCTTCAGGGGAACGCCCGCATCCATCAGCGCCAGCGAGGTGCCGCAGACGGTCGCCATCGAGGAGGAGCCGTTGGACTCGGTGATCTCGGAGACAATGCGCAGCGTGTAGGGGAAGGCTTCCTTGGTCGGCAGCAGCGGATGCACGGCGCGCCAGGCCAGCTTGCCGTGGCCGATCTCGCGGCGGCCAGGCGAGCCCATGCGGCCCGTCTCACCGACGGAGAACGGAGGGAAGTTGTAGTGGAGCATGAAGTGCTCCTTGAACTCGCCCTCGATGGCATCCACCACCTGCTCGTCCTGCGCGGTGCCGAGCGTGGCCACGACCAGCGCCTGGGTTTCGCCACGGGTGAACAGAGCCGAGCCATGGGTGCGCGGCAGCACGCCGACTTCCGCCAGAATGGGGCGGACGGTCTTGGTGTCGCGGCCGTCGATGCGCAGGCCGGTGTCCAGGATGTTGTTGCGGACGATGTCGGCTTCCAGATCCTTGAACAGGCCCTTGGCCTTCTCGGGGTCCAGCCCCTCGGCGGTCAGCGCCTCGGCGGCGGCCTTCTTGGCGGCGCCGATCTTCTCGTAGCGGACCTGCTTCTGCGTCTCGGTGTAGGCGGCACGGAGCGCGTCACGCGCCAGGGCGTCGACGCGCGCCTTCAGGGTCTTGGTCTCCTCGGATTCCTCGGACAGCGCCCACGGCTCCTTGGCAGCCAGCTCGGCCAGTTCGATGATCGCCTGGATCACCGGCTGGAAGCCCGCGTGACCGAAAGTGACGGCGCCGAGCATGATCTCTTCCGAAAGCTCGGAAGCCTCGGATTCCACCATCAGCACGCCTTCAACGGTGCCGGCCAAGACGAGGTCGAGCTTGCTCTCTTCGCACTGGCTGGTGGTCGGGTTCAGCACGTACTGGCCGTCGATATAGCCGACGCGGGCGGCGCCAACCGGGCCAAAGAACGGAATGCCGGAGAGGGTGAGCGCGGCGGACGCGGCGACCAGGCCGACGATGTCCGGGTCATTCTCCAGGTCGTGGCTCAGGACATTGACGATGACCTGCACCTCGTTGCGGAAGCCCTCGGGGAAGAGCGGGCGGATCGGGCGGTCGATCAGGCGGGAGACGAGGGTCTCGCGCTCGGTCGGGCGGCCTTCACGCTTGAAGAAGCCACCGGGAATACGGCCCGCGGCGTAGAACTTCTCCTGGTAGTTCACGGTCAGCGGGAAGAAATCCTGCCCCGGCTTGGCGTTCTTGGCGCCCACGACGGTGGCGAGCACAACGGTGTCGCCATAGGAGGCGACGACGGCGCCATCAGCCTGACGGGCGACCTTGCCGGTCTCCAGGATCAGGGTCTTGCCGGCCCAATCCAGCTCTTTACGGAAAAATTTATCGAACATGCACATACTCCAGCACGGCTGGCCGGAGCAGCTAGGCAATGGGATGGGCGCTTTGGCCGGTTATGGGGCGGCGCCTCGGGCGGCATGGGTCTGGCTGGGGTTTACACCCGCAACCACGGACCATGTGGCCGGAAACGCCGCGGATACAAGAACCCGGTGGCGGCGCGGATCATCCGGTTGCTTTAACGCCCCGATCAGCCGCTTTTTGCACCGCGCCACCATGGCGCGATGCGGCTTACTAGCTGATTCTCGCCGGGATGGCTAGGCGAAGTTTGTTTCCGCCGCGTTACCCCTGCCTGGCCAGCGGCGGCTTATCCTTGGCGCGCCAGCGGGGCGACGAACTGCGGCTCGGTATCCCACGGGAAGAGGATCCAGGTATCCTGGCTCACCTCGGTGATGAACGTGTCCACCAGCGGTTTGCCCGCCGCCTTGGCGTACACGGTGGCGAAATGCGCCTTGGGCAGCAGGGAGCGCACCAGCTTGGCGGTGGTGCCGGTATCCACGAGGTCATCGACGATCAGCCAGCCCTCACCGTCCCCGGCGGCCGCGGGGGGTTTGACCACCTGCGGCTGGCCCATATTCTCTTCGTCATAGGTGACAACCGAGACGGTCTCGATAAGCCGGCATTCCAGCTCACGGGCAATGATCGCGGCGGGGATCAGCCCGCCACGGGTGATCGCGACGACGCCGGTCCAGGGCCCCAGCGCGTGCAACCGCCAGGACAGGGCCTTGGCGTCGCGGTGCAGTTGGTCCCAGGTAACAGTGAAATAATGTTGTGCCATGGGGCGGGATTAATGAAGCGCGCCCATCTGGGCAAGTATAATCAGACTGTAAACTGCTCGATAATGATCCGCTCGGAGAGCGCGCGGTCGGGGTCGAACAGCACCGTGGCGCCGATGCTCTTATCCTCGCTCACCGCCACGGAGACGACATCACGCACCTCGGTGAAGTCCGCCACGGCGGCCACCGGGCGCTTATCGGCCTCCAGCACCTCGAACAGCACCTCCACATTGGAGGGCAGCAGCGCGCCGCGCCAGCGCCGGGGGCGGAAGGCGGAAATCGGGGTAAGCGGCAGAAGATTGGCGGAGAGCGGCACGATCGGCCCATGCGCCGAAAGGTTATAGGCGGTGGAGCCGGCGGGGGTGGAGATCAGCACGCCGTCGCAGATCAGCTCGGCCAGGCGCTCGCGGTGGTCGATGGAGATGCGGATCTTCGCCGCCTGCCGTCCCTCGCGCAGCAGCGAAACCTCGTTCAGCGCCATCGCCTCCTCCACCACACCTGAGGCGGTGACGGCATGCATGCGCAGCGGGTGCAGCACCGAGGAATGAGCCTCTCCGATGCGCGCAGGCAGCTCGTCCTCATGATACTCGTTCATCATGAACCCGACCGAGCCGCGATTCATGCCGTAGACCGGCAGGCCGGTGCCGAGCACGCGGTGCAGGCATTCCAGCATCACCCCATCGCCGCCCAGTGCCACCAGCACATCGGCATTCTTCGGCGGACAATCGCCGTAAAGTTCCACCAGCCGCTCACGCGTGGCCTGGGCGGTCTCGGTCTGCGCGGCGATGAATGCGAGCTTCACGCGAGCCGCCGGTGTTCGATCAGCGGCATGTTGGCGCGCACTCGGACGGTCAATGCCCTGTCAATGGAGGCGGCGGCCCAGCCCAGGCCATCAGAAGCCTTGGCAACCACATGCCCCCAGGGGTCCACGATCAGCGAATGCCCGTAGGTCTGGCGCAGCTCGCCGTTCCCTTCCTTGTACGTGCCGGTGGTGGCCGGGGCCGCGAACCAGCATTGTGTCTCGATGGCGCGGGCGCGCAGCAGCACCTCCCAATGGTCCTTGCCGGTTTGCAGGGTGAAGGCGGCGGGCAGAACTATGAGCTCCGCGCCCGCCCGGCGCAGGGCCAGGAACAGCTCAGGGAAGCGCACGTCGTAGCAGATGGCCAGGCCGACACGCATGCCGGCGATGTCCACCGTCACCACCTTGTCGCCCGCGCCGTAGATGGCGCTCTCCCTGTAGCCCTGGCCGTCCGGCGTGGTGATGTCGAACAGATGGATCTTGCGGTAGCGCCCCAGCTCCACCCCGGCGGGGCTGAACACGATGGAGGTGTTGAAGATCTTGTCTCCCGCCAGCTCGCCGATGCTGCCGCCATGGATGTGCACATTGTGCGCCATCGCCATCTGGCGCAGGAACTCGTAGGCCAGGCCGCCGGTTTCGCCGGGGGTGGGAAGGTTCTCGGCGGCGGCGAACTTGTCCGCCCGGGAGCCACCCAGGCAGGTCCAGATTTCCGGCAGGGCGATCAGGTCCACCTTCTGCTCGGCCAGCACGCCTTCAATAAGCGCGCGTGCCTGCGCGATGTTCTCGCTCTTGTCGGCCCCTGGCGACATCTGAATCACGGCAACGCGCATTGGTTTTCCTTTCCTGGCGCGGCCAGCATAATGTCAACCCGCTTCCCTGACCACGGCCAGGAGCGAGAGGCCAAAGGGCAGCGAGACGCGCGGCAGGAGATAGGCCTCAGCCCCGAACAGGGCGGCGAGCAGGGCGTTCACCGGAGCAGGCGGAATGCCGGCGGCGGCGGCCTCGGCGCGGTTGAGCGCGCGGTCGAGCCAGCGCAGCGCGAAGGCGACAGGCAACAGGGCGGTGTTGATGAATGTGAGCCGCTCGACGCGCAGGCCGGCGGCCTCGAGTTTTTCGCGCAGCTCACTCTGTTCGTAGCGGCGCTTGTGGTGGTGCGCCTTGTCATGCGGGCCGAACAGTGCCTTGTAGGCGGGCACCGTGATGATCGCGGCCGCTCCCGGTTTCAGGCGGGCATGGATTTCGCGCAGCGTGGCGGCATCGTCTTCGATATGCTCAAGCACGTCGAACAGGCAAACAAGATCGAAACACCGGTCGGCAAGCGGCAGGTCGTGAGGCAGAAGGCCGGGATGCAACTCCACAAAAGGGGCCCGAGCGGCGGCGATATCGCGGGCCGGGCCGTTCATCTCCACCGCCGTCACGCCGCCGAAGCGCGAGAGCATGGCGAGATTGCCGCCGGTGCCGGAGCCGAGTTCGAGAATCTCGGCCCTAGGCGGAAGGCGGAGGGAGCGGATCATCGCGGCAAGCACGTGCCGGCGGCCCGTGAACCACCAGTGCCGCGCCTCCATCGCAGCCATCTCGAGATAGGCACTAGGTTCCATCTGCTTCTCCCCCATAGGTCTTGCGGATCAGGTAGGCCGGGCGCTGCTTGCTCTCCATGTAGATGCGGCCGATATATTCGCCGAGCAGTCCGATGCTGATCAGTTGCACCGAACCGAAGAAAGTGATGGCCACGAACAGCGAGGTGTAGCCTGGCACCTCGTTGCCGAATACCACCGTGCGGACAACGATGTAGAGCGCATACAGGAAGGTGAGCACGGCGCAGAACGCGCCCAGATACGTCCAGATCTTCAGCGGTGCGGTGGAGAAGCTGGTGAAGCCCTCCATGGCGAAATTCCACAGCGCGACACCGGAGAATTTTGTTTCGCCAGCAGCGCGCGGGGCGCGGGTATAGTCGAGCGTCACGGTACGGAAGCCGACCCAGGCGAACAATCCCTTCATGAAGCGCTGGCGCTCGGGCAGAAGCTTCAGCGCGTTCACCACGGCGCGGTCCATGAGCCGGAAATCGCCGACATTCTCGGGGATCTTGGTCTTCGAGAGCTTGTTGTGGAGCTGGTAGAACCAGGCGGCGGTCTTGCGCTTCAGCACGCCGTCGGAAGAACGGTCGATACGCCGGGCCAGCACCACCTCCGCCCCCTCGCGCCAGGCCTTCACCATATCGGCGATCAGCTCCGGCGGATCCTGCAGATCGGCATCGATGGGGATCACCGCCTCGCCCTTCGCGGCGTCGATACCCGCGGTCAGCGCCGCCTCTTTCCCAAAATTACGCGAGAATTCGAGCACGCGGAAACGCGGGTCGGCCTGCGCCAGGGCGACGAGCTTCAGCAGCGTGCCATCCTTGCTGCCGTCATCGACGCAGACGATCTCCCAGCGCGCATCTGGGACGGTTTCGAGAGCCGGGAGGATGGAATCGGCGAAGGACTGGATCGCCTCGGCCTCGTTATAAAACGGCACGACGAGGGAGAGCAGCTGGGTCATGCCGCGCTCACGCCAACGCCCGGGAGAACGCCGCCCGCGTATAAAGACACAACTGAGCCAGAAACTGCGTAACCACCCACCACCACAACACCTCGCGGCCAACCCAGACCATGATGACGGCGGAATATCCCACCGCCTGCCCTGCCAGGACAGGCATAACGGAAACCGCTGCGATGCGGAAGAAACTTTCCCACAACAACGCCACGATGGCGATGGCCAGCCAACCGGCCTTGGCTACCCCGGCCCGGTGCAGCGCGAACACGCCGGGCAGGGTAAGGAGCAGGAAGATGGAGCGGTAGTCGATATTCTGCGCCATGAAGAAACAGGCGCAGATGAGCGCCGCACCGCCGATGAGAAACGCCTCCGCAGCGGGCTCCAGCCTCTCCATGGCCGGACGGTACAGCGCCGCATTCACCCAGCCCCGCCAGAGCGCGGCCAGGATCATCGCCACGTAAGCGAGACGCAAGGCCAGCGGCATGTTAAAGCGGGAGAGGTCGTGCAGCGTGTTCCCATGCACCGCCGCGATGCCTAGGCTGATGCCGAGCGGGATGTCGATGGCGCCAAAACAATTTCCGAAGGGCGGGCCGTGCGGGACGATCGCCAGCGCCGCCAGCGTGCCTGCGCCGAACCAGACCAGGAAGCCCAGCCCCGCCACGCCGAGCAAGGCAACCATGGCGGCGAGGCGGCGGGGCGGCTCGCGCAGCAGCAGCACCAGCAGCGCCACGGGATAGTATTTCAGCGCCGCGGCGAAGCAGAACAATGCGTCCCCCGCCAGCCGGGTGATACTGCCGCGCAGGCTGAGCCAGATGCCACCCATGGCGAGGAGGAAGATCACCACGTCGAGATTCATCCGCTCCAGCGCGAAGACCGTGCTGGCGGAACCGCTGGCCAGCGCGCGCAGCCAGAATTCCGCCCGGCTTTGCGATGGTGGCAGCACGGCGAGTGCGGCGATGAACAGCGCACCCAGCCCGAGCCCAGCGAGATTGAGGCGCGGCGCCAAGGCGCCCAGTTCGCCAAAATGCAGCAGCAGCGGAGAATAATTGTAATTGCCGCCACCCATGCAGGCATTGGGCTCGTAAACATTCACCCCCTGCCCCGCGCAATGAATGGCCTGCAGCACCGCGCCGAGATCGGAAAACGGCTGCGCTGCCTTCGGGATATCAAAAGCCGCCAGCACCGCGAAGTACATGCCAGGCGCGCTGCCATGCAGCCAAACGAACACCGCCAGCACGGCAAGCGCGATGGCAGAAATGCCGAAGCGGTTAATCATTTTGTCTCTGGTACGGAAAAGATCGTCACGTCATCCACCTGCCGCCTTGGCCAGCCCAGCGTGGTGATAGCGGCCAGCAGGTCCGCCTGCGTACCCGGTCCGGCCACCACGTATTGTGCCCCCGCCGCGCGGGCATAGGTGACGAAGTCACCGGCAAAACCTGGCCCCACCATACCGCCGAACATCTCGCCAACGGCCTTGAAAGACTGCGCCGGCCTGGGCGGAAAACCCAGATACCCGCCCACCTGGGTGTAGCCGAAGCCATTTTCCATCTGCCAGAAGCTGGACGGACCGTGCAGCGCGAAGGGCAGCACCAGCAAACGCGGGTTCGGCCCCAGCACGGCCTGCACCCGCCCGGGCTGGAAGAAGGCGGCATAAGGTGCCTCCCGCCACGGATGCGGCCCCGGCAGCAGCGCCACGCAGGTCAGCCCCCCCAACGCCAGACGCCAGCGCCGCGCCCCAGGTAGTGCCAGCCAATAGGCCGCGATGACGCCCGCCGCGAGCGCGGTAAACAGCGTAAACCGCGCGCTGAGCGCCGAGCCGAGCAGCGGCAGTTTCACCAGCAGCATCCAGGGCAACACGACAGGGGTGATATGCCCGGCGACCCATAGCTGCGGGCCAAGTTCGCAGACCAGCAGTACCAGGAAGCACGCCACGAGATAGCGCCCGCGCGGTTCCCGCCCCTGCCCGCGCGCGAACAGATAGATCAGCACAAGCAGCGGCAGGCCGAGATACGCATCCTGCTCCTGCACGCTCAGGCTGAAATGTTGCGAAATGGAAGTGAAAAACCCGCCGAACAGATTCGCCGCCGAGGGGATGACCAGATTGGCGAGATCTGCCGTGAAGTAATACGGCCAGATCACGGGATGATTGATCATCCAGTAATCCCGCGCCATGACCACGAAGAGGGGCGCCAAGGGCAGCGCGACGAACGGCCCGGTGATCAGCCCGTCGATGAACAGGCGCTTCAGCCCGGCCCGGCGCGCAGGCAGGTGCAGATACGCCAAAGCCCAGGCCATGCCGCCGAAGACGAAGATCATGGCAAAGACTTCAGGACAGATGAGGAACTGCGCCAGCAGCAGCAGCGCCGCCAGCGCCGCCGTCGCCGGGCGGGAGAGCTCATCATCCAGCCGCTTGAGCGCCACCAGCAACAGCGCGGGCACGAGGAAGGTCACGGCGAGGTTCAGCGCCGCCGAATCCTGCGCCATCTCATAGGACGAGAACCCAAACAGGAAACCGCCGATCAGCGAGGCGGCGAAATCCCGCGTCAGCCGGTGGCAGAGCAGATAGGCGAAGCAGGCGGCGCATACCGGTGCGGTGAGGATATAGATGTTATAGGTCAGCACCGGCCCGGCCAGCAGGGTGAGCGGCATGGCGAGCACGGCCAGCAGCGGCACTGAGGTAACCCAGAGCAGCGAGACGCCACACGGATACCAGATCAGCCGTGTGAAGAACGGGTCCAGATGATGCGTGAGCGCATAGGGCCACCAGGCGAGGAACCAGGGGGAGTCCCACGGGTCCGCCCCCGCGCCGGAGAGCTGATGCGTCAGCGACGCGCCGTGCCAGAGCAGCACCGCCGCAAGCGCGGCATAAACGGCAAGGGCGGCGGCATGGCGGATCATGGCGCCGCTGGCACGGTGAAAACCGTGACGTCATCCACTTGGCGCGAGGCCCAGCCCAGGGCGCGCAGCCCGGCCACCATGTCCGGCGGTGTGCTGGGTCCTGCCACCACGTATTGCGTTTTCGTCGCCTGGCACAGCTCGGCCACATCTATGGCGAAATGGGGGCTGAACCTGCCAAACGCCATTTCGCGAACCGCCTCATGCGCCATCGCCGTGATGGGAGGAAAGCCGAAATGTCCAGTGACCTGGGCAAAGCCGAAATCATTCTCCGCCTGCCAGAAGTCAGAAATTTGCCAGAGACCGCCCATCGTTTCGTCAATGCGCGGCAGAACCAACAGCCGCGCCCGTGGGCCCAGCACCGCTTCCACTCTTCCTGGCCGGAAGAACGCCTCATAGGGCGCCGGTGTCACCGGGTGCGGAGGCGCGAGGGTCACGGCACAGGCAAGACCAGCGGCGATTGCCCGCCGATTTGACCTCGCGGAGGCGACCCAGCCGGCCAGAATGACGGCAAGCACCAGACTCACGTATAGTGCGAAACGCCCAGGCAATGCCCCGCCAAGCAAAGGCAAGTGCAGCGCCAACGCCCAGGGCATCACCACGCCGGTGAAGACATCTCCCACCCAAAGCTGGGGTCCGAGGCTCGCCACAACCAGGATCAGCAGCAAGTACAGCACCAGCTTACCGGCTGGCTCTTTCCTGCGTTCCCTCCAGAACAAAATGATGACGAGGAGCAGCGGCAAGCCGGTGATGAAGTCACGCTGAGGCAATAAACCAAACAGCCCTGACGCCCCCATTTTCATCCCCGGAACGTAAAGCACGTTCGCCGGCGTCGTAACGAGCTGGTTGAACACATGCGCTGACGTCACGATGCTCCATCCGGGCGGAACAACGGAAAGGCGGGACTTCGTCAGCATGTCCCACAGGAACGGCGCCAGTAATGGCAGGGCAAGCCCTCCCGCAAACAGGCCATCCGGCACCAGCCTCAGCAACCGGGCACGGCGTTCCCGGCACAGTGCGACCGCCAGACCCCATGTCAGGCCACCGAAAACCAGGCTGGTCAGCGCAACCTCGATCGAGGTGTAGAACTCGGCTGCGAGCGCTAATGCAAACAGTGCCGCAGCGGTAAAACGGCTAAGGTGGTCATCCAGCCGCGCCAACACGACCAGCACCATGGCTGGAACAAAGGCTGTGAAATCGAGATTGAGGTGCTCTAGCGCCTCGGCCATCTCGTAGGAGGAGAACCCATAGGCCAGACCACCGCAAAACGCCGCCGCCCGGTTGCGCGTGATGTAAAGACAAAGCGCATAGGCGCTAATCGCTGCCAATAGCGGGGCAAGCGTTGTAAGCACGTTGTAGCTCACCATCGGCCCGGCCAGGAGTGTCAGCGGCGCCGCGGCCAGGGCCAAAAATGGTACGCAGGTCGTCCAGACGAGATCCAGCCCGTCCGGTTGCCAGACAAGACTCGCATGCAGCGGATCGAGGTGATGCAGGAGCGCGTGCGGCCACCACGCAAGGCACCAGATGAACGACAGAGGGTCCGAGGAAATGCCGTAGATATAGTTTTGCAGCGAGGCGCCATGGCCGATGAGCAGAACCGCCAGCACGGCATAAATGGCCAAAGCGGCGGCGTGGCGCCTGATCATGGCGCCACCGGCACGGTAAACATCGTCACGTCGTCAACCTGTCGCGACACCCAGCCCAGCCCGCGCAACCCGGCCAGCATCTCCTGTGGCGCGCCCGGCCCAGCCACGACAAATTGCGTGCTCGTCTGGCGGCAATAAGCGGCGAAGGCGGGGACGCCCCCCGGCGCGTCCAGCCCGAAGAAATAGCGCATCAGCTTCGTGTTCTGCTGGACCCGCGCGGGAGGGAAGCCGAGATATCCGCCCGTCTGGGCGAAGGCGAAGCCGCTTTCAGCCTGCCAGTACATGGAGGGGCTGAAGAAGCCAAAAGGCAGAATTGCCACCTTGGCGCCCTGCCCCAGTACCTGCTCAACCCGCCCAGGCGCGAAGAACGCCGAGTTTGGAATTGGCTGCACAGGGCGAGGCGCCGGCCATAGGAACGCTGCCGCGAGCGCGCCCAGCGCCAGCCGGGCATAACGCGTACGCGGGCCTTGCGCCTCGGCGACCCAGAGCGCAACGGCAACAGCGACGGCGAGGCTGGCATAGAGCATCATCCGCGCCGGCAACGCATTGCCCAGCAACGGCAAAGCGTGGATCAGCGCCCAGGGCAGCGGAATCCCCGTGTCCCGCCCCCCGAACCAAAGCTGCGGCCCCATGCTGGCGATGATCAGCCCCAGCAACAGCCAGCGCAGATAGGCCTTGCCCCGGCGCAGGCCGAGCCAGAGCAGGATGATCAACGGCAGGCCGAGATAACCGCTCTGCTCGCTGGTGAAGCCCGGGAAATGCCTGGTGACGGGCGCAAAGAACGCGCCGCCGATGGCGTTGGTTGGCGTGGGGATGACGAAGTTGAGCAGATCGGTGGAGAAAAACCACGGCCAGGCCTTGGGCAGTGCCATGTCGTGCGGCTGCGCGAACAAAGCCCATAGTAGTGGCGAGAGTAGCAGAAGGAGCAGCGGCGCGGCCAACAGCGCATCACCAAGGAGCAGCATCAGTCCGGACCGGCGTTGCGGCACCAAGGCCAAAGTCAGCGCCCAGGCGAACCCGCCGCAGAGCACCGTCGTCGCGAATACTTCCAGCGAAATGCCAGCCTGTGCCGCCAGCATCGACGCCCCGCCCACCGCCACCGCTTTGCGGCTCACTCGCCCATCCAGCCGCGCCAGCGCCAGCAACACGAGGCAAGGCAGTATGCATATGAATTCCTGATTGAGTTGCTCGTTCAGCCGCGACGTTTCAAAGCTGGAAAAGCCAAACAGGAACCCGCCGAGCAGCGCCGCGTCCGGCCGCCGGGCGAGGTAGAGGCACAGCGCGTAGGCGGCGCAGGCCGCCAGCACCGGCGCCGCCAGATTGCAAAGGTTGAATGCCAGCACCGGGCCGAAGGCGAGTGTCACCGGCGCGGCGAGCAGCGCCAGGGTTGGCACGCTTGTGATCCAGGCGAGGTTCAGCCCTTCAGGCTGCCAGACCAGGTGCGTAAAGAAGGGATTGAGGTGGTGTGCCATGGCGGACGGCCACCAGGCAAAAGACCAAATAAAAATCAGAGGGTCACTGCCACCGCCCGAGATCATCCCGGTCAGCGAGGCGCCATGCTGCACCACCACCCAGGCGGCAGCCGCATACAGCGCCACCGCCGTCAGGTGCCATGGCCAATACCGCCGCGCCATGCCGCGTTCAGGTCTTCGGGTCGGTCAGCCCGGTGGCGCGGATGCGCGCCGCCTCCTCGTCCCAGCCCGCACGCTCGGCCACGCGCAGGAACAAATCCACCTTGGTCTCGAACAGGCGCATCAGCTCCGCGCGCGCGCGGGCGCCGATCTCGCGGATCCGGCTGCCCCCGGCGCCGATCAGGATCGCCTTGTGCCCAGGCCGGGCCACGTAGATCACCGCGTCGATGCGGATAGAGCCGTTCTTCTGCTCCTTGAAGCTCTCCGTCTCCACCGTGGTGCCATAGGGCACTTCATCGCGTGTTTGCAGGAAGATCTGCTCGCGCACGATCTCGGCGGCGAGCAGCCGGTCCGGCAGGTCGGTCATCTCGTCCTCGGGGTAGAGGAACGGGCTCTCGGGCAGCTTGGCGGTGCAGAAATCCAGCAGCACGTCGATCCCGTCGCCAGTATTAGCGGAGATCATGAACACCTGTTCGAACTCCGCCAGCGCGGCAAGGTCCTGCGTCAGCGGCAGCAGTTTCTGCCGGTCGATCAGGTCGATCTTGTTCAGCACCAGCGCCATCTTGCGCCCCGATTCCGCGGCCTTGGTGACGATCTCACGCACCGCATCGGTCAGCCCAGCCTTGGCATCCACCAGCAGCAGCACGTAATCTGCCTCGGCAGCACCGTCCCATGCGGCGGCAACCATGGCGCGGTCCAGCCTGCGCTTGGGCGCGAAAATGCCGGGCGTATCCACAAACAGAATCTGCGCCTCGTTGCGCACCAGAATCCCCAGCACGCGGGCGCGCGTCGTCTGCGCCTTGGGCGTGACGATGGAGAGCTTCGCCCCGGTCAGCCGGTTCAGCAGGGTCGATTTCCCCGCGTTCGGCGCACCGATCAGCGCCACAAATCCGCATTTACTCATTCCGGCAATTCCTCCAGCAGCATCCGTGCTGCTTCCTGTTCCGCCGCGCGCTTGGCCCCGGCCTTGGCCTCGGCGCTGGCATTCCCCACGCTTACCCGTACCACGAAGAGCGGCGCGTGCGAGGGCCCGCTTTGTGAAACCACCGTATAGGCCGGCAGCGGCAGCGCGCGCTTGAGCGCCCATTCCTGCAGCGCGGTCTTCGGGTCCTTGGGTGGTGCTGCCTGCGCCACCATAACATCCGTCATCACCCGGCGGATGAACGCCTTCACCGCATCCAGCCCGGCATCGAGATACAGCGCCCCGATCATCGCCTCCAGCGCGTCGGCCATAACATTGGCCTGGGTGGAAACCCCGCGCTTGGCCTCGCCCGGGGCGACACTCAGCATCGCCCCCACCTCATGCGCCTCGGCAATGGCGGCGAGGGACGGCTTGGAGACCAGCGCCGCCAGACGCGGGCCGAGCTTGCCCTCCTGCTCGTTGGGAAAGCGCTCGATGAGCCATTCCGCCACCACCAGGCCGAGCACGCGGTCGCCAATAAATTCCAGCCGCTCGTTCGAGCCGACGCCTTTCGCCCCGGCGGCGGAGCGGTGCGTCAGCGCCTCGGCCAGCAGCTCCGGCCGGGAGAAGTCATGCCCAAGCAGGGCCTGGGCGGCATCCAACCCGTTCACGAAATGGTATGCAGCATGCGGCCCCAGCGGATCTCAAGGGGCCAGTACCAGACCTGCCAGAAGGGGTGCTGGAGATCGATGGAGAAGAAGATCAGATCCGCCGGGCCGAGCACGTTCTCGACCGGGACATAGCCGACCGGACCGTCGAGGAAGCGGGAATCCTCGGAATCGTCGCGGTTGTCGCCCATCAGGAACAAATCGCCCGCCGGCACGGTATAGACCGGGGTGTTGTTGGCGAAGCCGTCATCGGTGCGCTTGAGGATCTGGTGCGTCTTCCCGCCCGGCAGGGTCTCGGTATAGTCGCGCGCCAGCACCGGCGGGCCATAGGAATCGCTGTCGTCGCTATAGGTCCCGGCATCCACACGCGGCACTTGCTGACCGTTGATGAGCAGTTGGCCGTTGGTCACCTGGATGGTGTCGCCCGGCAGGCCGATGACGCGCTTGATGAAATCCTCATCCGGCTCGCCCGGCGGGCGGAATACCACCACGTCGCCGCGCTTTGGCATCCCGGCGGGCCAGCGGCCGGAGAAGAAATCCGGCGAGAACGGGAAGGAGAAATGCGAATAGCCGTAGGCGAACTTGTTCACCACGAGATAGTCGCCCACCAGCAGGGTTGGCACCATGGAGCCCGAGGGGATGTAGAACGGCTCGAACAGGAAGGTGTGGATGCCCACGGCGATCAGCCCGGCATAGACAATGGTTTTGACGAATTCGGTAAAACCGCCGGGTTTCTGCGCGTGCCGTGCCATCTATGTGTCAATCCTCGAAGCTTGTCGCATGAAGCCCGGCACTGGCTGATTGTCAAGAAAACGCCTCAGTTCACCCGGTGGAAGAACCGCCCCAGCCGCACGCCGAAGCCCGGCGCGTGCGGGTCCACCGAGCCCAGGACCAGCACGGCGGGACCGATCACATCCGCCTCTGGCACATAGCCCACCGGCCCGCCGGGAAAGCGTGAATCCTCGGAATTGTCCCGGTTGTCGCCCAGCAGGAACAGATCGCCGGGCGGCACGGTATAGACCGGCGTGTTGTTGGCGAAGCCTTCATCCGTCACCTTGAGGATGGGGTAAACCTTGCCCCCCGGCAGGGTCTCGGCACATCGGCGGGCCACTACCGGCCCTGCCCCGCTTTCATCCTCGTAGCGGCCTTCATCGGCGCAGGGCGCCACCTGGCCGTTGATGAACAGCCGTCCGTCCTGCATCTGCACCGTGTCGCCCGGCAGACCGATGATGCGCTTCACCAGCACCTCGCCCGAACCGGTGGGGGAGACGAACACCACGACACCCCCGCGCCGGAACGGGTGGCCATAGGTCAATTTGCTGACGATGAGGAGGTCCCCCGGCAGCAAAGCCGGGACCATGCTGCCCGAGGGTATCCAGTACGGCGCGAACAGGAAGGCGCGGATGCCCACCACCGCCGCCAGGGCGACGGCCAATGTCCGCAGCACCTCCGCCAAGCCCATGCCCCGCATTACATTAAATAACCATCTGTAATCCGTGCTCATCAATCCCGGCGCTTGCGGCGTGTCAACAAATGGGTACAGAGAGGCCCGCATTTGCCAGCCCCGCATGGAGACCGATTCGCCCATGTTCAAAACCACAGGTTTGTCCCGCGCAGCACTCGCCGCCGCGCTGGTCTTCGCTCAGGCCGCCACGGCCAAGACGCACCACGCCCACCAGGCCGTGGATAACGGCCCGCACACCGCTGCCGCCGCGGCAGACAAGATCGGCGCCACAGCGGCGCCCACTGGCCCGGCGCCGGTGCCCGATTCCCCGGCGGGCGACAAATCCACCCCGGTGCCGCCCACTTTGCCGGACATGACCGCCTTTGTGCTGATGGATGCCGCCACCGGCGCCATCCTGGCCGAGGCCGCGCCGCATGCGCAGCTCCCCCCCGCCAGCCTGACCAAGCTGATGACCGCGCACCTGACCTACAAGGCGCTGCACGGCGGCGGGCTGAAACTGGACCAGACCGTGCCCATCTCGGTTGACGCCTGGCACCAGCAGGGTTCCACCATGTTCGTCGACCCGAACTCGGTGGTGACCGTGGACCAGCTGCTGCACGGGCTGATCATCGACTCGGGCAACGACGCCGCGACCGCCCTGGCCGAGCAGGTGGCCGGCTCCACCGACGCCTTCGTGCAGATGATGAACAAGGAGGCCGCCAATATCGGCCTCAGCGACACCAACTACACCAACCCCACCGGCCTGCCCGACCCGGCCCTGCACACCTCGGCCATGGACGTGGCCCTGCTCTCGCGCGCCATTCTGCAGAACGAGCCGGAGATCCTCGATATCTCCAAGCAGCAGAGCTACACCTACGCCAACATCACCCAGGCGAGCTGGAACCCGGTGCTGGCCAAGGACCCCACCGTGGACGGGCTGAAGACCGGCCTGACCAAGGAAAGCGGCCATTGCATCGACGCCACCGCCCAGCGCGGCAACATACGGCTGATCGCTGTGGTGACCGGCGGGCCGACCTGGAGCGAAAGCACCGCCGCGATCGAGACGCTGCTGGACTACGGCCAGAAATTCTTCACCGACACGAAGATCGCCACCGCCAATCAGCAGATCGACACGCTGAACAACGACGCGCTGGATAGCGGCAGCGTGCCGGTCGGCCCGGCGCAGGACGTGTTCCTGACCCTGCCAGCCGACGCCGCCAACAGCGTGACCCACAACATCGCCTACACCGCAGACCTCACCCCTGGCGTGACCAAGGGCGAGACGCTGGGCAACGTAACCTACAGCGCCAATGGCACGACGCTCGCCACCGTGCCCGTGGTGGCGCTGGCCGACTCGCCCGCGGCGAGTTTCTTCACCAAAATCAAACGCAAACTGGGCAAGATGCTATGAGCGACACCGTCCCCGACCGCCTGTCCACCGATCCGGACAGCAAGTTTTTCGACGAAAAGCTGCTGGAGCGCGGCATCGGCATCCGCTTCAACGGGGTCGAGAAGACCAACGTGGAAGAGTACTGCGTCTCGGAAGGCTGGGTGCGCGTGGCCGCGGGCAAAACCACCGACCGCCACGGAAAGCTGCTGACGATGAAGCTCAAGGGCAAGGTGGAGCCGTATTTCCGCGACACCGCCGAGGCGTAACCGTCATTGCGAGGGCGGCGCACGCCGCCCGAAGCAATCCAGCTCCAACAGGTTCAAGAAGATGGATGGCTTCGCTGCGCTCGCCATGACGCCCTACCCCGGCCGCTTCATGTCCAGCCTGGTTTCCGGCAGTACCTCGGCGTAGGCCGTCGCACCGCCGGCGCGCAGCAGGATATGCGCGCTGAACGTGTCGAAGACGCCATCCACGATGAGATGCGGGGCGATATGCACGCCCACCACCTCGCCCAGCACCAGCCAAGCCGAGGCCGGTTCGCCCTGCCAGCCCTTGAGCTGAACGATATCCGCCAGCTTGCACTCGAAATTCACCGGGCTCGCCGCCACGCGCGGCACCTGCACCAAGTTTGAGGGCGCCTTTTCCAGCCCGGCCAGGGTGAACTCATCCACACCATAGGGTGCGGCGGCGGAGCTGGCGTTCATCGCCTCGCCCAGCTCCCGCGTGGCAAGATTCCACACGAACTCCCTGGTCTCACGCACATTGCGCAGCGTGTCCTTGGCGCCGATGCTGGAGAATCCGATAATGGGCGGGTGGTAGCAGAAGGCGTTGAAGAAGCTATACGGCGCCAGATTCACCGAGCCGTCCGCCCCGCGCGAGGAGACCCAGCCGATCGGGCGCGGCCCGATGATGGCGTTGAATGGATCGTGCTTCAGCCCATGCCCTTTGGCCGGCTCGTAGAAATGTTCCTGCTGCATGTGGCTACAGCCCAAATTCTAATCCGTGGACAGCAACTCGGCGGAAATGATCACCTGTGCGTAGGCGTAGGGGTATTCATCGGTCAGCGAGAGAAAGATGCTCGACGCGTAGCCGTGCGGGGTGATGGCGCGCAGCCGTTCCGCCGCCGCGCCATGCAGTTCCAGGGTCGGCTGGCCGGAGGGCAGGTTCACCACCCGCAGATCGGAGAGGAACACGCCGTGCCGGAAGCCGGTGCCTAGCGCCTTGGAGCAGGCCTCCTTGGCGGCGAAGCGCTTGGCGTAGCTGGGCGCGCGGAAATGCGCCCGCCGCTCCGAACGCGCCCTCTCCATCTCGGAGAACACCCGCAGGGTGAAGCGTTCGCCATGCCGCTCCAGCGCCGCCTCGATGCGCCTGATGTCGCAGATATCGGAGCCGATCCCGATGATCATGCCCGCTCGCGCTCTACCTGTGCGATGCCCGTGGTGCCGCGCAGCCCGGCGATCACCTGGTTGAGATGGCGCGCGTCGCGTACCTCCACATCCACCAGCGTCTCGAAGAAATCCTGCTGCCGGTGCACGATCTTCAGAGTGGCAATGGCGCCGTCCTGCTTGGACACGGCGTTGGTGAGGTTGGCGAGCGCGTTCGGCGCGTTGTTGGCGATGACGCTGATGCGGCCGGTGAAGCGCTGCGCCTTCGGGTCCAGCTTGGCGAGGCTCGCCTGATCCCAGTCGATGTCGATGAAGCGCTCCGGCGTCGCCGCGAAGGTATCGAGCGTGGCGCAATCCTTGGCATGCACGGTAATGCCCTTGCCGGTGGTGACGATGCCGACGATCTTGTCCCCCGGCAGCGGGTGGCAGCACCCGGCGTAATGCACATCCATGCCGGCGACGATGCCGGTAATCGGCAGGCCGCCATCGCCCTTCGGCGCGCTGCGCAGCGAGCGGGCGGTGAGCGCCCCGCCCATGAAGGCCGGCAGCACGCGCGGCGCGCGCGGGGCGCGCAGCTCGGGGTACGCGGCGTGGATCACATCCTTCGCACCGATGATGCTGGTGGCCACGGCGACATACAGATCATCCACGCTCGCCTGTTTCAGCGGCTTCAGCACCTGATCCAGCACTTTTTCGGAGCCGTCCACGCCTTCCTGGCGGAAGGCCTTGGCGAGGATCGACTTGCCCGCATCGCGGTGCGCATCGCGCATCTGCTGGGCCAGGAATCGGCGGATACGCGCCCGCGCCTTGCCGGTGACGACGAAGCGCTCCCAGGCCGGGGACGGCGTGCCCCCGCGCGCGGTGAGGATTTCCACCTGGTCGCCGTTCTGCAGCTCGTAACGCAGCGGCATCAGCCGCCCATTGATGCGGGCGCCGACACAGGTATCGCCGATCTGCGAATGCACCGCGTAGGCGAAGTCCACCGAGGTGGCGCCGCGCGGCAGCTGGATCAGCTGGCCCTTGGGCGTGAAGCAGAACACCTGGTCCTGGTACAGCTCCAGCTTGGTGTTCTCGAGAAACTCATCCGGCGCGGAGTTGTCCAGAATTTCCAGCAGATCCTGCACCCAGCGGAATTTCTGCACGTCCTGCGAGGACGCTTCGGACTGCTTGTACAGCCAATGCGCGGCCACGCCGGCTTCCGCCACTGCCTGCATCTCCGGCGTGCGGATCTGGATCTCGATCTTCTGGTTGCGCGGCTGGCGCAGCGTGACGCCAGTGTGCAGCGACTGGTAGCCGTTTGTCTTGGGCGTGGAGATATAGTCCTTGAAGCGCCCGGCGATCACCGGATAGGCGGCATGGATGGTGCCGAGCGCGACATAGCAATCGGCCCGCGTGGGCACGATGATGCGGAACGCCATGATGTCCGACAGCTGCTCGAACGCCACATTGCGGCGCTGCATCTTCTGCCAGATGGAATAGGGCGATTTCTCGCGCCCGGAAATTTCCACGTCGTTCAGCCCGGCCTCTCGGCAGACGCGCAGCAGCTCCTGGCGCACCTCCTCGATGACATCCGCCCCCTGCCCGCGCAGGAAGTTCAGGCGCGCCTGGATGGTCTCGTAAGCCTCGGGGTCGATCTCGGCGAAGGAGCGGGTCTGCAGCTCGGTCTTCACCGCCTCCATGCCGATGCGCTCGGCCAGCGGCGCGTAAATCTCCATCGTCTCGCGCGCGATGCGCTGGCGCTTATGCGCGGCCGAAATCGCGCCGATGGTGCGCATGTTGTGCAGCCGGTCCGCGAGCTTGACGATAAGCACGCGGATATCCTTGCTCATCGCCAGCACCAGCTTGCGGAAATTCTCCGCCTGCTTGGTGCGGTCCGATTGCAGCTCGAGGCGGGTCAGCTTGGTGACGCCATCCACCAGCCCGGCGACCTCGGGGCCGAAACGCTTCTGGATATCGGCGAGGCTGACAGAGGTGTCCTCCACCGTGTCGTGCAGCAGCGCGGTGATGATGGAGGCGGAATCGAGCTTGTAACCGGCGAGGATATTCGCCACCGCCAGCGGGTGGGTGATGTAGGGCTCGCCATTATCGCGCTTCTGCGCGGCATGGGCCTGCTCGGCCACGCCATAGGCGTCGTCGATGAGCGCCGGATCGGCCTTGCTGTCGTAGGAGGCTACGCGCGCCAAAAGCCCGCGCAGCTCCGGATGGAACTGCGGCGGGCTCGCGGACAGCCCTTCAGGCAAATAGGACAGGCTCATGGCACGGCAGCCTGTCCGCATGGCGTTAACGGCGGGACTTGCCGCCGAGTTCCGCCTCGATCGCCGCCTGGATATCTTCCGGCGACATGATTTCCTCGGACTCGGCGGCCATGGCGGCGGCCTCTTCCTCGGCGGACACATCCTGCAGGCCGAAAATGTTCTGCTCAGTGGGGATCAGGTCCACCACTTCCTCGTCCACCGGCTCGGGCTCCGGCACGCGGGAGAGCCCCTTCACCAGGTCCTGCTCCAGTTCCGGCAGGGCCAGGGTCTCATCGGCGATCTCGCGCAGGGCCACGACCGGGTTCTTGTCGTTGTCCCGGTCGATGGTCAGCTGCTCGCCGCGGCTGATGTTACGGGCACGCTGCGCGGCCAACAGAACCAGCTCAAACCGGTTCGGCACTTTCAAAACGCAGTCTTCAACGGTGACGCGGGCCATCCGATACGCTCCAAGGCAAAGAAAATTGAATGATTGCCTTAACCCGCGAGAGGCGGCGATGCAAGTCTTTAGCCCGGTTCGTCATGCCAGGGCCGAATCTGCTGCGTGGGCAGGTCGGCCAGCAGCGTGGCCACGCTCCGGCGCAGCGTGGGGTGGCGCCAGGCGGGGGCGACATCGAGCAGCGGGCGCAGCACGAAGGCGCGCAGATGCGTCCTGGGGTGCGGCAGGATCGGGTCGGGCACGGCGCGGATGGCGCCGTTGAGGTCGATGATGTCGAGGTCCAGCGTGCGCGGGGCATTCGGCATGGACCGCACGCGGCCGAACCGCTCCTCGATCTCGTGCAGGCGGGCCAGCAGCTCGGCGGGGGTGATCTCCCCTTCCATCCGGAGCATGCCGTTGCAGTAATCCGGATCCTCGGCGCGGGGGATGGCGGCGGTGCGGTACCAGGGGGACAGCGCGACGAAGCTCAAGCCGGGGATGGCGCGCACGGCCTCCGCACCCGCCTCGCACATCTCGACCGGAGACTCGCCCGCCTCCCCCAGCAGGTTGGCGCCGATGGCAATCAGTATCATATTACAGAGAATACCTTTTTCTGGCCCGTCCCGGCTGGCTTAAACGATGGGACCTTTCTAACATTATTCGCAACGCTGTATATCTGTCTTAACGTTTATTTCATGAGAAGCAAAAAAACATGACCCGTTTTTCGTCCCAGGAACGCACGGCCCTGTTCATCGACGGCGCCAATCTGTACGCCGCAACTCGCAGTCTGGGCTTCGATATCGACTACCGCAGGTTGCTCGACTACTTCGGCGCGAACACAAACCTGCTGCGCGCCTATTATTATTCAGCCCTGCTGGAGACCGAGGAATACTCGCC
Organism: Acidocella sp.; assembly: GCF_052326845.1. Taxonomy (GTDB): domain Bacteria; phylum Pseudomonadota; class Alphaproteobacteria; order Acetobacterales; family Acetobacteraceae; genus Acidocella. Next base: position 21,523 of record NZ_JBKQJR010000142.1, on the reverse strand, counting down.
GCTCAAACCTCTAACAGACTGGCTGGCCTATAACGGCTACAGTTTGGTGACCAAGCCGGCCAAGGAGTTCACCGACGCCATGGGCCGCCGCCGCATCAAGGGCAACATGGATATCGAACTGGCGATCGACATGCTGGAGCTGGCGCCGAAGCTCGACCACGCCATCCTGTTCTCGGGCGACTCCGATTTCCGCCGCCTCGTCGAGGCCGTGCAGCGCAAGGGCGTGCGCGTCTCGGTTGTCTCCACCATCAAGACCTCCCCGCCGATGATCGCGGACGAGCTGCGCCGGCAGGCGGACCAGTACGTGGAACTGGCCGACATCGCCCCGGAATTCACCCGGCGGCCCCAGGACGGGCGCACCCGCATGCGGGAAGACGACGAATCGTGACGCCGGACCACGACTGCAAGCTCTGCCCGCGCCTCGTGACGTACCGGGAGAGCAACCGCCGCGCCATTCCGCATGGCTTCAACGCCCCGGTGCCGAGCTTCGGGCCGCTTTCCGCCCGGTTGCTGGTGGTGGGCCAAGCCCCGGGCGTGAACGGCGCCAACACCACGGGCCGCCCATTCACCAGGGACGTGGCCGGGCGGCTGCTCTACGCCACGCTGCTGAAGACCGGATTCTCCAGCGGCACCTATGAGGAACGCGCCGATGACGGGCTGACCCTGCATGACTGCCGGGTGACCAACGCTGTGCGCTGCGCCCCGCCGCAGCACAAGCTGCAGACGCAGGAGATCAACACCTGCCGCCCCTTCCTGGCCGAAGAGATCGCGGAGATGCCTAATCTGCGGGTGTTCCTGGCCATCGGGCGGGAGCCGCATGAGGGCATATTGCGCGTGCTTGGACTGAAACCCACGGCCTATAAGTTCGCCCACGGGGCGATGCACGAGCTGCCCAACGGCCTGGTGCTGGCGGACAGCTTCCATACCTCGCAGTACAACGTGAACACCGGGCGGCTGACCGCGCCGATGTTCGAGAGCGTGGTGGGGAATATCCGCGACCTTCTGCAGTCATTGCGAGCGTAGCGAAGCAATCCATCTTTCCCGCCGCGTCACGGAAATGGATTGCGTCGCTCCGCTCGCAATGACGCTATCGAAGCTCGCGGATCAGACGGCAAGCCAGCTTTCCGCCTATTTATTCCTAAGCAGCCGCGCCTTGTCGCGCTGCCAGTCGCGCGCCGCTGCCGTCTGGCGCTTATCGGATTTCTGCTTGCCCTCGGCGATGCCGAGGGTGACCTTGGCCAGACCGCGGTCGTTGAAATGGATGTCCAGCGGCACGATCGTCTGGCGCTCGCGCGAGATGGCTGCGAAAATCTGGTTCCGCTCCTTCTTCTTCACCAGCAGCTTGCGGATGCCGCGCGTGTCGAAGCGTGACAGCACGCCCCCCTGGTATTCGGGGATGTACATGTTGAACAGGTACAGCTCGCCGTCGCGCTCGCCGGCCCAGGCCTCGTTGATCGTGGCCCGGCCCAGGCGCAGCGACTTCACCTCCACGCCTTTCAGCACGATCCCGGCCTCAACCGTGGAGAGGATTTTATAGTCGAACCGGGCCTTGCGGTTTTGCGCCGCCATCCCATGCGAGATGAAGCCCGATTTTTTCTCACCCTTGCTCAATTCAGCAGGCCAACTTCCAGCATCGCCGCCTTGATCCGCGCGGCATTGGCCTCGGCAACCGGCGCCAGCGGCAGGCGCACCGTGTTGGTGCCGAAGCCGAGCAGCGAGGCCGCGTATTTCACCGGGCCGGGATTGCTTTCACAGAACATCGCGTCATGCAGCGGCAGCAGGCGCATCTGGATGTCCAGCGCGCCCTTCACGTCGCCGCGGGCCCAGGCCGCATGCACCTCCGCGCAGAGCCGGGGCGCCACATTGGCGGTGACGGAGATGCAGCCATGCCCGCCACTGGCGAGATAGGCGACCAGAGTGTGATCCTCGCCCGAGAGCTGGATGAAATCCGGCCCGCAGGCGCGGCGCGTGTGCAGCGGACGGGTCAGGTTCGCGGTCGCGTCCTTCACGCCCACGATGTTCTTGATCTCGGCGAGACGCGCCATCGTCTCCACCGTCATGTCGATCACCGACCGGCCGGGGATATTGTAGATGACCAGAGGAATGGTGATCGACTCGGCGATCGCCTTGTAATGGCGGTACAGCCCTTCCTGGGTCGGCTTGTTGTAGTACGGGGTGACGACGAGCACGCCATCCGCCCCGGCCTTCTGGGCGTGCTGGGCCAGGCCGATCGCCTCGGCCGTGGAATTCGAGCCCGCCCCGGCCAGCACCGGCACGCGGTCCTTGGCCCCGGCCACCGCCAACTCGACAACGCGTTTATGTTCCTCGTGGCTCAGCGTAGGCGATTCGCCGGTGGTGCCGACCGGGACCAGCCCGGAGGTGCCTTCAGCGATCTGCCAATCGATCAGGCGGGCATAGGCATCCTCATCGATGCGCCCGTCCTCGTGCATGGGGGTGACCAGAGCGGTCAGCGAGCCGTGAAACATTTTTACTCTTTCTCCTGCTGGTTATCCACGTAATCCGCGCACCGCGACGCTGCAAGCGGGTTTGGCCCCGATGTGCCACGCTGCTACACTATGGCCATGAAGTTCCTGGCCGCCTTGCCGTTTCTCGCCCTGCCCGCCCTCGCCTGCGCGCAGACCGCCGCCACACCACAGATCATGGCCGACGTGCATGACGGCGACTTCACCGACGCCGCGGCCTTGGCCCAGCAGACAGGCGACCCGCTGATGACGAAGCTCGTCACCTTCTTCCGCCTCACCGCCCAAGGCGGCGGCACGGCGGATGAGATCAACCAGTTCATCGCCCAGAATCCGGACTGGCCGGAACAGGGCCTGCTCGCCCTGCGCGCCGCCCAGGCCTCCGGGCTGCCGCCGCAGGCAGCCGAGCCCACGCCGGATTTCATCACCCAAATGGAGGCGCTGCACGACGCCGGACAGGACGTTCAGGCCGCGCGGAACTGGACGACCCAGGGCCAGTCCGCCTTCGCCGCCGCCGATGCCGCGCAGCAGCTCATGTTCTGGCCCGACCAGAACCGCCTGGCCCGCGCCCTGCTGGGCGAAGGCGACGCCAAGGACGCCTACGCGGTGGTCAACGCCGTAACGCCGCCAGCCAGCGCACAGGAACAGAATGCCGACCGCGATTTCCTCGCCGGGTTCCTGCTGCTGCGCTTCCTGCACCAGCCGGACCAGGCCGCAACCTGGTTCCGGGCGCTGGCCACCGCCTCGCCCGCCGTCATCACCCAGGCGCGCGCCTATTACTGGCTCGCCCGCACCGAGACCGGCAGCGCCGCCGAGGCGGATTACGCTCGTGCCGCCGCCTACCCCAGCACCTTCTACGGCCAGCTCGCCAATTTCGCCCTGGGCGGCTCTGACGAGGACATGGCCGCACGCATCCAAAGCGCCCAGGAGGCGGATTTCTCGGCCGTCGACGCGCTGAATTTCGGCCTGATGGAACTGCCCCGCGCCGCCGTGCTGCTGGTCCAGATGGGCGATACGCATGACGCGGTGATGTTCCTCAACAAGCTCGGCCAGACCGCGATGGAAGACAAATCCCGCGTGATGGCGGCTAAGCTGGCGCTGGGCCTCGGCCTGCCGCAATCGGCCGTGTCGATCGCCCGCAGCGCCGGCATTGCCGGGCAGACCATGCTGCAGGATGGCTGGCCCGCCCCCTACACCCCGCCCGATACGCTGGAACCGGCCGTGGCCGATGCGATCATGCGCCAGGAGAGCAGCTTCGACCCCAGCGTGATCTCCGGCGCGGGTGCCGTGGGGCTAATGCAGCTGATGCCCGACACCGCCCGCCGTACCGCGAACAAGGCGGGCATCCCCATGGGCAATCTGTTTGACCCGCAATCCAACATGGCGCTGGGCACCGCCTATCTGGCGCAGGAGGTCGCGAATTTCGGCAACTGCCTGCCGCTCGCCATCGCCGCCTATAACGCCGGGCCGACCAATGTAACGCGCTGGCTGGCGCAGAACGGCGACCCGGAGCTGGGGCAGCAGGCCGGCGGGGCGGACATCCTCGACTGGATCGAGGAAATTCCCTTCACCGAAACCCGCAACTACGTGGAGCGCGTGCTGGAGAATGCCACCATCTACCGCGCCATCCTCGACGGCTCGGCGGCCTCCCCACTCGATCCCTGGATGAAGTCGTGAACCCCTGGACGATTCTCTCGAGCGGCTTGGGCGCGGGCTACGCGCCGAAGGCCCCCGGCACGTTCGGCTCCCTGGTTGGGCTGGCGCTGGGCTGCCTGCTGCTTCATCTCGGGCATCTGCCGCTGCTGTTCGGCATCGTCGCCGTCACGGCGCTCGGCATCTATGCCGTCGGCCGGCTGCCGGATGCGAACGCCGATCCAAAATGGGTGGTCATCGACGAAATCGCCGGGCAGATGATCCCGCTGCTGGCGCTCTACGATGTCAGCGTCTGGGGCGCGCTGCTCAGCTTCGCGCTGTTCCGACTGTTCGACATCTGGAAGATCGGCCCCGTGGGCTGGGCGGATAAGCGGGCGGATGAATACGGCATTATGGGCGACGACATCATCGCCGGGCTGATGGCATGGCTCGTCATGCTCGCCCTGCACCTTGTCTCGCCGCTATGAGCGCCGCGCGCCTCGTCGCCCTTTACAAACGCAAGGGGCTCACCATCGCCACCGCGGAAAGCTGCACCGGCGGGCTCGTGGCTGCGGCCATCACCGCCATTCCCGGGGCATCGGCCGTGTTCACGCATGGCTTCATCACCTACGCCTATGCCGCCAAGACGCAGATGCTCGGCGTGCCAAAGGAGCTGCTGGAGACAGCCGGAGCCGTCTCGGAGCCGATGGCGCTGCGCATGGCGCAGGGGGCGCGGGCACACGCGGGCGTGGATGTGGCTGTCGCCATCACCGGCATTGCCGGACCCGATGGCGGCACCCCGGCGAAACCCGTCGGCACCGTCTGGTTCGGTCTCGAAGGGCCGTCCGGCGCCAGCACATACCACAAGATTTTCCACGGCAGCCGCGATGCGATCCGCGCCCAGAGCGTGGCCTTCGCCCTCAGGCTGCTGGAACAGGAGGGAGAGAAGATATGAGCAAGAACCTCGCCGTATGGGAAAAGGCCAAGCGCGAAGGCCGCAAGATGACGATGATCACGGCCTATGACTATCCCTTCGCCCGGCTGGCCGACGCCGCTGGGCTGGACGCCGTGCTGGTGGGCGACAGCCTGGGCATGATGATCGCAGGTGAGGCCGACACCCTCCCCGTCTCGCTGGAGCAGATGGAGTACCACACGCGCCTCGTCGCCAAGGGCATTACCCGCGCGCTGGTGATGGCCGACCTGCCCTTCGGCAGCTTCGAGGAATCCCCGGCCCAGGCCTTCGCCAGTTCCGCAAGGCTGCTCAAGGCGGGCGCCGATATCGTGAAGCTGGAAGGTGGGGCGCCTATGGTGGAGACCGTGGCCTTCCTCTCCAGGCGCGCCATTCCCGTCTGCGCCCATATCGGCCTCACGCCGCAGCATGTGCGCCAGTTCGGCGGCTTCAAGAAACAAGGCAAGACGGCCGATGCCGCCGCCCGGCTGATCGAGGACGCACTCGCCTTGGCCGAGGCCGGGGCGCGCATGGTGCTGATTGAAGCCATTCCGGCCGAGCTTGCCACCGAGATCACGAAGCGCGTGCCGGTGCCCACCATCGGCATCGGGGCCGGCAACGGCACCGACGCCCAGGTGCTGGTGCTGCACGACGTGCTGGGCCTGAACCCGGACAAAGCCCCCGGTTTCGCCAAACGCTACCTGGACGGCGCTGACTTGGTTCAGACGGCGCTCAGCCAGTACGCCGAAGACGTGCGCGGCAGCGTTTTTCCGCAAGCCTGAAGGGGGATAGCCTATTCGGCCTTGATGTCGCCTAGATGTTGCGCGAGATAGCGCGCGGCGCCCAGCTGGTTGATCAGGTCACGTTGGGTCTCGAGGAAATCGATATGTATTTCCTCGTCGTGCATAAGCTTCTCGAACAAATCGCGCGTCACGAAATCCCTGGCCGAATGGCAATAATGCGCGGCATCCGCGTACAGGTTGCGCGCCTCAATTTCGGCATGCAGGTCGTTTGCCACCATGTCCGGCACCTGGGTGCCTATATGCAGCGGCCCTAGCGTCTGCATGTTCGGATGGCCTTCCAGGAACAGGGTGCGCGCGATCAGCACATCGGCGTGGCGCATTTCCTCTATCGATTCCGCCCGCCATCTCGCGGCGAGTTCCTTGAAGCCCCAGTTCTCCAGCATCCGGTAGTGCAGCCAGTACTGGTTCACCGCCGTCAACTCGTGACGCAGCGCTTCGTTCAGATATTCAATGACTTTTGGATCGCCTTTCATTGCCGCATCTCCGTGGGCTCAAGGGGGCCAGCTTCATTTGGCCCGCCGCCGGACGGATTCAAGGCTTGCGCGGCAATACGCCCCGGCCAGGGCCGGGGCGTGAAAGGTTACGCGGGCACCGGGCCGAGGCCACCCGGCACTTCCGGCTTGGACGTGGCGGTAGGCACGGAAGCGCGGCGGTTGTCCTGCATGGGTTCGTCCACCACCTTGCGGATGATCTTCTCGCCGCGCAGCACTTGCTTGATTTCGTCGCCCGAGAGGGTTTCGTATTCCAGCAGCCCCTTGGCCAGGGCTTCGAGGTCGTTGCGGCGTTCGGTGAGGATGCGCTTGGCCTCGGCATAGGCATGGTCGACGAAAGCGCGGACCTCGTTGTCGATCTCCCGTGCCGTCGCTTCGGAGACACTCTTGTTCTGCGTCACGGAGTGACCCAGGAACACCTCCTGCCCGTTATCGCCGTAAGAGACCATGCCAAGCTTCTCGGACATGCCCCATTCGGTGATCATGCGCCGCGCCGTGTCGGTCGCCATCTTGATGTCGCCAGAAGCGCCGTTGGAGACTTTGTCCGGCCCGAACACCAACTCCTCCGCCGCGCGCCCGCCCATCGCCATGATCAACTGCTGCAGCAGCTTGATCTTGCTGGTGGAGTAGCGGTCGCCCTCGGGCAGGGACATAACCATGCCCAGCGCCCGGCCGCGCGGAATGATGGTGGCTTTGTGCACCGGATCGCATTCGGGCAGGGTGATCGAGCAGATCGCGTGGCCGCCCTCATGGTAGGCGGTCATGCGCTTCTCGTCGTCGGACATCACGAGCGAGCGGCGCTCGGCGCCCATCATCACCTTGTCCTTGGCATGCTCGAACTCCGCCATCGCGACCACGCGCTTGCCGATGCGCGCGGCGAGCAGCGCCGCCTCGTTCACCAGATTGGCGAGGTCCGCACCGGAGAAGCCCGGCGTGCCGCGGGCGATCACCTTGGGGTCAACGTCGGAAGCCAGCGGCACCTTGCGCATGTGCACGCGCAGGATCTTCTCGCGCCCGACGACATCCGGGTTCGGCACCACCACCTGGCGGTCGAATCGGCCGGGGCGCAGCAGCGCCGGGTCCAGCACGTCCGGCCGGTTGGTGGCCGCAATCAGGATCACGCCCTCGTTGGACTCGAACCCGTCCATCTCGACGAGCATCTGGTTCAGCGTCTGCTCGCGCTCATCGTTGCCGCCGCCGAGGCCAGCGCCGCGATGGCGGCCGACCGCGTCGATCTCGTCGATAAAGATGATGCACGGCGCGTTCTTTTTACCTTGCTCGAACATGTCGCGCACGCGGGAGGCGCCAACACCGACGAACATCTCCACGAAATCGGAGCCGGAGATGGTGAAGAACGGCACGTTCGCCTCACCCGCGATGGCGCGGGCCAGCAGGGTCTTACCCGTGCCGGGCGGGCCGACGAGCAGGCACCCCTTGGGGATCTTTCCGCCCAGGCGCTGGAATTTCTGCGGGTCCCGCAGGAATTCCACGATCTCCTGCAGCTCGCTTTTGGCTTCGTCGATACCGGCGACGTCGTCGAAGGTCACGCGCCCCTGCTTCTCGGTGAGCAGCCGCGCGCGGGACTTGCCGAAGCCCATGGCCCGGCCGCCGCCGCCCTGCATCTGGCGCATGAAGAAGATCCAGGCGCCGATCATCACCAGGATCGGCAGCCAGGAGATCAGCATGCGCACATAGGGGTTGCCGGAATCCTCGGGCTTGGCGGTCACGTTCACGCCGGAGGAGACCAGCTTGGAAACCAGATTCGGGTCTTCCGGCGCGTAGGTCTCGAAGCTGTTGCCGTCCTTGGTGGTGCCGGCGATGTCCTGCCCGGTGATTGTGACCTTGGCCACCTGACCGTTGTTCACCTCCGCCAGGAAGCTGGAATAGGCGATCTGCGAGGTGTCCCCCTGCTGGCCTGATGGCTGGAGCACGTTGAACAGCACCACCAGGACAAGGGCAACAACCACCCAAAGCGCAATATTTCGACCCAGATTACTCATCTAAGACTAGTCCAATTCTTTCAATCGTCCGCGACCACGCCGCGCACACGCAAGTTTCCACGGCCACTAGGTGGGTATTCTGCACCGATTTCCCATATCTGCAAAAACAAATCGGCCTAAGCGATAAACGGATGCGCTGTAACAGGCACTTGTGGCGAAAACTTAACCGGAATCGGAAACTGAATGTTACCGGCCAAGTCCCGCAGAGCCGGCATGGAGCGCAACACCGCGGCCGGCAATTCATTATATCTACGGAATTTTTCTGCGTCCACACCTAGCGCACCAAAGCTGTGCCCGGGCCCGGGTTCGGCCAGCAGGGTAAAGCGCCCATCCCAGCGCGCGCCCTGGGTGGCGGGCACGGGCGGGGCGCAGGCGGCGGGCTCGCGCGCAAGCAGCCAGCCCGGGCCAAGCCGCCCGGCCGGAGCGATTCGCACACCGCCCAGCGTCGCCGGGCGGAGCTGGGCCGCCAGCACCGCCAGCCTGTCCTGGCGGGGCGGGTAGATGCCACCTCCCAGGCTGCGGATCAGCGCGCCCAGGGCGCTGGGCGGGGCTGAACCGGCATCAAGCACAGCAAAGCCTTCGGGGCGGATCTGCGCGTGCCGGGCGAGAAAGGCCGCGCCCTCAACCTCCCGCGCCGCGCGCTCCGCCGCGCCGCTCGGTGGGTGCCCCTGCCCGGCTTGGCGGATGCGCACACGCTCGAATTTTTCCGCCTGGTTGGAGGGGTCCTCGACCCAATCCATCCCCTGCACCCGCAGATAATCCCGCAACGCTCCGGGCCGCACACCGAGCAGTGGGCGCAGCAACAGCACCTGATTACGCGCGCTCCAGGCGCTGATCCCCTCCGCGCCGCCAGGGCCGCGCCGCGCGCGCATCGCCACGGTCTCCTCCTGGTCGGCCGCATGGTGGCCGAGCAGCAGGTGCAGATACCCCGCCGCGAACGCTGCCCGCGCCAGGGCCTCGTACCGGGCAATACGAGCTGCCTGCTGCAACCTTGCGCCGCGCGGCAGGCCGGAGAGGATAAGGACTTGGCTGGCAATGCCCCGCGCCGCGAGGCGCTGCGCGGTGAGCGCCGCCTCGGCGCCCGACTCGGGCCTCAGGCCGTGATCGACGATCAGCGCCAGCACCTGCCCGCCACGGGCGGCGCAGAACTCATGGGCCAACAGCGCCAGCGCCGTACTATCCGCGCCGCCGGAAGCGGCCACCGCCAGACGCGGTTCAGCCCCGAACGGCCCCAGCCGCGCCAGCGCTGTCGTGAAAGCCTCTTTTACTGACAATGCGCCTTTTTGCTCACCGCATCGATACGCGGCTGCATGCCCGCGGGCGGCGTGGGAAACTGGCTGTTGAGGGAGGAGATGGTGTCGCAGGCGGCTTCGTTCTGGCCGATGGCGCTGAGCGAGCCGGCCAGCCCGAGCAGCGACTGCGGCGCGTAAGTGCCGCTGCGGTTCATGTTGTACGTGCTGTCATAGGCGATGGCGGCATCCTGCGTCTTGCCCTGCGCCGTCAGCGACTGCGCCACCAGGTACTGGGCCCGGTAGGCTTCCGGCGCCTCCTTGTTCTGCGTCACGATGCCCTGCGCCAGGGATTGCGCCGTGGCGTAGTCGTGCTTGGTGTAAGCGGCTAAGGCCGCCTTGAGCGCGGCGCGCGGGTCGGTGGGCGCGGCCGAGGCCTCTGGCGCGGGCGCTTCTGGCGCCGGGGCACTTTGCGCGGGTGCGGCAAGGCTCTGCGGGGCGGCACCAGCCTGCGGAGCGGCACCTGGGGCCGCGCCGCCACCACCGCCCACCTGGAACTTCAGGTCGCCGATTTCCTTCTCGGTCGCGTCGTGCTGCGTGTTCACCTGGTTCTGCAGCTCGTCGACCTTGCCGCTGAGGTCCTGCACCTGCTGCTGGAGCTGCTGCACCTGGGTGAGCAGGTTGGCCACCACGCCTTGGTCCGAGGCGCCGGCGGCGCCGCTATTGGAGGGCGCCGGGGAGGACGAGCCTCCCAGCGACGAACCGCCATTGCCGCCACTGCTGCTCTGGAGCTGCTGCATCTGCGACTGCAGCTGGTCGATCTCGTTCTGCAGGGCGATGCCTTCCTGGCTCTGGATCATGGACTGCGCCCACGCCGGGGCGAGCGGCAACAGCGCGGCGGCAGTGGCAAGGGCAAGAAGTTTCTGGCGCATGTGCATTCCGGACAAGGAGTTCAACTTGCTTCGGTATAACCTCTGCCCCCAAAAAACAAAACCGGCGGCACCCGTTAGGGCGCCGCCGGCGGTAATTTTCACGCTGCCCGGCTCACACCGGGCAGGAGCGAAGAATTACTTGCAGTTCTGCGGGTTGAAGCCAACCACGGAGGTGATGGCGTTACGGTTCTGCTGGTAGGAAGCGTCGTCGTTACCAGCGGCAACCGGGCAGTCCTTACCATAGGAGATGGTCTGGATGCGGGTAGCGGCAACGCCCTGGGCAACCAGAGAGTCGCGGGCATGGTCAGCACGCTTCTTGGCCAGCGCAAGGTTGTAGGTCTCGGTGCCGCGCTCGTCGGCGTTACCCGCCACCAGCACGTTCACGGAGGGGTACTTGGCGAGCCAAGCGGCCTGCTTGCCCAGCGTCGCGGAGGAGTCGCTGGAGATATCAGACTTGTCGAAGTCGAAGAACACGCGATCGCCGACGTTGGCGACCAGGTCTTGCTCGCTGCCAGGAGCCGGGCCAGTCGCCTCGGCACCGGTGCCGCCGGTGGCGGCGGTGGTGGTGGGGGCGGAGGAGCAGGCTGCCAGCAGGGCAAGGCCGGCGAAAGCGCCCAGAGCTTTGATTTTCATGAGTTTAACCGATCCCTGTCCGTAATGGATGAGCAAATTTAGTCGTAAAGGTTGCGCAACCACTTTGATTGCGCCCACCCCTGCGGCCATACTCTTCTCGGGCGTCAAGGGTCAAGCACCGCGGGTGGGCATTTTGTGTATTCTCAATCGGTTTCAAGGCGCCACCGCATTTTTTTCTGGTGTGTTGATATTTTGTAACACTGCCCGGTTGCGCGGGGGATGGCACGCGCCGCCCGCGGGTGCTTGACAATTTGCACCGGGCCATGTCTGCCCTGCCCCGGAAACTGGGATGAATGCTGATGTTAGGCGATGATTTAAAGAATTTGCTGGATCGTGCCCTGGGCGAAATCGGCACTGCCGACACTGACGGACTCGAGGCCCTGCGGGTGTCTCTCCTGGGTAAAAACGGCTCCGTGACAATGCTGTTAAAGTCGCTCGGAGGCATGGATCCAGAGGCCAGAAAGGCCGCCGGGGCGGGCATTAACCTGCTGAAAACGCAGATCACCGACGCGATTTCCGCGCGGCGCGCAATGCTGGACGAGGCCGCCCTGGCCGCCAGCCTCGCCGCCGAGCGGATCGACGTGACCCAGCCCCCGCGCCCGGAGTCCCTGGGCGCCATCCACCCGCTCAGCCGCACCATGGAGGAGATCGCCGCAATCTTCGGCGCCATGGGCTTCGCCATCAAGGATGGCCCGGATATCGAGAGCGACTGGAACAATTTCTCCGCGCTCAACATCCCCTCGCACCATCCCGCGCGGGCGATGATGGATACGTTCTACCTGAACGCCCAGGCCAATGAGCGCCCGGCGGTGCTGCGCACCCATACCTCCCCGGTGCAGATCCGCACGATGCTGATGGAAGAACCGCCGATCCGCATCATCGTGCCCGGCCGCACCTTCCGCGCCGACCACGATGCCACGCACTCCCCCATGTTCCACCAATGCGAAGGGCTGGTCGTCGGCGAGGGCATCACGCTCGCGCACCTGAAGGGCTGCCTGATCGACTTCCTGCGCGCCTTCTTCGACATTCCCGGCCTGCCGGTGCGCCTGCGCGCCAGCTACTTCCCCTTCACCGAGCCCTCGATGGAGGTGGATATCGGCTGGAATCGCAAGACCGGCGAGATCGGCGGCGGTACGGATTGGCTGGAGATCGGCGGCTCCGGCATGGTCCACCCCAACGTGCTCGCCAATTGCGGCATCGACCCGCGCACATACCAGGGCTTCGCCTTCGGCGTCGGGCTAGAGCGTATCACCATGCTCAAGCACGGCATCGCCGATCTTCGCCTGTTCTACGAGAGCGATGTGCGCTGGCTGCGCCATTACGGCTTCTCGCCCCTCTCCCCCGCCATGCTGCACGAAGGATTCTGAGCCCATGAAATTTTCTCTTTCCTGGCTCAAGGAATGGCTGGAGACGGATGCGTCTCTTGAGGAAATCACCGCCACCCTCTCGGCCATCGGGCTCGAGGTGGAAGGCGTGGAGAACAAGGCCGACACGCTGAAGCCGTTCGTGATCGCGCAAATCATCGAGGCGCAGCGCCACCCCAATGCCGATAAGTTGCAGGTGTGCCGGGTAAATGCCGGCGGGCCGGAAGTCGCCATCGTGTGCGGCGCGGCCAATGCCCGCACCGGGCTGAAGGTGGTGATGGCCCCGCCGGGCGCCTATGTTCCGGGGGCTGGAATCACCATCAAGGTCGGCGAGATCCGCGGACAAAAATCCGAGGGCATGCTGGCCAGCTACCGCGAGCTGGGGCTGGATGGTGATGCCGACGGCATCATCGAGCTGCCAGCCGATGCGCCAATCGGCGAGAGCTTCGCCAAATGGGCCGGGCTGGATGAGCCGGTCATCGAGATCGCCATCACCCCCAACCGTGGCGACGCGCTGGCCATTCGCGGTGTGGCGCGCGACCTAGCCGCCGCCGGGCTGGGCCGGCTGAAGCCGTTCGAGCCCCCCGCCATCGCGACATCCGGCGCTTCAGCCATCAGCTGGAAGAACGAGTTCCCCGAGGCTTGCCCCTGGGTTCTGGGCCGCACCGTGCGCGGCGTGAAGAACGGGCAGAGCCCGGACTGGCTGAAGGCACGGCTGGAATCCATCGGCCTGCGCCCGATCAACACCCTGGTGGACATCACCAATTTCTTCACCTTCGATCTCGGCCGCCCGCTGCATGTATTTGATGTTACGAAAGTTTCAGGCAGCACACTTACCCTGCGCCGGGGCCAGGAGGGCGATTCCTTCCCCGGCCTGCACGGCAAGGAGGTCAAGCCCGGGGCGGATGATTGCGTCATTGCCGATGCGGCCGGGGTGCAGTCCCTGGCCGGGATCACCGGCGGCGAGACCACCGGCTGCGACGAGACCACCACGGACGTGTTCATCGAATGCGCGCTGTTCGACCGCGTGAAGATCTCGCAAACCGGCCAGCGTACCGGCATCTTCTCCGATGCCCGCCAGCGCTTCGAGCGCGGTATCGATTCTCAGCTCCTGCCCGAGGCGCTGGATGCCGCCACCGCGCTGGTGCTGCAGCTCTGCGGCGGCGAGGCAAGCGAAGTGACCGAGGCTGGCACCCGCCCCGAATGGAACCGCGCTGCGAGGTTGCGCTTCGAGCGTATCCGCAGCTTCGGCGGGTCGGACATCACCGCCTCCGAGGCCGTGGCCTCGCTGGAGCGCCTCGGCTTTGCCGTGCAGGAGCAGGACGAGCATTCCGTCACCGTCGCGGTGCCGAGCTGGCGCAACGACGTGGCGCAGCCGCAGTCGCTGGACCAGGCGCCGGACCTGCCGCATGCCATGGCCGCCGCTGAGGGCGCCGCCGCGATCGAGCCGGAAGTGGACCTGATCGAAGAAGTGCTGCGGCTGAAGGGCATGGATGCCATCGCGCCGGTCTCCCTGCCGGTCGAGTCGCTCATCCCCGCCCCGATCCTGACCGCGAAACAGGCCCGCACGGCGCTGGCGCGGCGCACCTTGGCAACGCGGCGCCTGCTGGAATGCGTCACCTTCAGCTTCGCCGATGACGCCACCTGCGCCCTGTTCGGCGATGCGCCGGAGAGCCTGCGCCTGGCCAACCCGATCGCCGCCGACCTCAACCAGATGCGCCCCACCCCGCTGGTCACGCTCTCGCAGGCCGCCGCGCGCAACGTCGCCCGGGGCTTCGGCGAGTTCGGGCTGTTCGAGATCGGCCCGGCCTATACCGGGGACTGCAGCCAGACGCTGGTGGCGGGCGGCATCCGCGTGGGCGAGACGCCGCTCTCCGTTCTTTCCCCCGCCCGCCGTTACGACGCGCTGGACGCCAAGGCGGACGCGCTGGCCGTGCTCGCGGCACTCGGCGTGCCGATGGACGCGGTGACGACCATCGCTGGCGGCCCGGGCTTCTACCACCCCGGCCAGAGCGGCGAGCTGCGCCAGGGGCCCAAGACCCTGCTGGCGCGCTTCGGCGCGCTACACCCCAGCCTGTGCGCCAAGCTGGACCTGCCGGTGGGCAGCGTGGCGTTCGAGATCTTCCTCGACGCCATCCCCGAGCCGAAGCGGCGCAAGAAATCCGCCCCTGCCCTGCCGCCCTTCCAGCCGCTGCGGCGCGACTTTGCCTTCCTGGTGCCGGAGACCACCCCGGCCGAGACGGTGCTGCGCGCCGCCAAGGGCGCGGAGCGCAACGTCATCACCAACGTGGCGCTGTTCGACCGCTACCAGGGCAAGGGCGTGCCGGATGGGCAGGTGTCGCTTGCCATCGCGGTGACGCTGCAACCCGCCGAGAAGAGCTTCTCGGATGCCGAGATCGAGGCAATCTGCGCCAAGATCGTCACGGAGGTGGCAAAGAAGGCCGGGGGCGTGCTGCGGGGGTAATCCCCCGCGTTACGCCGCGCGCAATGCCATCCGGTCCTGGCCGATCAGCGCCAGGCCTTCGGCAACCGAGACAAACTCGCCGCCCGCCGAGATCCGCTCCGCACCGAACCGCGCGGTGAAGAGCCGCCGGACCGCGGGAACAAAGGACGTGCCGCCGGTGAGGAAGACACGATCGACCTCATCGGCCCGCACACCGGCGCGTTCCAGCGCCTGATCCACCGTCGCCCCCAGAAGCTGCAGGTCGGGGGCAATCCAGGCTTCGAAATCGTTGCGCGCGATCTCGCGGTCGATCACAAAATCCTCGTGCTCGAAACGCAGCCTCGCGGTTTGCGCGCGGGACAGTTCCGCCTTCACGGCGCTCACCGTTTGATAGAGTTGGTAGCCAGCCTCCTCCTTGATCAAGCTGACCAGGTTGCGCAGCGGCGCGGGGTCCTTGCTGGCGCGGGCAACGTCCTCAATGTCGCGCAGCATGCGCGGGGTGCGCATGAGGGACAGGCGGTGCCAACGCGCGAAGCCGGAGAAATACTCCACCGGCACTTCGAGGTCCGTGCCCATGATGTTGTACGTGCTCCCCTTGCCCAGCAGGGGCGAGACCACATTGTCGATAATGCGGTAGTCGAACGTGTCCCCCGCGATGCCGATGCCGCCATGGCCGAGCGAGACCACCGGGCGCGCATTGCCGGGGGTAAAGTGGAGCACCGAGAAGTCGCTGGTGCCGCCGCCGAAATCGCCGACCAGTACAGTGGCCGGCGCGGTGAGGGTGCGGGTGAAGCGATAGCCCGCGGCCTCGGGCTCCATCGCCACATCGATCTCCGGAAAGCCCGCTTCGGCGTAACCGGCGCGCAGTCTTGTCTCGCCGAAATCGTCATCGGCGAAGTCTCCGGCAAAGCGCACGGGCCGCCCGGCGACGATCCGCGCCCCCGCATGACCGGTGCCGAGCAGCGCGCTCAGGAACACCGAGACCATCTGTTCCAGGGTAAAGATACGGCCAAAAATATTGGTCTGGGTGAAGCTGCGCTGCGCCAGATAGGTTTTCATGGACATGATCAACCGGCTGTCTATCGGGTCGTCCACATAGGCCTCTATGGCGTGCGGGCCAGCGGCGTGGTGCAGCGCGCTCCGGCCCTTGTGCTGCTCGTGCCAGAAACACAGCACCGTGCGGAACACATCGAACTCCCTTGCGCCGAGGGCGAACCGCTGGGTCTGCACGCTGCCATCGGGCTGCAGCACAGCCACCACGCTGTTGGTGGTGCCGAAATCAATACCGATAAGCTTTGTCATTGAGAGCGCCCAGTCTTCGGAGAAACGGGGCTTCAAGCGCAGATGGCGGCGCGGCGCAAGGGTGGAATCAGCCGCCGCGCCCACCCCGCGACAGCGCAAAAACCCGCAGCGCCGAGGCGAGCGGCCGCCCCTCTGCCCTTTCCGCGTCGATGCGCGTGACCAGCGCCGAGAGCAGCACTCCCTCCGCCTCGGCGATCGCGCTCAGAGCGGCCCAGAACTCCGGCTCCAGGGCCACGGAGGTACGGTGGCCCGAAAGCGAGAAGCTAAGTTTCTCCAGCATCTTCTTCCAGTATGTAGAGCACCGCCGGCAGAAAGATGAAGGTGGCGATCAGCACCGCCAACAGGCTCAGCAGCAGCAAGTCGCCCATGCTGGCGGTGCCACGGTCACCCGAGAAGGCGAGCGCCCCGAACGCCGTACCCGTGGTGAGCGCCGAGAACAGCACCGCGTTCGCCGTGGACGAGGCGAGGAAGCGGCGCATGCCGGCGCGGAAATTCATCACGAAATACACGTTGAACGACACGCCGACACCCTGGAGCAGCGGCAGCGCGATGATGTTGGCGTAGTTGATGTGCAGCCCCACCGCCCAGGCGAACAGCGCGGTGAGCAGCGTAGAGAGGGCAAGCGTGGCCAGTACCAGCGCGGTATCGCGGATGTTGCGGAACACCAGCGCCAGGATGATAGCGATGGCGGCGATGGCGAGAACCGCCGCCGTGCGGAAGGCGCCGAGGATCGTCGCCGCCGTGGCCACGGTGGAAACCGCCGGTCCGCCCGCATCCGGGGCGATGTTCTGCACCGCTTTCACAAAATGCTGCAGCCCCTTGGTCGTCTGCGCTGCGGCGGTGGGCAGCGCCTCCACCCGCACCCGGCCATCGGGCAGGAACCAGTCCCGCGCCACTTCCGGCGGCAGGCTCTGCACCGTGATCGGCTGGGCGTTCAGGCTGTTGGCCAGGCGGGTGAGCTCCAGCGGCAGGAAGCGCGTCACCGCCGCGTTCATCGCCATCACCCTGTCATCGCTCTCGCCTTGCAGCTGCGCCAGCGTGGCGGCAATGCCCAGCAGCGGCGAGTCCTTGGGCAGCTTGCCAGCCACAGCCATGATCTGGTCATGCGTCTTGGCCATGGAGGCGCGGATGTCATCCACCGTCACCGGCTTGGGGGGCGTGGAGGCGGCGAGCAGCATCGGTGCCAGGATCGTCTGCGCCTGGGCCAGCATGGCCAGCTTCTGGTCCTGCTGCTCCGGCACGAAGGTGCCGCCGGAGAGCACCTCCGACACCTCGGGCAGCGCGCTCAGCTTCTTCGAAAGCGCGCGCGCGGCATCGAGATTCGGGGCCAGCACGTCTGCATAGAACGGGTTGGTCGCCGGGTCGGCCAGCAGCGTCTTGATCGTGCGCATGCTCTCCGTGTTCGGGTCCTTGGTATCCAGCGGATTCGCGTCGAACCCGACTCGGCCGATGGCGAAGCCGCCGGCCAGCGCCACGACCACGAACGCCGCCACCACCACGCGCCGGTGCTTGAGCAGCACGTTATCCATGGCCACGCCGCCGGGCAGCCAAACTGGCGCCAGTTCCGCCTTGGGGCGTAACAAGCGCAGCACGGCCGGCAGGAAGGTGATGGTGCAGAAGAAGGCGATGAACATGCCCGCCCCCGCGATCTCGCCCAGCTCCGCCACGCCAATGAAATCCGTCGGCGTGAAGGCGAAGAAGCCGCAGGCCGTGGCCATGGCCGCCAGCGCGATCTGCACGCCGGCCTGGCGCGCGGTCTCCGGCACGGCGATGTCCGGGTCCGGCGTGTGGTGCCGGATATCGCGCAGCCGCACGCAGTACTGGATGCCGAAATCCACTGCCAGGCCGATGAACAGGATGGCGAAGGCAACGGAGATCAGGTTCAACACCCGCTCGAACACGGCGGCAAAAACAAGGGTGAACACCAGTCCCATGGACAGCGTGAGCAGGATCGGCACGATCAGCCGCCAGGTGCGCAGGGCCAGATAGAGCCAAAGCGCGATGAGCACGACCGAGATAACCCCGCCCAGCAACAAGCCTTTCGTTAGTGAGGCGAATTGCTCATCGGAAAGCGGGATCTGCCCGGTGTAATCCACCGTGGCGCGCCCCGCCTTGACGTCCGGCAGGCTGGCGGCGATCTGCCGCAGCGCCGCCGTCGCCTTGCCGCCCGGCTGCAGCGAGCTTTGGTCGAGCTGCGGGTGCATCAGCACGAACTCGGCATTCTGCACCCCGGCCGTGCCATTCATGATCAGCGATTGCCAGGAGAGCGGCACCGGATGGCCATCGGCCGCCGCCTGAAGGTTGCGGCCGACGCCTGCAAGCGCCCCGGCATAGGGGGAGATGTCCACCCCGGACTGCACGCCCTGGGTGATGAGCCCCAGCCCGGTGAACAGCCCGCGCGCCGAGGGGTCGGCCGAGAGCTGGCCGAGGAAGGGCTGCGCCGCGACAATCGCGTTCAGCAGCGAGGCAAGGTCGTTGGGGGGCAGCAGCAGCAGCCCCTCATGCGTGAAGAACGGCGAGCCGCTGGGGTAGGTGGAATCGATGAAATTGTCCTTGTCCGCGCTTAAGCCGGCGTTCAGCGCCGCCGCGGTCTCCGTGGCTTCCTCCGGCGTCGCGGCCCGCACCACGGCGACGATCAGCTTATCGAATTGCGGGAAGTTCTTGTTCTCCCGGATATCCGCCTGCCGCCAGGGCAGCGTGCGGGCGAACAGATCGTCGGTATCGGTGTCGATGCTCAGATGCTTGGCGCTGTACCAAAGCCCCAACGCGGCCAGCATAAAAAAGGCGGTCACGACCAGCGCCGCATTGCGCCGCGCCATGAGGACGATGGCCACTATGATCTTCTGCAAAGCCAAGCTCTCCTTAAATCCTCAACTTCTACTGGGCGAGGCGGCTAAAAAGCCATCCCGGCCATTACCAGCCGCCCGTAAATATCGGCCAGCACCATCTGCAGCGCCTGCAGCAGCAGGATCGCCACCACCGGCGAGATATCGATATTGCCAAAATATGGCAGAAAGCGGCGAATCGGACGCAGCACAGGCTCGGTCAGCTTATTGAGGAAATCCGCCACGGAATAGACAATCTGGTTTCGCGGATTCGCCACGCCGAAAGCGATGAGCATGCTCATCACCGCCGCGGCGATGATGGCGAGAATCATCAGGTGAATCAGTTCACCCGCCAGCCAGAAGATCGCGGAAATCATGGTTTGCCTCAAAAAATTGCGCGCGACCCGTAAGTACCGGCGGAACTTTGCGCTGGCAATGTTGACTTCTCATCCAATATGAGCGAGACCGCGCTCCCACATGGACCCTGAACCATGGTTCACGGCCGGGGCTGTAGCTCAGTTGGTAGAGCGCGTCGTTCGCAATGACGAGGTCAGGGGTTCGATTCCCCTCAGCTCCACCAGGTTCCCCTCATGTCCGATCCCACCAGAGACGCCGCTTTTTCCTTGTTGCAGGCGGTATTCACGAAAAGCGCCTCGCTGGACGCAGCACTCGACGCTCTCCCGGCCATCGAGCCGCGCGACCGCGCCGCCGCGCACCGGCTGACTGCCTGCGTGCTGCGCCATGCCGGCACGCTGGATACGGTGCTGGAGCCTTTCCTGCGCCGCGAGCCGCCGCCCGCGGTGCGCAACATATTGCGCCTGGGCGCCGCCGCTTTCCTGTTCCTGGACACACCGCCCCATGCCGCCGTGGGCACCGCCGTGGATCTGGCCCGAAGCAGCAAACTCGAACCCTTCGCCGGGCTGATCAACGCCGTGCTGCGGAAGGTGGTGGCGCAAGGCCCAGGTGTGCTGGAAGAGTTGGACATGCCGCGCCTGGACACGCCCGCCTGGGCCTGGGCAAGCTGGGGCAAGGACGCCCGCGCCATCGCCGAGGCGCATGCGCATGAGGCGCCGCTAAATATATCCGCCATGCCCGGCTTTACCCCGGAAGGCGGCGAGGCCCTGCCCACCGGCTCCTACCGCTTCCCCGCCGGGACCGCCGTGGCGGAGGTTCCCGGCTTCGCCGAAGGCAAGGCATGGGTGCAGGACGCCGCCGCCACCCTGCCCGCGAAACTTCTGGCGCCAAAGCCGGGTGAGCGCGTGCTCGACCTCTGCGCCGCCCCCGGCGGCAAGACCGCGCAGCTTGCCGCCATGGGCGCGCAGGTCACCGCCGTGGAGCGCGACAAAACCCGCATGGCCACGCTGAAGGGCAACCTCAAGCGCCTGAACCTGGCGGCGGAGACGGTACTGGCGGATGCCACCAAATGGCACCCGGCGGAGCAGTTCCAGGCAATTTTGCTGGACGCCCCATGCAGCGCCACGGGCACGGCGCGGCGCCACCCGGAGCTGCTGCATCTGCGCAAGCCACGCGATTTCGCCGCCGTGACGGCGTTGCAGGACAAGCTGCTGGACGCGGCGGCGGCAATGCTCGCCCCGGGCGGACGGCTGATCTACGCCGTTTGCTCGCTGCAACCCGAGGAAGGTGCGGCACGAATCGACGCGGCCTGCGCCCGGCTCGGCCTGAAGCGCGACCCGCTCACCCTGCCCGAGTTGCCCGAGGCGGTGACATCGCAGGGCGATGTGCGCACGCACCCTGGAATGTGGACGGAACGCGGCGGCATGGACGGTTTTTTCATTGCGAGGCTGGTGAAGCCCTCGGCGCACGATTAATTACAAAATGGTGGAATGTGCCTCCCCTGGCTGCTGTTAAGGCGCGGGTCCAGTAAAGCCGCTTGTGGTTTGCCCCGGGGCTTGGGTACAAACGCTTACCATGACCACCACCCCGACTCGCACGCTCATCGCCCCTTCCCTCCTCGCCGCGGATTTCGCCCGTTTGGGCGAGGAAACCCGCGCCGTTGAACAGGCCGGGGCGGACTGGCTGCATCTGGACGTGATGGACGGACATTTCGTTCCCAACATCACCTTCGGGCCGCTGGTGGTGAAGGCCCTGCGCCAGCACACCAGGATGCCCATGGACGTGCACCTGATGATCGCGCCGGCGGACCCGTACATCGTGGCCTTCGCCGAGGCCGGGGCGGACAACATCTCCGTGCACCCCGAATCCGGGCCGCATCTGCACCGCACGCTCCAGCTCATCCGCTCGCTCGGCAAGAAGGCCGGCGTCGTGCTCAACCCCGCCACCCCGGTGCAGGCGGTGGAGAACGTGCTCGACCTCACCGACATCATCATGGTGATGACCGTGAACCCCGGCTTCGGCGGGCAGGCCTTCCTCGGCTCGCAGCTGACGAAAATCGCCAGGCTGCGCGAGATGATCGACGAGA